>NZ_JAGGQW010000039.1 GCF_018613065.1 Bacillus sp. ISL-7 | reverse complement strand
GTAAAATCAACCTACAACTGCTATAAAACAAGGGACTTTTTCAGTGCCCTCGCTTAAGCGCCTGCGGGGTCTCCCCTGCCCCGTCCTCCCGCTGGAGTCTTCGCGACTTCCGCTCCAATCAACAGAGTGCCAAAATCAATAATAATGTTTTAAAAGAGACTTCGACAAAAAAAGTCATCGGGATTGTCGCCCAATGACTTTCTTTCCATTACAGATGTTTAACTGCCCCTACCACCATGAGGATCCAGGCTGCTAAGAAGCAAACCCCACCGATTGGTGTAATTGCCCCTAAGATGCCAATCTTCGTCAAGCTCAATACATACAAACTGCCGCTAAAAAAGATAATACCGGCCAGCATTAACCATCCTGACCAGGTGAATTGCGGACTGGCGGCGGCTACTTTCCCAATCAGCAGCCCGATCATTAAAATACCTATCGCATGGAACATTTGATAGGTGACCCCTGTTTTCCAAATCTCTAAATAATGTGCATCCAGTTTGTCTTTTAACCCATGGGCACCAAAGGCACCAAGCGCTACCGCTATAAAGGCGTTGATGGCTCCTACTATAATAAATACTTTCATCTAAAAATCTCCTCCTCTGTTATGTCTAGCTACAGCGCCAAGCCCCCCTCGAGGTCATAAGCCAATCACTTCAGATGGCAAAAAGCCGCCTTCCAAAGTGCTTGTCTTATGCTAGTCGGGGCTAAGACTGGCGCTTCCGCTTTTCGTTTAAAAATCAAATAGCGAATCCCCGTTTGCTTCGTCTTCCATGTCGAGTTTCTTCGGCTGCTGTAATGTTGGTGCTTGTTGAACGATTGGTTGGTTCATTACAGGCTGTTGGTAAGCCTGGAACGAGATGGCAGGTTGAACTGCAGGCATTGGGGCCGCTGGAACCACGCTTGTCAATGACGGTTTTTCGTCTAGCAGCAATTCGCATAATATTTTAATAGAGTAAACTTTTTCCCGCAAGCTTTCTTCCTTCGTGCTGGTTTTCGCCAGCTTCAATTCTGCTTCTATTTTCGTTAATAGTTTTTGGACGGATATATTCACTTATCAAGCACCTCAAATTTCAGTCTCGTTTCTATTCTACATGAGTATGACCTTTTTTTCGAAAAATTAGCCCGAAAGATTGGCAGACACTTCGACATGATCTCCATTGTTTCACGTGAAACACCTCGAATGTTGACAAAGAAAAACCCGTACCACTAAAGGTACAGGTCATAGCTTATCCTAAGATCCGCTGGTAAATCGATTTGGCATGGGTCAAATCCTTTGTCCCGTGAATAAGGGCACGACCATCTTGAAAAATAACCATCCGTTCTTCACCCATTTCAACCGACACCAAATACGGGTTTCCCTTCACCACATAACCAAGTGTACTAAGTTGTCCAGCTAGGCGCTCCAACGATATCTCTCCTGTAGACGAGGGGCGGATTTGGACCGTATCACGGCCGCACAGTACCGTAGTTTTCGTCATATTTTCACGATCAAGATATGGATACGTCCGTTCCTCGCCGCACGACAAGCATCCGGCAAACTTTGCCTTCGACATCTTTAAGAGGCTATATTGATTTCTCCATAAATCAAAGCTGACAAACGAAGTCCGCACCGCGTCCCAATCCTCGACTAGCATCTTAAGCGCTTCCGCTGTCTGATGGGCGATAACCATTTGCACGGCAGGAGAAATAATCCCGCCCGTATCGCAGGTCATCCCCTGAAGCGGAACCTGGCGCAACAGGCAATTTAAACAGGGAGTTTTTCCTGGGATCATTGAAAACGTCATTCCAAAGCTGCCGACGCAGGCCCCATAGATCCACGGGACCTGGTATTTTTGTGAGACATCATTCATCGCCATCCGGGTTTCAAAATTATCCGTCGCATCCATCATCACATCGACACCAAGGATAAGTTCCTCCAGCAATTCAGGGGTGGCATCACCGATGATTGAAACCACTTCCACATCGGAGTTAATCGCCCGCAGGCGTTTTTCTGCCGCCGCAGCCTTCGGAAGTTTCTCGGCGACATCTTCTTCGGTATAGAGCTGCTGGCGCTGCAGATTGCTGGCCTCAACATAGTCTCGGTCAATTATCGTAATCTTGCAAACGCCGGCCCGGGTCAACACCTCCGCACTGCCTGACCCTAAGGCCCCCGCCCCGATGATCAGTACATGCTTGCGACTAATCTTAGCTTGTCCTTCTTTACCAATCCCAGGAAAAAGGAACTGCCGTGAATACCGATCGTTCATGATGATCAGCCCCCGCTTACTGGCGGAATAAAAGCAATTTCATCACCATCTCGAATGATTTCATCGTTCGAAGCAAATTCCTCATTGACCGCAGTCATCACCGTGTCCATTTTCGGCAGGTTATATTTAGCTGATAAGTCCGCTTTTAATTCTGCCACCGTTTTTCCATTGGCATCGACGGAAAGAAACTCTTCGCCGACTGCGTCGCGTAAATGGGCAAAAAATAGTACCTTATTCATTTAAGTCACTCTCCTCCGGCTTGCCGCTTGGGTAGGCGACGGTTTCCAGCTGATTGCCCATCCACGCTTCGCCTTCTTCCCAATGCTCTTTCTTCCAGATCGGGACGATTTCCTTGATCCGTTCAATTGCATAGCGGTTGGCTTCATAGGCATCAGCACGGTGTGGCGTCGAGACGGCAATGACTACCGCTACATCCGTTATATCTAAACGACCGACCCGGTGGGTGATTGCAACGCACGAACCTTCCCAGCGCTGTTCAATTTCCTGGCCAATCTGCTCGAGCTTCTTCACAGCCATCGCTTCGTACGCTTCATAGATTAAAAACAATGTTTTTTTACCCTTCGTTAATTCCCGAACGGTACCGATAAACGTCGTAATCGCACCAGCTTCGCGCTGGACCACCTTATCAATTACTGCTTGAATATCGATTGGTTCCTTTGATATTTGATACATCATCCTGATTACACCTCTACACCCAAGCACTTAGGCTCTGCATTTTCGACCACTTGGTTACCGCCAATTTTTTCGACTTGTTCTTTAAACGGAGCCGATTGGATTATTGCCATCAGCAGCTTGCCGCTTTCGCTCTCATAAAAGCCTCTCGTCATCAGCAAATCATATTCTTCATCAGCAACAGGCACAAAATCTAGGTTCATCGCCTTCGCGGCAGGATAAATCCCGAGACCTGCCCCGTGCGCATCACCGTTCACTTCCGCTGCTACCGCTAAATGAGAAAACATTTCTCGGTCATAACCGGTAATATCCTCTGGTGTCAGGCACCCTTCTTCGAGTAAAAGATCAAAGAGGATTCGAGTTCCCGCTCCTTTTTGACGGTTGACGTAATTCGCGTTCACACGGGCTAAGTCAGCCGCTGATTCAATGCCAAGCGGATTGCCTTTTGGAAGGATCCAGCCTTGCTTTCTTTTTAAAAATGGATACAGAACGACGTCTTGACCGGCTAATAGTTTGTTTACATAGGAGATATTATATTCTTTTGTACTTGGGTCAAGCAAATGAATACCCGCTACATGGGCCTCTCCTTTTCGAATCGCCATGATGCCTGCCATACTGCCGACATGCGAGGAGACAACTTTCATGTCGGTCCGCACCTGCTTTAACTGTGACGACAACAGGTCAATCGTCAAATCGTGGCTGCCGCAAAACACAATTGCCTGCTTGATTTCCTCAAACGGGCGCATCAGTTCTACTTCGACTAGATCCCCTTGTTCATAGCCAATAATGTTAGCTGGGACGATTAACAGGCCATCTGCCCTGACATATGACATCGTTACTCCTGCTGCTCTTGTCAGCGGATTGGCAACGAACTGTCCATTCACATAGCCGATATTCATTCGTACGAAGTCCTCCGCACCCATGGACGAAACGATGCGGCGCCCTAGCTTAACGGTCACGGTCTGCCTTTTGGGTTCAGGGATTTGCAGGTACTTGCAGATAAGCGGTCTGACAAACCACTCGAGCGCCAAATAAGCTGAGACTGGATAGCCCGGAACTCCGACAACGATCTTCCCGTTTATTTTCCCTAAAATGACAGGTTTGCCTGGCCGTGCGGCGACCCCATGGGTAAAGACTTCGCCGATTTCGCCAATAATGTGGACCGTGTAGTCCTTCGAGCCTGCTGATGAACCCGCATTAATAACAATAATATCAGAGGTCTCAGCTGCTTCTAAAAGTACTTCTTTTATTTTTTCTGGTTCGTCCTTCACAATCGGAAGGAGGTTCGGTTCTCCGCCCCAATCCTTAATGAAGCCAGCAAATACCGAGCCATTAAATTCAATAATCTTTCCAGGTGCTAACTCAGCATTGGCTTCAACCAGTTCATTCCCGGTCGGAATAATCGTCACGACAGGCTTTTTTGCAACAGGAATGACCGTTTGCTGTCCTCCTAATAGGACACCTAAATCAGCTGGCCTGATAATATGCCCTTGTGGAAAAAGCATTTCCTCTTGAACCACGTCTTCGCCAATCGGACGAATATGCTGCCAAGGGGTTGCTGGCTCGATAATTTCAATCGTTTCCTCATCAAGACAATCGACATACTCAATCATAATGACGGCGTTAAACGGTGAAGGGATTGCGTTCCCCGTATCAACATAACAAAATTCTTCGCCACGTTTGAGACGAAGTGGATTTTGCTCATGGGCTGTATAGGTATTTTCAGCAACGACCGCAATTCCATCCATTGCGCTGGCATGGTAATGCGGCATTGAGACCCTTGCAAAAATGGGTTCAGCTGTCACACGGCCCAAAGATGTACTCGTTGCGATTTCTTCCTTTTCAGGGGTCAGGACCTGAGCCGCGAGAATTTCCTCCCTAGCTTGTGCTCGGGGTTTATCTTCTAAATATATTTTTCGTTTAAAGTTTTTATAATTCACTGCTTAGCCCCCCTTATCGTGAGACAATCACAGGTACGTATTCCCCCTGTGAAATTCCCTCTTTTTCTGAACTAATCTCAACAAGTCCATCGCTTTTGACCAAGGTTGTAATTAAACCGGACTTGCCAATAATCGGCTCAGCCCACCATTGCCCTTCTTTTTCAAATAAACGGACCCGAATATAATCAGACCGTCCTGGTGAGGAAGGAATATTTTTTGTGATTCTAGCAAAAATACGCTCCGGTTTCCGCCGCGAGTCTTCACCCTTTAATTTTCGTAAAATTTGCTCGCCAAACAGCTTAAAGATAATCATCGCGGAGGCTGGATGACCTGGCAGTCCAATCACTGGTTTCCCATTAGACATTGCCAGAATCGTCGGTTTCCCCGGCTTAATCGAAATACCGTGGACAAACACTCCCGGGTCACCTAAAGACTGGATGACATCCGTGGTATAATCCTTTGCGCCGACCGAGCTTCCGCCGGAAAGGATTAAACAATCTACCTGCTGGTAGAGTTCACGGGCCTTTTGTTTAAACTCCTCAAAATCATCACGGACAATGCCGCCATATAAGACATCCACATTCCATTCGCTCGAAGAACCTGAAATCGTCAAATAGTTGATGTCGCGAATTTGCCCTTCTACTAGTTTTTTTGTTTGATAGGGAACAATTTCATCCCCCGACGAAAGGTAACCAACTTTTACTTTGCGGTAGACCGTTACAGTCGTAACCCCTAAAGAAGCGAGTGCCCCTAGCTCCTGCGGACGAAGTTTCGTTCCTGCCGTAAGAAGCGTTTCTCCTTCTTTAATATCTTCCCCGGCCCGAATCACGTTTTCTCCGGGTGCAATCTGCTTGTACGTATTTAATAGCGTATCGACCTCTTCACAATGCTCAATCATGATAACGCTGTCACTTCCGATCGGAAGCATCCCGCCCGTTGGCACATAGACCGCTTTACCTGAGCCGGCTTGTGCAGTTGGAACCTCACCCATTTTCACTTCCCCTGTAACCGTAAGGAAGCCTGGCATGGATTCGGAAGAACCATACGTATCCTTGGCACGAACAGCATATCCATCCACCGTTGAACGATCAAAACTCGGCACATTTTCCTGTGCAATCACTGGTTCAGCGAGGATATAGTGAAGCGCCTCTTCGAGCACCCGTACTTCGGTTTGCTTGGTTGCCGGTATTTTTTCCTCGATTAAGGCAAATGTTTCTTCCACTGTTTTTACTTTGAAAAATTGCATGGTTCCCTTTTTCCCCCTTATACTTCCTTGTTCTGCCCGTTAAAGCGGGGAAAATCCGCTTCAGCCCACTTTTTGGCGTCTTCATACTCATTTGGGTGATTCATATTAAAAAAGACTCGTTCTATGTCAATACTGTTTGAGTGAAGGTCTTTTTCCGTTACATATAAAACGTTTAAGTGATCGAGCAAATGCTTCATCCGGAGACGGTCCGCTTCGATCCTTTGTGCAGCCTCATCTGCCACCCTCTTTTGGAAGACGGCAAATAAAGGGTGCTGGACTCCATTAATGACGGGGATGACCGCATCATAATCGCCGCATTTGTTTACGAGCACCTCTGCAAGTTCTCCTGAAACAAATGGCATATCACAAGCTACAATAAAATTCGTATCATATTCGGAAGACAGCAAGCCGGCATGAACCCCTGCAAGCGGTCCTTTATCTGGATAATAATCCGAGACCATCTTCAATCCTAAAAATTGATAGTCTTCAGGATGATTGGTTACAAGAATTATATCATTAAAGGACATCTTTAGCGTATCGGCAATTCTCTCAATGTTGGTTTTTTCGTTTATTTTTAAAAGCGCTTTATTGGTGCCCATCCTGCTTGATTTTCCACCTGATAAAATAATAGCCGCTGCTTTCATCATTCGAGCACCCTCTTAATTCAAATCTTTTTTCTCGCCCACCGCATGATAGCCATTTTCCTGTGCAACATAATCCAAGTGGATCGAGTTTAAATCTAGTAAGGCTGCTGATGGTTTTTCAATATATTGTCGTATATCCATAATTTTAATATAGCCATTACATTCTTCGCAAACCTGAATTTGCGATACCGCATCGCCTTCAGAAAACAAATATCTATAGGTCCAATCGTCTAAGTTGTATTTTGTTAGTTGAAAAACGGCCATTTCGTAGCCGTTAATAAGCAAGGAAATAGGAGATTCATCGGGACAACCTTTATGGTTCATTGTTTTCTCTCCTCTTCAGGAAATACTTCATAAAATGACATTGAGATACTATTTCTTCCAAATCGATTTACCTAGTCTTGTCCTCGCATGAATTCTGTTAAATTTATAAAATTGTTCTATAATAAGTAGAAGGTTTTAGATACGAAGGAGGATACATATGACGATCAAAAAGGTAATGACGATTGCGGGCTCTGATACCAGCGGCGGCGCAGGAATTCAAGCAGACTTAAAAACATTTCAGGAGCTTGGCGTCTATGGAATGACGGCGCTGACATCGATTGTGACGATGGATCCGAAAAACCATTGGCACCATAACGTGTTTCCGATTGCGGTTGATACCCTTGAGACTCAATTAGAAACGATTCTTTCTATTGGAATTGATGCAATGAAAACGGGCATGCTTGGTACGGTTGAAATTATCGAATTAGCGGCGCGAAAAATAGATGAAAATAAACTGGAGCGTGTCGTCATTGATCCGGTTATGGTTTGCAAAGGGGAAGATGAGGTCTTAAATCCAGAAACGACCGATGCGATGCGCGAGTTTCTCTTACCACGCGCGCTAGTGGTAACTCCCAATTTGTTTGAAGCCGGACAGCTTGCAGGGATGAAGACTCCGCGTACTGTTGCGGAAATGAAGGAAGCAGCGGTAAAAATCCACGAGCAAGGGGCAAAATTCGTGTTGATTAAGGGCGGCGGCAAGCTCCAATCCGAAGAAAAAGCAGTTGACCTGCTTTATGACGGAAAGGACTTTATGCTGTATGAGTCCGAAAAGTTTGCAACTACCTACACGCACGGTGCAGGCTGTACCTACTCATCGGCGATTACCGCAGAATTAGCCAAAGGGAAATCCGTTTATGATGCTGTCGATGTCGCGAAAGAGTTTATTACAGCCGCCATCCAGCAAGGCTTCAAGCTAAACCAATATGTCGGTCCGACCTGGCATGGTGCATACCGCAGTGGATTTTCAAAAACAGAGTACTGTGAAGATTGTGTTGAATAACCATAGAGAAAAGAGCCGGTCAATTGGTCGGCTCTTTCTTTTGGTGTCAGGCACCGTGACCTTTTGGTGTCAGGCACCGAGCATTCATTTCGCATTTTTTTCCTGATTCTAGTATGATAGTTACATTATTAACTAAAATAGACATTAGACATAATCATTCTATTTATAAAGGGAAAGGAGGTTGCACTTTGGAACCTATTGATATGAAAGGCGCACAGGCTGCGATTACGAGCTTTGCCAATAAAGATGTCTACATTCACCTTGAAACGACAAACGGTGCCTATGCATCACATAACGACCAATCATTTTTTTCCGCTGGTGCTTTCATCCGCAATGCGCTTGTCCGTTATGAATTAGGAAAAATAACAGGGAATGGCCCGTTTCGGGTTGGTCTGAAGATCAACCTTGGCTGGATTTATGCAGAAGGGATTACACATTACGAAATAGACGAAGACAATCACCTGCTTTTAGCGGGTCATGATAATGCCGGAAAACTAGCGGTTGCCTTGGAGATTTCCAGCACCCCTTTTGAATAATAGGCAAGGCCCGAAAGGAGAATGATTTATGGAAAAAGAACGTCACCTCTTGGTCGTTTTTCCGCACCCTGATGATGAGGCATTTGGTGTGTCTGGGACGATTGCGACCCATGTACAGAACGGCACTCCTGTCACCTATGCGTGTTTAACCTTAGGAGAAATGGGACGCAACATGGGGAATCCCCCGTTTACCAATCGCGAAAACCTGCCGAAAATTAGGAAAGAGGAATTGAAGGAAGCGGCTCGGGTGTTGGGCATTCAAGACCTGCGCATGCTTGGATTCCGTGATAAAACGATTGAATTTGAAGACGAAGAGAAACTCGCCAACAAAATGTTAGCTTTGATTGAGGAAGTCAATCCTTCCCTTATTATTACCTTTTATCCAGGCTATTCCGTTCATCCTGACCATGATGCCACCGGTGCGGCGGTTGTTCGGGCAGTTGGGAAGATGCCCGCTTCCGTGCGGCCAACCTTACACTGTGTCGCCTTTTCGAATAATTGTGTAGACGAAATTGGGGAACCAAACATCGTCAATGATATTAGCCCCGTCGTAGAAACAAAGCTGGCTGCCATCCAAGCTCACCGCTCGCAAACCGAGCAGATGTTTATTGGTATGGAAGAGAAGTTGAAAAATCTAGACCCGCAAATGATGAAGTGGATCAATAACGAACGATTCTGGACGTACAAATTTGATTAGCAAACGAAAAGCCCTTCATAGCGAAGGGCTTTTTTCAATGTTAATATTCCCGGTGCAGCAGTGTACAAAGCGTGCACCAATCCCGGATAATAATCTTCCTAGACTTCATATCAATAATCCCATCTTTTTTTAGCTTGGAAAAAACACGGCTTACGCTTTCTCTCGTCGTGCCAACGACGGTTGCAAACTCTTGAATCGTCAAGGGAATCTCAATATCCCATCTGTTTAGACCATTATCAACCTCTTTTCAATAATCGAAAGCGACTTTTGTGATAGATCCTTAAAAATAACAATTTTTCGAAGTAAATTCGTTTGAATTACTTCTTGATAGACTCCTAGATGCGGATCTTTTAAACAATCGACTCGATTCATCCTTCTCACCACCCCTTTATAGAACTCTACTTTTGATAAATACTTACCATCTTTTGTAAACAACTCCATCCGCTGATGTAGTGACGAAATTCACAAAATGTTCATTGTTATAAAGCCAATTGTAACAATCGGTTTCACATAACGTTCAAAATCTACCAAAAAAGTGTGAGGTAGGTCACAATTTTCTCCCTCCTGAGCGTTTAGGATGAAGGTGTTCATTTATATAAAAAGGGAGGGAAAAAAGTGAATAAAGCCATTATTAGTTTTGTAGTCTGTGCATTACTTGGCTTTGGACTTGGCTACTTAGTGTTTGGCGTGATCATGGGGGATTCCGAAAAACAGCCTCAGGTGGCACAAACAGAAACAACAGAAACTGCTGCTGCCAAAGAAGAAAGTACGGATGCAAAGGAAGCAACAACCGTTTCAGCTAATGAGGATAACATCCTTAACAAGAAGGGCTGTCTTGGCTGTCACAGTGTTGAAGCATTAAATATTAAGGGCGGTGCCGTAGGACCGGACCTTTCCCAAGCGTTTGCTAACGTGGAAGGGAAACATGGCAAGCCGATTGAAGAATTCCTGAAGGCGCCTACTTCTGCCGTTATGTCAGGCGTTATTGGCAAAAATCCATTATCAGATGAAGAACGCAAGCAAGTGTTAGAACTACTTAAACAAGCTTCTGAAAAATAAAAAGGTGGTGTAATTAGATGAAAAAATGGATTCCGATTGCATCGGGTCTCTTAGCCGGGTTTGTTGCAGCAACGATTTCTTTTGCCGATTTCTCAGCAAAGACGAATACTGAAGCTTCTTCAAGCACTAAGAGCGATGCAGAAAAGGTGTATGTGCCATTCGGTCAAAAGGATGATTATTACCTATTTGCCTCTGGCGGCCACTCCGGCCAAATGTTTATTTATGGGGTTCCGTCGATGCGAAAAATTAGAACGATTCCTGTATTCTCCCAAGATTCCGCCACAGGATACGGTTTCGATGAACATTCCAAAAAAATGATGGGTGACTATACATGGGGTGACCTTCACCATCCAGCCTTTTTAGAAACTAAGGGCGACTATGATGGAAATTATATGTTTGCTACTGATGTAGGAAACAGCCGTGCCGCTGTTGTAGACCTTAAAACATTTACGACGAAAGATATCATTCAAGTTCCGAACACTGCCGGCCCACACTGTGCAGCATTCGTGACAGAAAATACAGAGTACATGTTCCTGCCAACACGTTTCGCCGTCCCGCTTGGCCAGAAGTATGAATCTCTAGATGACTTCAGCACACAATACCGCGGTGTTATGTCTGCTGTAACCTTTAATGAAACGAATCAAAAACTAGGTATTGCTTATCAAGTGGCTCTTCCGCCATGGTCCTATGACCTTTCCGACGCTGGTAAAAAGAGCTCCGCGGATTGGGCCGTTATGACGACCTACAATACAGAGGAAGCAACTACAAACATGGAAATCAACGCTTCACAAGCTGACCGTGACTATATTGTTCTTTTTAACTGGAAAGAGCTTGCAAAGATGGTCAAGGAAGGCAAGTACGAAAATGTTGGCGGTCAAAAAATGATTTTCCCTGAAAAACAAAAAGGCGGAATTTATTTAATTCCTGTCGCTAAATCACCACATGGTGTCGACGTTACACCAGATGGCAAGCAGTTCATCGCTTCAGGAAAATTAGCACCGACAATGACTGTCTTCTCGTTTGAAAAAGCGTTTAAAGCGGTCGAAAACAAAGACTTCGCTGGTGAACGGAACGGAATTCCAGTACTTAATTACAAATCAGTAATGGAAAGAGAAGTAAACCCTGAAAATGCTTTAGGACCTCTTCACACCCAATTTGATGACAAAGGCATGGCCTATACAACGATGTTCATTTCTTCTGAAATCGTGAAATGGGATCCAAATACAGGTGAAACATTAGACCGAGTGCCTGTTCAATATTCCCCAGGACATTCTGTTTCTGCAGAAGGTGATACCGTTGCACCAGATGGAAAATGGATTATTGCATTAAACAAGATTGCTAAAGACAGTTACTTGTCTGTTGGACCTTCCCATCCTGAATCGATGCAATTGATTGATATCAGCGGGAAGATGAAGGTCATCCAATCTTCACCAGTAGACCCTGAACCGCACTATGCACAAATGATTAAAGCCGATAAGATTAAAACGATTAATGTATATCCTAAGGATGTCAAGAATAAGGAAGCCGTTTACAAGCAGAGTGATACGAAAATCGTCCGCAATGGCAACAAAGTTGACGTATACGGTATTGCGATGCGTTCGAAATTCATCTTTGATGCAAAAGCAAAACGACCAGACGTCATTGAAGTGAATGAAGGAGATCACGTCACCATCCATCTGACGAATATTGATTTCGATGAGGATATTACACATGGTTTTGCCATCAACAGCTATAACTTAAACATGGAAGTTCAGCCTGGACAAACCAACACAATGGAATTTGTCGCGAATAAAGCGGGAACCTACCCACTTTATTGTACAAACTTCTGTTCTGCGCTCCACCAAGAAATGAACGGTTACTTCCTTGTAAAGCCTAAGAAATAATATGTTGGAGATGGGTATCAATTAAAGAGATTGATACCCATCCCTGTTTAACGAAGATTTCATAATAAAGGCGATGTTAACATGAAGGGTAAAACTAAGAAATTATCAGTGGTTTCTTCATTATTAATAACTGCTTCAACTATTTTAATTGTCATCTCATTGTTTTTCCCATGGTGGAAAATGGTCTTTGTTGCACCGCAATATCCCGAAGGGTTGAATATCATTGTTTACCCAAATAAGCTGGAAGGCGAAATCGATATTGTCAATGGTCTTAACCACTATATCGGTATGGCGAACTTCAGCGAAAAAAACTTCCCTGAATTATCGTATTTACCCTATTTAGTGGGAGGATTAGCAGCTCTAACTCTATTAACAGCCCTTCTACGAAAAAAATCGGTTCTATATGGATTAATCGGCCTATTTGTAATTGGCGGCGGGCTAGGAGTATTCGACCTCCAACATGCACTGAAAAAGTTTGGCACCAATTTAAGTCCTGATGCACCAATAAAAATGGAGCCATTTGTACCGCCTATTTTAGGGCATAACACAGTTGCGAACTTTCAAACCACCAGCCTGCTTAGCCTAGGTACGTATTTGGTAATTGCAGCCTTTATCCTATTACTCATTCCGCTATGGAAGGATCGAAAGTAAATGAAAAAAACTGCGCTCTTATCTTTCATTTTTTCTCTATTTCTACTGATGTGCCCTGAGAAAAAGCTGGCCGCCGAAAATTTACAAGCAACCATCGACAGCCTGAAAGATGGGGCGGTATTACAGCTTGAAAATAAAACCTATCAGGGCAATATTGTCATCAACAAGGCAATGACGATTATTGGCTCAACTAAAACCGTCATTAAGGGTGACGGAACGGGAAATGTCATTTCCATTAAAGCCCCTCATGTGAAGCTGAGCCATCTAACAGTAACGCACGGAAGTATGAACCGGAACTCTGCTGAGGAATACGCGGCCATCAAGATTTATACAAACAACAACGTCGTCGAACATATCAACATCCGCGACTCCTTTCACGGCATTTATTTAAGCCAGGCTCACGATAATACAATTCGTGCTAACCATGTTAAGGGAATGGGCAAGGGAAAAATCGCCGAGCAGGGAAATGGAATTCACGTTTATTATGCAAATGATAATCTGCTTGAAAAGAATACCATTGAAGGCAGCCGGGACGGGATGTTCTTTGAGTATGCCAACAACAATCACAGCTATGAAAATAATATCAGCCACACAAGATATGGTCTGCATTACATGTATTCCGACGAAAACATTTTTAAGAAAAATACCTTCACGATGAATACCGGCGGCGCAGCCATTATGAACTCCAATCATTTGAAGCTCGAGGATAATCAATTTATCGTTAACTACGGCAACCAATCATTTGGCCTATTACTCCTTCAAGCCAATGATAATTTTATCGCCAATAATATCTTTTACATGAACCAGCGTGGTTTGTATATCGATCAAGCGACAAGAAACGAATTTCGTCACAACAAAATCGTTCAAAACCAAATCGGAATTGAACTATGGGCGAGTTCCAATGATCAAGTATTTACATTAAACCAAATTTCCGAAAATACGATTCCTGCGGTAACTCTTGGCGGCAATAGTGAGAATAATTCCTGGAGCAAGGATGGCAAAGGGAACGACTGGGGCAGCTCGTTCCCGATTACCGATTTAGACCAAGACCGCATTGGGGATTTTCCAATAACCTATCGTTCATCTTTATATCAATTAATGGAGGACCAAGAATTATCCTATTTATTTTTAAAAAGTCCGGCCCTGAAGATATATGAAAAGATGAATGCTGCACTTACAAACGAAGCCATTATGTTTAATGACCCACACCCATTAACAGCGTCAAATGGAACACATACGAAGGCTATTTTCCTTATTGTCAGCTTACTAATTGTGGGGATTTTAATAAAGGGGAGACACCTACTATGCATTACATTTGGAAGGAATGGAAGGAAAATATAAGAGGAAAAGGGCTTTGGCTAAGTCTAAGCATTATTGTTCTCATTTCAATCGCGATTTTATTTCGTTCCTCAGCCCTTTCATTTGATAAAGGCTTTTATGTTCTCTTAATCAACTTGTTTGATACGATTATCTATTTTATTCCGATTCTATGCCTATTTATCGGGGCCTTCTCGATTTTTCAAGAAAAGGAACAAAAAACATTGATCATGCTGCTGACAAAGACAGACTCTTTCGGAAGCTTCCTAATTAAAAAAAGCCTTGGGCTTTATGCAGTCGTCCTTGTCCCGCTGATTACGTGGCTTTTCATCTATTTGTTCCTATTAAAATTTAATTTCCAACTCGATATAAAGGGCTATTTTATCTTTGTTGCAGCAATCGTTTGTATGAGTCTCGTCTTCCTGCAAATAGGTGCGGCCATCGGCAGCTTTAGCCGCTCGCGGATGCAGATTTTAGGGTTTACGATCTTCGTCTGGTTTTACTTTTTCTTCTTACATGATTTTATCTTGCTGTCGTTCTTACCTGATGTCACCCATGAAAATGTGAAACTATTTTCTTCCGTCTACTTTTTAAATCCGCTTCAAGCAATTCGAATGTTTCTAGAAACAGGCACGGGCGTGTATTCCTTTGGCCATATGTCAAGGCTCTTACAAGCATTTATGTGGACGAAACCTGTATTCTTCCTGCTCGGAAATCTGTTGTTCTGGCTTATCATTTCGTTTTTAACAGCGATTGTTTTCAACCGTAAGGAGGGGTACGAATGATCAAAGTAACGAATTTAAACCAATCGTTTGGAAAAAAAAATGTCTTAGATTCCATCAATCTAGACATTAACCCGAACGAAATATGTGCCCTTGTTGGCCGCAACGGGGCCGGAAAATCAACGTTCATCAATAGTCTGCTAGGGTTACTGCCAGTAAAGCAAGGGGAAATTTTGATTAACGGGACTGCTGTTAACAAGAAAAATGATGAATGGAAAAAGACGATTGCTTATTTGCCGGAAAAATTCATGCTATATCCGATGCTGACCGGTCTTGAAAATATCACCTTCTTTGCAGAAGCTGTGACCAAGACGGCCAACCAGGAACGGATCGAGCAGGTGCTTCGCTCGGTCAGCTTGTGGGAGGACCGTGATGTTCAAGTGAAGAAATATTCCAAAGGGATGCTGCAGCGCCTTGGTTTAGCAATCACCCTTTATCAGGATTCAAGCCTGCTCATTCTCGATGAACCGACGAGCGGCATCGACCCGCTCGGAAGAAAAGAGATTTTGGAGGTCCTTGGTTCCCTCCATGATAAAACGATTCTGCTGTCTTCCCACCATCTTGATGAAATCAAGCAGATTTGCACCCATGTCGCCTATTTAGACAATGGAAAAATGGAAAAGTTTACAGTAGATGAATTCTTACAAACTCATAATTTAGGAGGAATCAGTTCATGAAGACACGGATCATCTTTGGCTTCCTTCTGCTGATTGCCTTAATCACAGGATGCAGTTCAGGCCCTGACTATAAGGTAACAGTGACGAAGGACCTTTATTTCGTCAAGGACACAGCGATGCCATTTGAAATAAAAGTAACCGAAAACAACAAGGCCGTAAAGGGTCTCGATGTGGCTGCCCAATTATCGATGACCAATATGGACCATGGCAGCTATGATGTTAAGCTTGTGGAAGGCAAAAATGGGACCTACTCCGGCAAAGTAAATCTGCCGATGGGCGGTAAATATGAGGCCGCGTTTACATTAGAAAAAGACGGCAAAAAGGCAGAGAAAGTCATCGATCTACATGTGACTAAGCCAAAAGGTGTCGCCATCATCAACGGCGAATGGATTACCAATGAAGATGTCAGCTTCTATAAGTTTATTAACCAGTTACAGCTGGAAATCAACCGTGAGAGCGCCCAGAAAAAATACACGGGTAAACAGTTAGAGGAAGAATTGGCTTATTTAGTTTCCCAGGAAAAAACACTTGAAGATAAAAATCAATTATTAACGCAAATTATCCGCCTCCGTGCGATGGCCTTACTGGCGGATGAAAAGGGCCATAAAGCAACTGAAACGGAGGTGGATACAGCCCTCCTCAAAGCGCTCGAACAATATAATCAGTTCGAATCCGCTAAAAAGCTAATCAATGAGTACGGTGCAGAGAAATTTTGGGCAACGGAAAAACAGCAATATCGAATGATTGTCATGTCCCAGAAGGTGCAAAAGGACTTAATTGAAAAAGTCAAAAAAGAAAACCCAAAAGCAGGCGAACAAGAAATCTACTACCAAGCCCAAAAAGAATACGAAGAACTCCTCGTCTCTCAGGTGAATTCCTTAAAGATTGAGATACTCTAGAAAAAGAAGGGTGTCGGGCACCATGTGAATTCTTCACATGGTGCCTGACACCCTTTACCTTTTCGGTTTATAAATCTCGTAATAGCACACGATATAGTTTATCGTCTTTTTCGTCCGGATTTCCTCTGCCGTCGGTGTTGTTGCTGACAAAGTAGAGGTAGTCGCCATCGACATACAGGTCACGAATTCGCCCCAGACTTGTAATGACGGATCTAGTAATCTTCTGACGCAAACCAAATTCGCGGACGGCATTGCCTCTTAATGTTGCTGCATAAAGCTTCCCATTCGCCACAGCCAGGCCGGACGGTGCCCACGTATCATCACCGGACTGATACAATGGGGTTACCATCCCCGCTTGCTGTTCGTCGCCTTGAATTACCGGCCAGCCATAATTCGCCCCTGGGGTAATCCGATTGATTTCATCATGAGCCGATGGACCGTGCTCACTTGCATATAAAGTCCCGCCAACCCACACTAATCCCTGCGGATTGCGATGTCCATAACTGTAGACATATGAGTTTGGAAAAGGGTTGTCTGCAGGAATCGTCCCATCTAACTTCATTCGTAAAATTTTTCCATTTAATGCATTCAGGTTCTGAGCCGTTTCCGGAGTGGTCGCATCACCTGTGGTGATGTACAGCATCCCATCCGGACCGATTTTCAGCCTGCCGCCGTGATGATAGGCAGCACTCGGAATCCGGTCAAGCAGGATTTTCTCCTCGGACCACACAGAACCGTTCGTCCTTAGGACAATCACCCGATTAAATTGCCCCTTGCCATCATCACTATAGGTATAATAGGCGTAGGCCTTATGATTATCAAGAAACTGAGGGTCAAGAACAAAGCCTAGCAGTCCCGCTTCAGCCGCCTTGGCAAGCGGCTTTTCTAAACGAACTGGCTGGCGTTCTATTTTACCATTTTCAATCTTAACGATATTTCCGGTTCGTTCACTGATGTAGAAAGCTTGATTCACCCGATCAATTGACCATGGCACTTGCAATTTTTCAGCCAAAACTTCTATATTTGGCTGATTCACAACGACCTCTTCCTCTTGGATCCTGTCGTCATTTATTTCAAAAAGAGAACAGCCCGACAACATGACAACCATCATCAGTAAAATAGAACACGCTTTATTCATTGACTCCTACCTTTCTTAAATTACCTCAAGAATTGCCTTCGCTACGCCACTTTCTTCATTCGTATCCGTAATCACATCACAAAGAGACTTTATGTAATAATCGGCATTCCCCATCGCAACCGATCTTCCTGCTTTTTCGAGCATGGAAACATCATTATAATTATCGCCAATCGCCATGGTTTCCGCTAAATCAATCCCTTTTACCTTTACAAACGACTCCAATGCAATCCCCTTTTGAGCCTGTTCATTGGTAATTTCCAAATTATCATGGCCAGACGTTGAAACGACGATTCCTTCTAGCTCTGAAATGGACTCGTTTGCTGACTCCAGTCGGTCTGCATCAAAGGAGAAGGCAAGTAATTTATAGATTTGGTAGTTTTCATCGGCAAATAAAAGTTCATAATCTTCGACCGTATGTATTAGGCCATCACGCAGTCTTGCCCCAGCAGCCTCTTTAATTTCTTCTCGATTTACTTCGGGATTGGCACTCATAATGATGTCAACGAGAATGGATACCGCCTTGTCGGCATCCATCGTGAAGGCACCTTTGTTTGTGTATACTTCGAAATAAACATCCTTTTCCCTTAGCCTTGCCGCTACCTCTCTTGCCATTTGTTTGCTGATTGGCGTAGCCGAAAGAACGACTCCTTCCTTGGAGCGTACCTCTGCGCCATTCGCACAGATAACCGGGCAAGTTATGCCAGCTTGAGCTAAGACGTAGGTTGCTTCTTGATACGATCTTCCAGTTGCGACCACAAATTCAATTCCATGCGCTTGTGCTTTTACGATCGCTTCCTTATTTTCCTCGCTGATTAATTGATTCGAATTCAATAATGTTCCATCCATGTCTGATGCAATACATTTAATCATGTTGTCCACCCTCTATCCATTTTCATTATTGCCATTTTAACATGATTACCAAAACATTTTCTCCCATATGCTCATGCTAAATACTTACTACCTTCGCGAACACTTAACGGCGCTAACTTTGTTCCTTCAATAAATCCCTTTGCAGAGGCGGGATTTGTCTTCGAATATTCACGTAACACCCAGCCAATTGCCTTTTGGATAAAAAATTCCTTACTGTCCGCATTTTGCCGTATGTACTGATAGAGCAATTCCTCATTCGTTTTTCCCTTATATTTTAATTGAAAAAGCAGTGCCGCTCTTCGCAGCCAGAGATTATCATCAATGGCCCAGCCATTAATTGTTTCGGCCGCCACTTCGGGGAATTTCTCGGCAATTTTTCCAACCGGCTTGGGAGCAATCGCATCAACCGTATCCCACCAAGACTTGGTTGTAATCAGTTCCTCCATAAATGGCAAATCCGTTTTCTCGAGCTTATTCAACGACTTTTCCATATAAACCAATGCTGTATATTGGTATTCTCGTTCTTCCTTCGCCCAAAGCTCTCGAATCAAATCTTGGTTAAACGGCTCTTTTAAGATCCCTGTCTCTTGAAAAAATTGCTTTTCCAGCACACTGCGCTGTGGTTTCTTGATTCCCAGGAAGGGGAAATGATCTTTCATATATTTCTTCATCGGTTCGGAATTTTCTTCATTGCGATTTTCTTCAAATAGTTGTGTTAACTGTGCAATATTTGGCGACATCCAATTCCACCCTTTCAAAAAAATACCCATTAAATCAATAGTAATTCTCTTACCTTCCAATATTTCCTTTATTTTTTTCGAATAAACCACTTTCCTGAAACCAAACTAAACCATAGTAGAAAAGGAGGGATATTACCATGACCAAGAAATACAACAAGGGCAGCAACAATCAAAACTCCCCGCAAGCAGGGCATGCAGAGGCTGAATTTGCCAGCGAGTTTGTGAGCGGTGACAACAGCAAAGGTAATAAGCGCAATAAAGGACAGAAAAGCAAGACGAATCCAAATCCTTAAAAGGTAAAAATCGACTTTCACATTTGAAAGTCGATTTTTTAGTCTTCATTATCCTCATTTAATTTTATTGATGGGTTAAAAATAAATGCACCCGAAACACCTTCAGAGGACTGTTTTTGCTCACCTCTGAATTGATCCTGCATTTCGAGGTTTGCACTTTCTGCTGCAGAACGTCTTTCTGTAGACGCGTGTACCTTCCCATCTTCAAGTTGTTCGTTAATCTTAATGTTTGCTTCAACCGTTTCATTTGCTGCATTCTCGTCTTTTGCCATTATGTAAGCCCCTTTGATTTCAAGTATTTTAGTATGTTACCCAATTCACTCCTTTGTTATCTAAATTTTTCATATAAGTTGGAATGTGTATGGATACACTCAACCATTGATTATTAAGATGAGTGCCACCAAAAGAAAGAACTGCCCAGTTTAGGGACAGTTCTGACTCCTTAGTGACAACTAAATGAACGGATTCTGTTTAAATCCATTCCGTAATATTCCCAGTGGTATCCTCGCCAGCGATACCCGGCGATCGAGGTTCTGCCTACATAGGTTGGATAATACCAGAAGCTTCTACCATTATTCAACCAAACATAGGTATAACGGTACAGACAGTGCCTAATTCCACCTGGGTCAACCGCATATAATCCAGCTGTTTCCTGAGGGATGTAGGTTGGCGGCGGTGCAGTCGGGGCACCTCCATAATGTGGGCCACCTCCAAATGGTGGATGATATCCCCCTCCGTACGGCGGCGGTCCTCCTCCGTGCAGCGGTGGTTGATGTCCTCCACCGTGCGGCGGTGGTTGATGCCCTCCACCGTGCGGTGGCGGTTGATGTCCTCCACCGTGCGGCGGTGGTTGATGCCCTCCACCGTGCGACGGCAGCTGCTGTCCTCCACCATGCGACGGCAGCTGCTGTCCTCCACCATGCGACGGCAGCTGCTGTCCTCCACCATGCGACGGCAGCTGCTGTCCTCCACCATGCGGCGGTGATTGCCGCAGGTTGTTTTCATAAGAAAAATTAGGCATACTACCATGCCCCTGAGGGTAATTGAAATGATCCAAGGCTTTAGTCCCCTTCTATTTATATTCCCTCTAATGTATGCACCCCGCCTAATTTGGTGAAAAGCTATTAATATATATTAGTGATATTCGAACGTTTGGTTATTCTACCTTGCTCGCTGCTAACTCCCTGATTTCCTCCGCAATTTTACCCTGGATCCGTTCGACGACTGAAAAATCCATGGCGGCAATATAAATTTCCTCTAACTCATCATGAAGTTCCTTTGCCTTAGCCAAATAAGAAGTAGCCTCAAGCATTTTATTTTTGTAATTCGTCGAGATTTTAGTGATGATATCGGCAAAAATTTCATCTGTCCCGGACGCAATCAGTAATTCATACATATCAATGATTTCATCCCCATCTCTGCTTGGGAAATATTCATGTGGTGCGGTACTATCAAAGATAGCAATTCCTAATTCCCTAAAGATGACCATATCAAGGCTGTGCGGGTCAAATCCGCAATGATATACTTCTACATCGACCCCTCTTACTTCGGCCGCTGCGGCAAGCTTCTTCAGCATCGTTGATTTCCCAGAACCCGGGCGCCCTTTAATGAAATAACGTTTTGGAATTTCTTCGGTTAGATTCGGGACATAATCTACCGGCCCTTTTGGCGTAGCAGCACCTAAAAAGCGATGGCGGATATCAGATTTTTTACTGAGCTTCATTTTTCCAAAGAAGGTATCAATTAATTTGTTAGTTAATTGATCGGCTTTCTTAAAGTCCATACTGTTGATATAAATCTTTTCCCAATCATCGTGGATATCCAGGGCTTCTTTATAGGTATCGTACGCCTTATGAAAGGATTGACTAATCTGATTGGTTAACTTCAGGATCGTATTTTTATGGATGGCCAGCGCACGGGCATCCCAAGCTTCACCAAGGTTAATGTATTCGTCGACCGCTCCTGGTGCCTTCGGTTCAATCACATGCGGAGCGGTACCATCGACAATTCCCACTTTTAACGCTGGGATCAGCACTCCATCAATGGAATTGTTATCAGAAGAACAATGTAAAAATTCAATATCATAGCCCTTTTCAAGCCACTCATTACCGATTTTTTTCATTAATGAGGATTTACCTGTTCCTGGACCGCCTTTTAAAATAAATAATCGGTTGAGACCTTGAAGATTGGAGTCATATAAATTATGAAAGCCTCTCGCTGTATTCCCGCCTGCAAAGTAATTTTTGATTTTCCCTGCCACTCATCAACACTCCCTTTTATAGTGACAATCGTAAGATAAATTCAATTTCATCCTATCTTATGCGATTGTCATTTATAGGTGAGTGCCTAGGGAAAAAATCTTACTTAATGATGGGGACAATGTCAGCTTTTGTGACCTCTTGCAATAGAACAGGTTCTAATACGATTTGAACCCCAATTTTCCCGCCACTAACAATGATTGAATCGATCGACCTACAGTTTACATCAATAAACGTCTTATATTCTTTTTTCATGCCAATCGGCGAGCAGCCGCCGCGGATATATCCAGTCCATTTCTGAATATCCTTCACCGGAAGCATTTCAATATTCTTTTCAGCGGCTGCTTTGGCTGCCTTCTTCAAATCCAATTCCTCTGCCACGGGAATGACAAAAACAAATATATTTCTGCTTGCGCCCATCGCAACAAGCGTTTTATACACTTCCTTTGGCTCCCGGCCAATTTTCTCCGCAACAGAAACACCGTCGACTTTCCCATCTTTATTATCGTAGGTCAGCATCTCATAGCTAATATTTTTTGCGTCAAGAATACGCATTGCATTGGTCTTACCCTGTGCCACTTTACAAATTCCTCCCTGACTTTAAAGACTACTATCCAGTATCAGCATACTGGATCAGCAAAAATTACACAAAATCACCCAATTTCCAGCTTGATACCGAACAGAATGAAATATTAAAAGGAGTTGGGGGATTCCCAACTCCTCTTTTATAGTCTAGGCTTAATGACCGCCTAAATAAGCATTTCTTATTTGATCGCTTTGATTTAGCTCTTCAGCTGTACCTGAAGCAACAATTTTTCCGGTCTCAATGACATAGGCACGATCGGCAATCGATAACGCCATATTAGCATTTTGCTCTACCAATAAAATGGTTGTCCCGGTTTTATTGATTTCCTCAATAATCTTGAAAATGGTTTTTACTAAAATCGGCGCAAGACCCATGGAAGGCTCATCTAATAGTAATAGTCGCGGTCGAGCCATTAATGCGCGGCCCATGGCGACCATTTGCTGCTCTCCCCCTGAAAGGGTACCAGATAGCTGTTTACGACGCTCGAGCAAACGAGGGAATAGCTGATAGATCTTTTCAAAATCTTCTTGAATGCCTTTTTTATCTTTCCTTAAATACGCACCTAATTCTAGATTTTCCTCAACTGACATGTTTGAGAAAACACGGCGGCCTTCTGGTACTTGTGAAATCCCTCGTTTAACAATTAATTGAGGAACCTTGCCCTCCACATGTTCACCTTCAAACATTACTTCACCATTTTTCGGCTTTAGTAACCCTGATATGGTTTGTAAAAGCGTACTTTTCCCAGCACCATTGGCACCAATCAGTGTGACAATTTCTCCTTGATTGATTTCGAGAGAAACTCCCTTCAATGCATGGATATTTCCATAATAAACATTAATATCATTTACTTTTAGCATTAGGAGACCTCCTCTCCAAGATAAGCTTCGATGACTTTTGGATTATTTCTAATTTGTTCAGGTGTACCGTTGGCAATTAATTGACCATGGTCAAGCACATAAATCCGCTCACATACACCCATAACGAGAGGCATGTCGTGTTCAATTAATAGGATCGTTAACGAAAATCTCTCACGAATTAACGCGATCAAATTCATCAGTTCTTCTGTTTCCTGTGGATTCATGCCGGCAGCCGGTTCATCCAGAAGCAATAATTTAGGATTAGCAGCTAATGCCCGGGCAATTTCAAGGCGGCGCTGCTGACCATATGGTAAGTTTTTCGCCTTTTCATGCATCACATTTTCGAGCTTAAAGATTTTTAAGAATTCAATCGCCTTTTCTTCCATTTCCTTTTCACCGGAAAAGTGGGAAGGGAGGCGTAAAATAGAGCTCAGCATCGAATGCTTGGCCAGCGAATGATAGGCTACCTTTACATTATTGAGAACCGACAGTTCACTAAACAAACGAATGTTTTGAAAGGTCCGGCTGATTCCTTTTTTGGTAATTTTATAAGGCGCTAAGCCATTTAGTTTTTCGCCATCTAGCGAAATGCTTCCCTCGGTTGGAACATAAACACCTGTTAGCAAGTTAAAAAACGTCGTTTTCCCGGCACCATTTGGGCCAATTAAACCGACAAGTTCACCCTGATTTAATTCCAGGTTTACATCCGAAACAGCCTTTAAGCCGCCAAAACGGATCCCGGCATTTTCTACTTTAAGCAACTTTGTTTTTTCATTCATTTTTGCACTCCTCCTTTAGCGGTTTTACCAGCTTTAAAGAATGAGGTAATCTCTCTCGTTCCTAGCAATCCTTGTGGTCGGAAAAGCATCATTGCAATTAAAACAAGACTGTAAACAACCATCCGAACCTCTGGATAACTGGAAAGGTAGGTCGAAATAATTGTTAATAGGACCGCTGCAATGACCGCTCCAGACATACTTCCAAGCCCGCCTAATACAACAAAAATTAAAATATCAAATGATTTCAAAAAGCCAAAGTTAGTCGGCTGAATGATATAAAAGTTATGCGCATATAAGGCACCGGCAATTCCGGCAAAAAAGGCACCGATGGCAAAAGCTGTAACCTTATAAAAAGTTGTATTGATCCCCATTGCATCGGCAGCAATTTCATTTTCTCTAATTGAAACACAAGCACGTCCATGTGTCGAGTTGGTAAAGTTCACAATCACAATGATGGTTAGCAATACACAAGCGACCAGCCATGGCCACGTTGTTAAGTGGGAGACTGTCATCCCGCTTGCCCCACCGACATATTCAATATTTAAAAAGACAATTCTTACAATCTCTCCAAAGCCAAGCGTGGCAATGGCAAGATAATCTCCTTTTAATCTTAGTGTCGGAATCCCTATAATGAGCCCCGCCACTGCGGCTGCCAATCCGCCAACAAGGATGGCCACTGGAAAGGGCAGGCCCAATTTCATGGTCATAATCGCTGAAGCGTAGGCTCCAACGGCTAGGAAACCAGCATGTCCAATTGAAAATTGCCCTGTAATCCCAATAATTAAATGGAGACTTGCGGCAAGGATAATATTAATTCCGATAAAAAATAGTGTGTTTACATAAAACTGGTTCAATGACCCGCCAGTTATTAAAAATTGCATGACGACTGAAAATATAACGGCTAGAACGATTGAGGTCCAGAAAAACTTCGCTTGTTTTAAAATTCCCATCGCTAAAAGACCCCCTTAAACCTTTTCCCTGATATTTTTACCAAATAAACCTGCTGGACGGAAGATTAAGATTAAGATAAGGACCACAAATGCTACGGCGTCACGCCATAGGGAGTAGCCTGCTGCACTAACAAGTGACTCGATTACACCCAAAACTAAACCGCCAGTCATCGCCCCAGGAATACTCCCAATTCCGCCTAAAACTGCGGCAACAAACGCTTTAAGTCCTGGGATAATTCCCATCAATGGCTCAATTTTTGTATAGTAGACACCAAAAATAACTCCGGCTGCACCAGCAAGGGCAGAACCAATCGCAAAAGTTGCTGAAATCGTGTTATTCACATTGATTCCCATTAATCTTGCGGCATCCATATCGTGTGATACGGCTCGCATGGCTTTACCAATTTTTGTTTTATGAACGATAAATTGTAGTAAAATCATTAAAAATAACGATGTTCCTAAGATAAGTAAGGACTGACCGCTAATTTTTACCCCAAAAAGCTCTAAGCTCTTGATTGTAACGATTCCATCTGGATAGGCTTCCGGCTGGGCACCACGAATATAAATGGTTCCATACTCAATAAACAACGAAACCCCAATTGCAGTAATAAGGGCCGCAATTCTAGTTGCATTTCTAAGAGGCTTATAAGCAATCCTCTCGATTAAAACACCAAAGATGGCACAAGCCACCATTGAAATAAGTAATGCTGGGAAAAATCCTAAATCAAAAATAGTAATGGAATAAAAACCTATGAATGCACCAACCATGAATACATCTCCATGGGCGAAGTTAATCAGTTTTACAATACCATAAACCATTGTATACCCTAGAGCGATTAATGCATAAATACTGCCCAAGGATATTCCATTTACAAGCTGCTGTATTATTTCCATATGTCTTACACTCCTTTGGACCGACTTCACGTATCTTTTTTTAAATACAATTAAACAAAGTTTGCATGTTGGGAAACTTGTATTCTTTTTATACAGCGGAATAGGGAGACATCACGCTCCCTATCCCTTTAACAAACTATAAAATTTGTCTCACACTAAGGCGCTTTCGCTTTTCTCTTGGGCTAGCTGCAGCGCCTAGGGGCTCGGGGTCATATGCCAATCCGTCAAGAAGGCTAAAAAACAGCCTTCTCGCCGGCTCGTCTTATGCCTGTCGCCCCTGGACAGGCGCTTTCGCTTTTCTCTTAAGGATTGATCTTTGTCTTAAATTGTTGTTCACCGTTTTTGTACTCAAGGATAACAGCGGCTTTGATAGGATCATGGTTTTTATCAAGCTTCACTTTTCCAGAAACAAGTTCTAATCCATCTGTTTCAGCGAGTGCCTTCTGAATTTTGTTAGAATCACTGCTTCCAGCACGTTTAATCGCATCCGCAAGGAAGTATACTGTGTCATAACCTAGAGCTGTAAAGGCATCCGGAGATTTACCGTCGTATTTTGCTTTGAACGCTGCAACAAAGTCTTGAACCTTCTTATCACTATCACCTGATGAATAATGGTTTGTAATAAATGTGTTATTCAGTGTATTTGCTCCAGCGATTTCTACTAGTTTAGGAGAGTCCCAACCGTCACCACCCATGATTGGCACATTTAAGCCAAGCTCACGAGCTTGTTTGATAATTAAACCTACTTCTTCATAAAAGCCAGGAACGAATATATATTCTGGTTTTGCTGATTTTATATTTGTTAAGGTTGCACGGAAGTCTGTATCCTTCGCCACATAGGCTTCTTCTTTAACAATTTTTCCGCCATTTGCCACAAAACTCTTTTTAAAAGAAGCAGCAAGACCTTTAGAGTAATCACTTGAACTATCAATTAGAACAGCCGCACTCTTAACCTTTAAATCATTGGAAGCGAAATTTGCTGCAACTGTACCTTGGAATGGGTCAATGAAGCATGTACGAAATACAAAGTCATTTACCTTTCCATCTTTATTTGTGATCGTTGCGTTTGTTGCCGTTGGTGTAATTAATGGAATTTTGTTATCTTGAGCAATCTGCACTTGTGCTAATGTGTTTGTACTTGTTGCCGCACCGATCATCGCAACAACTTTATCCTGAGTGGCAAGTTTTAGAGCACCATTTGTAGCCTCTGCTGCATCTGACTTATTGTCAACTGTCACCAATTCTAGTTTTTTGCCATTAATACCTTTTTTGTTGATTTCTTCGATTGCTAGCTCAATACCTTCTTTGGCAGATTGACCATAAGAAGCTACTCCACCCGATAGTTCAAGGTTTGCACCAATCTTAATTGTGCCTCCTTTTTCCGCATCGCTACTAGCACTTGAATTACATCCTGCCAACACACCTGCTGCAACCATAAACGACATAAAGATACCAGCTAATTTCTTTTTCCTCATGATTTACCCCCTGTTTTTTGAAAAAAATTTTCCCAAACACCTTTGTCTAACTGTTTTAAAAAAAGATAATATTCTGAAAACATTGTACAAAATATTCGGGGGTTCGTCTAGTGGTATTATACATTATTTTAAGATAATTTGCAATATATCAAATATACGAATTTTACTTACTCAAAAGACTTTATTCCACTAAAGTTGAAAAGGATTTATGTGAAACAGTAAAATAAATTCTCTTTTTTAAATATTTTGGTTATATATGATTCAACGTTCTATATAAATAAAAGGAGACTCCTCTATAAGGAATCTCTTTGGACTATTTATTATACTAGTTCCGTATTTTTCGTTTCTTTTCCCAACACGAAAACGGACATTGCTCCAATTAAGACAGAAATACAGAAGATCATAAAGATGGTTGAAATCGATACTTGCTGTGCGACAAGATTACCGACTAATAAGGGTCCTAACACGCCGCCAACTCTTCCAATCGCTGCTGCCATACCAGAGCCTGTACCACGCATGATGGTTGGATATTGTTCAGGGGTATAAGCGTAAAGACCTCCCCAAGCACCTAGGTTAAAAAATGATAATAGAATTCCTGAAGTCATCAACAGGGCAGTCGATTCTGCTGCACCAAAGAAATAGGCACTCACTGCTGTACCAATTAAGTAGACAACTAAAACGAACTTACGGCCGAATTTTTCAATAAACCAGGCAGCTGTAAAATAACCGGGGAGCTGCGCTAACGTCATAATTAGCACATATTCAAAGCTTTTAATTAAGCTGAATCCTTTCATAATCATTACACTTGGAAGCCATAAAAACATTCCATAATAGGAGAAAACCACACAAAACCATAAGATCCAAAGCATCGTTGTTTGGCGCCTGTAATCCTTTGAAAATAAATTCCTCATGCTTTGGAAGACTGAAATTTCTTCCTTGTCCTTTACTGCCGTAAATCGGGGTGAATCCGGCAGCCCCATGCGCAGGTATAATGCATATAAAGCAGGAATGGCACTAATAAGTAAAGCTAATTGCCAGCCAAACTTCGGAATAATGAAATACGAGATAACTGCAGCAACTAGCCAGCCTCCTGCCCAAAAGCTCTCAAGCAGAACCACAATCCTGCCGCGTTTTTCGGCGGGGACACTTTCTGATACGAGTGTGGAGGCAACAGGAAGCTCTCCTCCTAGACCTGCTCCGATGAAGAATCTTAACACTAAAAAGGCGGTTAATGTGGTGGCCATTGCGGAAAGCCCGCTCCCAACGGAAAATAATAATAACGTGATGATAAATACATTTTTGCGGCCAACTTTATCTGCCATTAAGCCAAAAATAAGTGCACCAACGGCCATCCCAATCGAATTGACACTTCCAATCCAACCCATCTGCCCAGGAGTCAGCTCCCATTCTACCTTTAAGGCTGCAATGATAAAAGAGAGCATGCCGACATCCATGGCATCAAACATCCAGCCCATCCCGGCAATGCCAAGCAATCTTCGGCCTGAAATTTCCTTTTTATTTTTCATGTGGATCCCCCTCAGTTGTAGCTATTTTTTTACATTATTCCCTAATTTTCTTTACTTTAGGTACGAAAATAATCGATTAACCACAAGTATTCTAGCAGGTGTCTTTACAGTTGTCATTAATAATTTAAAAAGAAGAGACTGGAACCCCAGTCTCTCCTTCAATACCTATTCACCCAAACCCGTTTCCACATTTTTGAACTGGTTAAAAAACATATTGTAATATTTGCCTTGCTGCCTCATTAATGTATCGTGGTTTCCACTCTCGATAATTTCTCCATGGTCAATGACCATGATGGTGTCGGCATCGCGAATTGTATTGAGGCGGTGGGCTATGATAAAGCTGGTCCGGTTCTCCATCAATGTGAGCAGGGCTTCTTGAATATGGAGCTCTGTCCTGGTGTCAATGCTGCTCGTCGCTTCATCTAGGATCAGCAGGGCGGGCTTAGCTAAAATGACTCGCGCAATCGCCAGAAGCTGCCGCTGTCCTTGGCTTAGATTGCCGCCATTTTCAGACAAGACCGTTTCATATTGGTTTGGCAGCCGTTTGATAAAAGTATCGGCATTGGCCATCTTCGCCGCGCGTTCCACCTCATCGTCCGTTGCCTTCGTATTTCCATACTTAATATTTTCCTTGATTGTCCCTGAGAATAAATAGGTATCCTGGAGGACAAATCCAAAGCATCTTCTTAAGCTGTCCCTTGTGTATTCCCGAATATCATGGCCATCGAGGAGAATTCTTCCGTCTGTCACGTCATAAAATCTCGTCAGGAGATTTACGATCGTCGTTTTTCCAGCACCGGTTGGTCCGACGAAGGCCGTACTGCTGCCGATATTCGCTTCAAAGCTGACATTTTTTAGAATCGGCACATCCGGACGGTAACCAAAACTTACATTCTCAAATATTACATGTCCTTTTGGGTTTTCTAAGGCGATTGCCTCTGGCAGATCTTCTGGCTCCTCTTGTTCATCGATGATTTCAAAGACACGTTCGGCCCCAGCAACGCCAGACTGAAGAATATTGAAAATATTCGCCAGGTCATTAAGCGGCCTGACAAATTGCCTGGAATAGGTGATGAAGCTGGCAATTGCCCCAATCGTGATGATGCTTTTGACCGCAAGGATTCCTCCAACCACCGCGACCACTGCAAAGCCAAGGTTATTAATGACGTTCATGATCGGCATCAAAAATCCGGACCAAATTTGCGCCTTGAGGCCGACCTCACGCAGCCTAGTATTGACCACTTCAAATTCTTCGATGACCTTTTCCTCGTGATTAAAGGCTTTGACAATTTCAATTCCAGAGATTGTTTCCTCAATATGACCATTTAATTTTCCCAGCTCCACTTGCTGGTTTTTAAACAGGACACTCGTCCGTTTGGCGATCGTTTTTGTGAGTAAAAAGACAAGCGGTACGGTTATTAAGCTGGCGAGCGTCAAGATAGGGCTCAATAGTAACATCATCATTAATGACCCGGTAATGATGACCACCCCGGACATTAATTGCGTCGTTGATTGCGAGATTGTATTACTAATATTATCGACATCGTTCGATAGCCTGCTCATTAACTCACCGTGTGAACGAGAATCAAAAAAGGATACCGGCAGCTTTTGTAATTTTTTAAAGAGGGCATCCCTTAAGCTTTTGACAATTCGCTGGGAGACGCCGGCCATCAGCCATCCTTGTAAAAAGGTTAACAGGCTGTCAGTCAGATACGCTGCAACCAAGATCCAGATCATCACCTCAAGAAATCCAAAATCTACTTTTCCACCATTCATTCGCATCGCATCAATCGCTTTTCCAATCAGGAAGGGGGCAAGCAGCATCAGGGCTGCATCCATTACAATAAAAATAAAAATAACCGTGAGCATTTTTCGTTCTTTGCCGAAGTATTGCCAAAGTCTTTGCAATGTCCCTTTAAAGTTCTTTGGCTTGACAACAGGCCCACGGCGTTGGGCTCCGCCAAAGCCCGCTGGTCTCATCGGCGGCGGGGCAGGGGGAGTATTCCCAGTCTGTACGTTTCCCTTTGACACTACGGATGCACCTCCTTGCCGACTTGAGATTGGTAGATTTCCTGATAAACACGGCAATCCTTCAATAGTTCCTGATGTGTACCAACCCCAACAACTTCGCCGCGGTCGAGGACGACAATTTTATCGGCATCGATAATCGAGGTGATTCGCTGGGCAATTAATAAGCAGGTAAGCCCTTTGGCATATTTCTTCAGGGCCTCCTTGATTTTCGCCTCGGTTGCGACGTCAACGGCACTTGTACTATCATCTAATATCAAAATTTCTGGTTTCTTTACTAAGGCTCTAGCAATGGAAATCCGTTGCTTTTGTCCGCCCGAAAAATTGACGCCCCCTTGGCCAATCCTTGTTTGGTAGCCTTCCGGTGACCTCTCAATAAAATCATGTGCCCCGGCCATTGTCGCGGCCGTAACCACTTCTGCATCCGTTGCTTCTTCATTACCCCAGCGGATATTTTCCGCGACACTCCCCGTAAACAAAATATTCTTCTGCGGCACGATCGCAATTTTCTCACGTAATTTCTTCGGACTGACCTGTTTACTATCAATACCGTCTACTTTAATCGTACCGCCCACCGTATCGTAGAAACGAGGGATGAGTCCGACAAGCGTGCTTTTCCCTGATCCTGTTGAGCCGATGATTCCTACTGTCTCTCCAGGCAGGATGGTAAGGTTAATATTTTTTAAGATTGGCTCGCCTGTTGCTTGTTCATAGGAAAAAGAAACATTTTCAAAGTCGATTCGGCCTTTTTCAATAGAATTTAACCTAAGTTCCTCATTCCAAAAAACGTTATCCGCTTGAGAAAATACCTCATCGATTCTCCCTGTCGAGGCCTTTGCTCTGACAAACATCGTAAAAACCATCGAGATGATCATCAATGAAAATAGTATTTGCGTCATATAGTTGATAAAGGCAATAATATGGCCGACCTGAATATCGCCCGTATTCACACCATTGCCGCCGATCCAAATGACAACAACAATCCCAAGATTAACGGTGAGCATAACCGCTGGACTGAAGGAGGACATCAGTCGATTTGCTGAAATGGCTTGATTTTTATATTGGTCATTTACCTTCGTAAACTTGCCAACCTCGACATCAAAGCGATTAAACGCTTTCACAACTCGGACCCCGGATAGGTACTCCCGCATGACACTATTCACCCGGTCCAATCCATTTTGAACACGGGAAAAGAGGGGAAAGCCCAATCTCATATTAAAGATGATTAATAGCGCAACAATTGGAACCACAACCGCCAGGACCACGGAAAGCTGCAGGTTTAACCGTGTGGCCATAATCAAACCGCCAATGGCTAGCAACGGGGCTTTGACAAAAACCCGCATCAATCCATTAACAAACACCTGAACTTGGGTCACATCATTCGTTAATCTGGTAACAAGGGAGGCGCGGTCAAATTTATCGACGTTCCTAAAAGTGAGCGTTTGAATTTTTTTAAATAAGTCAGACCTTAACTCCGTCCCGAAGTTTTGTGAAACAATACTAGCAACCACACTCCTGGTGGAAGCAGCAATCGCACCACAAGCCGTAATCAGCAGCATCAAACCGCCCATTTTCAAAACATAGTTGATATCCTTGTTGGCCACACCTACATCAATAATTTTCGCCATAATAGTTGGCTGCATCAAATCACTAATCGCCTCAATGGTAAGGAATAAAACCGCTATGCTAAAAGATTTCCAGTACTTCTTTATGTATTTTGATAAAAACTTCATTCGCTCACCCCAGCCTCTCGGAAATCCTCTCTAAGAACATTATAATTTTTTTACTTCGATTAACCAAATAATTGACCTGCAAACGGAAAGGTATATTTCGAAGGCTTTTTTGGGATTAACATGGATTATTCCATAAAAAAAGGGCCCATTTTTGAAATGGACCTCGAGCATTTATAGACTATTTTTGAACCGGGCTAAACTCATGAACCCACACGCGCATTTGCGGCAGCCATGGCATTCCAGGATGAATACTTAGAATCGATTGTTTATAGGCTTCCACATTTTCGAAGCCCTCACGGCGTGCATCATCATCCGTTAATTCACCTAATGACTGGGAATAGACACGGTCTACCACAAAGTCACGGCCTTCCAATGTCATGACTTCACCTGGGTCTGCATATCGCCCATTCCGTCGTGTCGCTGTTTTTTCACCTGAAAGTACCTTCTTTACATCTCCTTCAAGTGTGACTAAGCGTTCCACAGAACAAGTTTTTGGCGGCAAGGTATTGTTTTCATTTTGTGTTGTCATTCGCTTCTCCTCCTATTTCTAATTCATTAACCTATATTATCACTATCGTTATCATTAAATCCATTTTCAAGGAAAATTATACAACCTATCTGCCTTTATCATGGTATTTAATGATTCCTTCAGCCTCTCCAGAAGGCGTGATTCCAAATGGGAAGAAATCCCGCCGTCATGGAGGCTGGAACTGCCAATCAAGCTATAATGACAATTTAGATCGAGCCAAAGAATTGATGGACAAAGCCTTTAACGGCATGTTCAAATTTTAACAATTACAAACCCAAAAGCATTGCTGCTCATTGATGGGATAAAGGCAAATATTAAGTTAGATACTCCTTCCTATAGCAAGCTTTCAAGCGATATCAATACCCTTGTTAAAATGACGCGGGAAAAATAGTCTCATAATGAGAGGCCTGACAAAAGTCAGGCCTCTCTGAAGTGCCACCCGTCAAGTAG
>NZ_JAGGQW010000003.1 GCF_018613065.1 Bacillus sp. ISL-7 | reverse complement strand
AAACTCTCCAAGAAAGTTGATTCGCTCATTTTGTTACGTTGGCTAAAGTGAACTTTCTTACGAAAGATTCACTAATAAAAATTTTATTGACGTTTCTGCTTTGTTTAGTTTTCAAAGAACTATTTTGTGACAGAATAACATTGTATCATCTCGCCTCAATAAAGTCAAACATTATTTTTAAATAATATTATTTGAATCAGCGAGGTTACTATCATATCAATCAATATCATTTTTGTCAACTGGTGAAGGATTATTTTTTTAAGGGATATCATATCCTCTTTCGCAATGCCCTCATCAGATTTACTATATTACTATTGTATATTAATAAAGTCAACTAGTATTCTACAAACAAATATATTATTTTTATTTTTAGGATAAAGTTACAATAAAACAATTATGCAAAGATTAACTGAAAAACGCGGGAATGCAATGGTGTCACGCACCGCTAAGGAAGGTACTTGTATGACAAACATTAAAGATGTGGCGAAGATGGCAGGTGTATCTGTCACAACAGTTTCTCGAGTGTTAAATAATCATCCTTATGTAAGTGAAGAAAAAAGGGGTGCCGTATTAGAAGCGATTAAACAGAGTAATTACCAACAAAATATGAATGCCGTCCATTTAAGTATGGGGAAAACCTTTCTTGTTGGTGTCGTTGTTCCTTTTATCGATCACCCTTACTTTGCACTATTAATTAAAGGGATAGCGAATGAAGCGTTACAAAACAACTACAAGTTGGTTTTATTTCAGACCAATTACGTGGAGACTAGGGAATTAGAAGCCCTTCAAATGCTCAAACAAAAGCAGATTGATGCGCTAATTATTTGTTCTAGAAAGTGTGCGTGGTCGACAATCGAAGCGTATTTACCTTTTGGACCCATTGTTTTGTGTGAAGATACTAGAGGCGAAAAAGTATCTTCGATATTTGTGGATCACTATAAAAGTTTCATGTTTGCTTTAGATTACTTGCATCAAAAAGGTCATCACAAAATTGGTTACTGCATTGGACGTAAATCAGGTACGAATAGTAGAAACAGGGATTTAGCCTATAAGCATTTTATCAAGAACTATCATTTGCCTTTTGACCCAGCTTATATTTTTGAGGAATGTCTTCACTTTGAGCATGGAGAAAAGGTAGTAAATCGGATTAAACAAATGTCTAATCCTCCGACAGCATTGCTAGTGACGAGCGATGAGGTCGCAGCAGGGATTTTAACTTGTGCACAAAATCTAGATGTTACGATACCAAATGATCTCGCACTTATCGGTTTCAATAATCAACCAATTGCTAAAATGATGAATATCACCACAATTGAAATCCCCCTTGAGGATATGGGCCGGAAACTATTTTTACAAGGAATCATCAAAAATGAAGAGATTGCACAAAATGAAATTCCCGTGAAATTAATTGAGCGAAAAACAGTATAATCTCAAGCATCACTTGTCCTCTCCCTTCGAATTCTTACATTAAAGGAACTGCTAAAACAGAATTTTTTTTACAAACCACTTGACCTGAAACGCGTTTCATAAAATATTCTGTTTTTGCAGGAGCTCACAACACGATGCCGGCGTGATCGGAATCCTCTGAGCGTAACGACCGTGTTGTGTTTAACGGAGGGGTAGAAAATGACAAAGCCTATTGTGTTTTTTGATATTGACGGTACGCTACTTGACGAGGATAAAGTGATTCTGGATTCTACAAAGAAGGCCGTTCGTGTACCGAAAATGATCACAACGACATGTTCTAATCAAATCTAAGCTTTAAAAACAAGTGGAATATAAATCATAAATGTACTCCCTTTGCCGAGTTCACTCGTAACTTTAATGGTCCCTTTATGTGTGTCAACGATCCACTTGGCAATAGAAAGTCCCAAACCATACCCTCCCATTTGCCGGGAACGAGATTTATCGGACCTGTAAAAACGTTCGAAAATACGTTGATAATCCTCTGGCCTAATTCCGATTCCTGTGTCCTGAACAAAGATACAAAGCTGTTGTCCTACTATTGATAGTGAGAGCTTAACTTCACCGCCCTGCGGGGTGTATTTTATCGCATTGTCTAAAAGTATATATAATAGCTGTGATAGTCTTTGCGGATCACCGACTGTAATCAGCGAACCCAGTGTATTCAATTGGAATGTGATTTGTTTGGAAACTGCCAGAGGACGGACGGACTCAATTGCAGTTTCTGCCTGAGGACGGAAGTCAAAGGTCTCTAGACTAAGTTGGATTGTATTTGAGTCGGAACGGGCTAAGGTTAATAGATCGCTCACCAAATGTGTCATCCGCCTCACTTCTTGCCTCATATTCGAAAGTATTTTCTCTACCATGTCTCTCTGTTGTGGTTCGATTGTCATTTCCACCGCATCGATCGAGGAGAGCAAGACACTCAATGGTGTTCGTAATTCATGTGAGGCATCTGCCACGAATTCGCGCTGCCTTGTAAATGCACCGCTAATCGGAATCATCGCTTTTTTTGACATAACTACACTCATATAGATGGCGATACCCAAAAACAAGCTGCCTATTGCTATCAGAATCAGCAATAGAGAGTGGAATAACTGATACGTAAATGTAATATCTTTTCCCACATACAACTGCCCAATGAATTGACCTTTGTCGTAAACGGCTCGACTTGTAATTATTAGACGAATATCTTTAGGTGCCTCACGCGGATGAAAGCCCCCCTTCATTCCCCTTCCGTTTGAATTTCCTTCATCATGCAGTGTTTCCTTTCGAATTTCTCTTTCGTTTTGAAATCTTCCATTTATTAGCTGCAGTAAATCAGAGCGCAAGCGGGGATCCGATTCATTCCCCATGATGATTTCTCCCTTAGAATTAACCATATAATAAAAGAACTGATTGACTCCAGCAAACACCAACTCTTGGTCATCCATTCCTTGAAGATCATTCTGTTCATTTTTTAATAAATAACTCTCAATAAAATTTGCTTCCTGATTCACTAATGATTGAAGTTCTCGTTCCTGGTTGTTTAGGATAACAACGTGTAGGACGATATAAACGATCGAAATAAAAAAGATTAGAAAGAGCATGAGCAGTCCACCATATATGCGTGTTAATCGGCCTTGTGTGCTCTTAAAAATATCTTTTTCACCTAGGTTTGTGAATGTCTGTATGAATGAGCTAAATTTAGTTACCAAACTTATACCCTACCCCTCTGATGCTTTGAAGCAAATTTTGTTTTCCGAAAGATTGGAGTTTCTTTCGGATTAATTTGACTGTCGCATCTATGGTTTTAGGGGCTACCTCTGAATCAAAGCCCCAGATTCGCTCAAGAATTACCTCACGCGGCAGGACCTGTCCCTTATTTTTCACCATTAAATCTAATAACTGAAATTCACGAGGGCTTAGTTGAATTTCCTCTCGATCTAAACGTACAATATGGCTCTTCCGATTCAGAACCAATCCATGAATTTGGATCTCGTCCTCCAAAATTGGTGCATAATTCCGGCGGGAAAGTGCACGCAGCCGAGCTAAAAGTTCGTCAATTTCGAATGGTTTGACAAGGTAATCATCCGCACCAGAATCTAATCCCTCGATTCGGTCACCAACGGTATCTTTTGCGGTTAACATCAGAATTGCACCCGAATAACCCTGTTTACGCAATCGGCTGCAAATTTCTACACCCGTCCCATTTGGCATCATCCAGTCCATGATTACTACATCGTAGTGGGCAGAGGTGGCGTAATAGTAGGTATCTTCTCCGTCTACTACCCACTCAGCCTGGTATCCGCCCTTCTTTTTAAGCATATAAACAATCAGCTCTCCGAGACGTATATCATCTTCTGCTAATAATATATTCATGGTATGAACCCCTTTTGAGATAGATTTTTAGATGAATCTATTCATCTCTAGTAACACAAATCTAGCATCGCAATCTTAAAGTTTGCTTAAGAAAAGAAAAGATAAGGATATAAAAAAGGAAGCACCATAAATCATGGGTGCTCCTTTCTCGTCCTATTTTACGATTTCTTCTAATTGCAGTACTTTTTCATTTTTTAGCTTTTCAAGTTCCTTATTCAATTCTTCTTCGTTTACAAAGTTGCTGTACGCTGCATCATACTGGGCTAACGGTGCGGAAAACTGCTGACCAGCTTGTGCCTCTGCTTCCATCATTAAAATCCGTTCCTCCGCACGGGCCACACCTCTTGTAATGTTGTCCGTTTGGAAGGACACTGTTGCATTTTGAATCTGCTTCATCGACTGCGCCACATTCGCGCGGGATGCTAAAAGAATTTTCTTATGCTGCATTTGGTTATAGGTCTCTTTCAGCTCATTTAATTTTTCGATAAGAATTTGAGTTTGGGCTTTAACCGCTTCATATTGTTGCTTGTAAAGGTCTAGCTGCTTTTCATGGACTAGTTTCTCTTGCACCGCTAACTTCGCGATTCCATCCTCACTCTGTTCAATTGCTAGTTTTGCTTGACGGGTACGCTTTGTTACTAATCCTTCGGTTTCCAAAATGAGAGCAGCTTGTTTATTCTCCACAAAAATTTGACGAGACAAGGCTTTCTGGCCTTTTAGAATTTCTTGCTCCATTTCTCGTGAATATTCATTTAACATCGCAATTGGATCCTCGATTCCATCTAGTAACCCATTGATTTCTGCCATCGTTATCGTCTTCACTCTTTTAAAAATACCCATTTTACACATTCTCCTTTTTATTGGTTAAATTTTTTTCCCATGTATCTAAAATACTTGCATTTTGATTTATTACCGGTATATGTGAACCCACTGGTGTGTTAATAAATTGTTTCATCGATGAGACCTTTTCCTTCTTTCTAAACCATCTCACTAAGAGGACCACAACAGCTAGTCCAATTAGAAGGCCGAGCCAAGGAACCCCTCCGCCGTGGTGCGGTCCGTTCATAAGCTGGCGAGAACCAAAGCCACCTTGTTGTCCCATGGCCCCTCCAGGTCCAGGGCCATATCCGTGCGGTCTATTCGCATAACTACTATGACTATGACCGCTAAATAAATAGTGGAATACATTGACCACCAAAATCATGACAGCGATTCCCACACCCCAGAGAATACCTTTTCTCACTTTCGTATTCATCTCTCTTTCCTCCTTTCTACTTGATACCTGAAGTCTAATAGAGAAAAGTGAAAACTTGGTGAAAGCCTGTCCCGTTATTTAAAATTCCTCAAAAAATAGAAAAGGTGTCAGGCACCATGTGAAAAATTCACATGGTGCCTGACACCTTTCATTCTACTTTTTTCTCAGGGCATAAATTTTTTTAGCATATCCTTTGTTTCGGAATCGGCAAAGCTTGCTTCGACACTATTAAGGTAAATTTGCTTATAGTCATCTTCACTTATATTGAATTCTTTAAATACGATGTTACATTCATTCGCCATTGTAGTATCTGAGACGGTCCGGTTGTCAGTATTAACTGTTACCTTGATACCATCCTTATGAAACTGATAGATTGGATGTTCACTAAACTGGTTCACTGCTTTTGTTTGCACATTACTTGTTAGGCACATTTCAAGGACGACATGTTTTTCCTTCACAATGTTGTATGCTTCAGCACAATCCTTTATGAATACGCCGTGTCCAATTCTCTCTGCACCTAAAAGTTCAACCGCCTCTAATACATTCTTCCCTATGCCTGTTTCACCCGCATGGATCGTAACTCTATAACCATATTCTCTAGCTAAGGCGATCGGTTCTACGAATTTCCCACAAAACTCTTCCTCTTCCGATGCGCATAAATCGATGGCCACTACACCTTCTCCAAGGAATTTCTTCCCCTTCTCAACGACCTCAAAGGCACGGTCCGCAGACATCGTTCTCATACAGGAAAGAATCAAGTTGCCCTTTATATCAAATTGCTTTTCAGCATCCTTCATTCCAGCTAAGACGCTTTGAATGATTTCTTCAACGTCTAATCCCCCTGCTGTATGAAGGAGTGGCGCAAATCTTACTTCCATGTATTTCACATTTTCCCGGGCCGCATCCTCAAAAAGTTCAAAGGAAATCCTTCTAAGATTTTCCGCTGACTGCATTACTAAGTTAGGAATAGAAAATTTCTCTAAATATTCATCTAAGGATTTGCAGTCTAATGGAGCAATGAGCTCTCTTTTTATCTCGTCTGTTTTCATAGAGGGTAAACTGATACTCTCTCTCTTTGCGATATCAATGATTGTTTCAGGTCTTAGACTCCCATCTAAATGGCAGTGAAGTTCAATTTTGGGTAAGGTTGCGAAATTCATGTTGGATCTTTCCCTTCTAATTTTTGTTTGGTAAAAAAGTGAAAAAAAAAATTCCTGATTACGAAGAAAATACACATCCATGTACCTTCTTCGTAATCAGGAATTTATAGGTTCCTGGTAGAGACCTCCAAACCATATCATTGGAGTTATACGAAATTTTTATTAAATTACTATTGCTCAAGAATAATAAATCTTATTTTTATTGTCAAGTGTTTAAGTTTCGATTAAACCGGCAATATTTCCCTTTCTATTCGGGCAACTTATTTATTTTTATAAAAACGATCTCTTACTCTTTTCAACCGGGCGTGATAATTTAGAATGTCCAGTCTTGCTTTTTCTGCTTCTGGTGCAATCGGTCTTAATTTTTCCAACTCCCAATAATCAACAATCACATCTAAAACTTGATCAAAATATTCCAAAGGGCCGTAGTTTGCTTCTTTTGCTATAATGGCCATGCGATCTTCAAAATCAGGCATTACTGTTCCAGGCATTTGAAAATTCTTAATAACATGTCCTAAATGATAACAGTAATTGGGTTCTAGTTGCAGATGGAATTTAATCACGTCCCTGTAAAAGGCATAATGCAACGTTTCATCCTTTGCAAGTCGGCGAAGCAGACTAGCTAAATCCTTATCATGCGAACCAGCTGCTTTGGCAACATTATTATAAAAAACCATGGTTGCCAGTTCTTGTAAAGAGGTATAAACCATGGTTTCAAAAGGCGTATGGTAATCAGGATTCCAGCCATTCTCAACCGTTTGTTTGTGTAATTGGTGGAGTCGCTTCGGATCTACATTGCGTGTAATTAATAAATACGTTTCAATCAGGTTTGAATGCTGATCTTCTTCCGCAGTCCAAGTATGGACAAAATCTTTAATAACCGTTAAAGAACCCTTAAACGTTTGATCGAGATGAGAGGTAAACCATGGCAGGTTTACTTCGGTTAAAAGAGCCGTTTCAACCGCAGTAATAATGGACGGCGGCAGCGTGACCTGACTTTCATCCCAGGGAACACGTCGAAAATCCATAGCCTTATCCCATGGTAAGAAATCATGGTAACCCCAATCTATTTTTTCAGACCGTTTTTTATGTTCTTCATATAAATCAATAAGTTTAGGCTCTAACCTAAAGTCCAAATCATTCGTTAACATCATAATCCCCCGTTGTTGTAAAAATTTATTTAGGTTTTCTGACAAGCGCTATTTCCAAATTCCAAAAATAGGACCACCTATAAAATCTGGAAAAATAGTTATTTTAATATCTGATATTAGTACCTACTACCAACCAAATTGTAGCACACTATTCTGAATTTATCTAACTGAAGGGATTTTTAATATTCTCAGGTGTCAGGCACTCTATTCATGATGAAGATGCTGATTCTTACAATTTCTTTACATTCTTTTAACACCAGCTTAAGAAAAAATTCTCTATTCCCTTATACAATAAAGTAAATAATATCAATTGGAGGGATTGGATGAAGATTACCGTTGCTGGAGCAGGATATGCAGGGCTAGTCACAAGTGCTTGCTTAGCAGAATTAGGGCATATGGTGACATGTATAGACATTAAGAAAGAGAAAATTGACATGCTCCAAAATGGTCGTTCTCCAATTTTTGAGCCTGGTCTTGAGTCTCTTTTAGAAAAAAATCTCCATAACGGTCAACTGAATTTTACAGTGAGCCATCATCAAGCCTATTCAGAGGCTGAAGTCATTTTTATCGCGGTCGGAGCACCAAAAAAACATGATGGGTCACGGGATCTAAAATACATCCATGTAGTTTCACACACGATTGCTCACTATATCGAAAATGATGTAACCATTTGTACAATAAGCAAAGTCCCAGTCGGCACAAACGATCTTATCCAACAAATTATTAATAGAAGCAAGCCCCCAAACCTACTCGCAAACGTTGTCACCAATTCCGGGTTTCTTCGGGAAGGTTCTGCAATCCAAGATTTTTTCCACGGTGACCTAATCGTAATTGGAACCAATCATCCTGAAGCAGCAACAATAATCGAAAAAATTTATCAACCATTGAAAATCCCAATAATAATAACAGACATCCGAAGTGCTGAAATAATTATATAAGCATCGAATGCAAAGGGGAATAGACAATGATAAGAATGCTACATGTATTTTATGGTTATGAATGTAGAGTCCTACAGAAAGTAAACAGCCATTTTGATAAAAAGCTATTAAATCTTTTTTTTCGCACGGTTACACACCTTGGTGGAGCAAGAATTACTATCGCGGCGGCTTTTTTTCTGATAATCCTCTCGCCAAGGGAGATCAGATTGATTGCCATTGCTAGCGCACTTGCTTTATCAGCAAGTCATATACCTGTACATTTTGCAAAGTTGCTATTTCCTCGTAAAAGACCCTATTTAATGATTGAAAAAACAAAGTTTCCTGCTAACCCATTACAAGATCATTCTTTTCCTTCAGGGCATACGACGGCAATATTTTCAGTTGTGACGCCATATGTCTTATTCATACCTCTACTTTCTTATGTCCTAATCCCTTTAGGGCTATGTGTAGGCATATCTAGAATTTACTTAGGTCTTCACTATCCTTCAGATGTGATTGCTGGAGGAATTCTAGGTACCCTATCTGGGAGCCTATGCTTTTATTTATTGTGCGTTTGAGAGTTCAATTAGGAGGGATTATATGAAAATTGCTATTTTCACAGATACCTTTTATCCGGACATCAACGGGGTTGCTGGGACACTTAAACGATTGACTTCCTATTTTGAAGATCAGAATATTGATTTTAAAATTTTTGCACCCGATTCAAATTCCAGCGACTATAGTTCTACGAATATTCATCTTTTTAAAAGCAGTTCCTTTTTCTTATACCCTGAATGCCGCTTAGCTTTTCCAAATCTTCTTCAAATCAAGTCAGAGTTACAACACTTCTCTCCTGATATAATTCATGTTGCGACCCCCTTTAATATCGGCCTTTGTGGTGTTTATTTTTCTAAGAAATTAAACATTCCCCTTGTTGGTTCCTATCACACCAATTTTGATCATTATTTACACTATTATGACCTTCATTTTCTTTCAAAAATCCACTGGAAATACATGCTCTGGTTCCATCGAACATGCAGAAAACTCTTTGTCCCCTCAACTGAAACATTCCTACAGCTTAAGCAACACGGATTTTCAAACTTAGAACTATGGCCTAGAGGTGTGGATTGCCAGCTTTATCACCCCTATTATGATAAACACGCTGTTCAAAGACATTACAGCACACAAGGAAAATACCTGCTTACCTATGTTGGCAGATTAGCACCAGAGAAAGATATTAAAACCCTATTTGCCGTCGCAAAATCAATTCCAGCTGAAATAAATGAAAAGTTACATTGGTTAATCGTTGGTGATGGCCCATTACGCGAGGAACTGCAAGCCCAAGCATTAGCTAATATGACCTTTACAGGATACCTATATGGAAAAAGCTTAGCCGAAATGTAGTTCTAGAGTCCCTTGCGAGCGGGACCCCTGTCATAGGAGCAAAGTCTGGAGGTGTCAAGAATATAATTAAAGCAGGGATTACAGGTGATTTATGTAAACCAAGTAATGTTCAGGAGTTTAGAGATGCCATTATTCAGATTTTAACGGATGATGGATTACGAGAACAGATGGGAAAGGCCGGAAGGGATTACGCATTAACACAGAGATGGGATCGGATATTTGAAAATCTGACTTGGCATTATACGAATGTAATCGAAGAACAAAATGGACAAAAGTATGCATGATTAATTTAAATAAAAAAAGTGAAATGGAAGGACCGTCCTTCCATTTCACTTTTCGCAATTTTACGGATTAACTTTAGTGTTAAACACTTGCTTACCGTCTTTATATTCTAAAACAGTTGCAGATTTAATTGGATTGTGGTCTTTATCGATAGTGATCTTACCTGTAATCCTAGACAAATCTTTTGTTTTCTCTAATGCTTCTTTAATCTTTGTAGTATCCGTACCGCCAGCACGCTCAATCGCATCAGCTAATAGATAAACTGTATCATAGCCAAGAGCATTAAATGCATTAGGTGATTCACCATTGAACTTTTCTTTGTATGTCGTTACGAATTTTTGAATATTTTTATCTGGATCTTCAGATGTGTAATGGTTCGTGATAAATGTATTATTTAAAGCGTCAGCTCCAGCTAATTCCACTAACTTCGGTGAATCCCAGCCGTCTGCACCCATTAAAGGAACAGTGATACCCATTTCACGAGCTTGTTTCACGATTAAACCAACTTCTTCATAGTATCCAGGAATAAAAATGAATTCTGGATTTTTGGCTTTAATTCGAGTTAAGGTTGCACGGAAATCAGTATCTTTCGCAACATATGCCTCTTCGGCAACCACTTTACCGCCAGCCTTTTCATATGTCTCTTTGAATGAAGCTGCTAAACCCTTCGCATAATCACTAGCGCTATCTGCAAAAATGGCTGCATTTTTTAAATTTAATTCCTTCGTAGCGAAATTCGCTGCAACGATCCCTTGGAATGGATCAATAAATGAAGTACGGAAGACGAATTCGTTCAATTTTCCATTATCACCCACTGTTACGTTTGGACTTGTTCCCGATGGAGTTAAAAGAATTGTTTTTGTATCATTTGCGATTTGAGCCTGTGCCACCGTATCACCACTAGTTGCCGCTCCAATAATGGCTGTAACTTTGTCTTGACTTGTTAATTTAATGGCACCGTTTGTAGCTTCTGCTGCTTCGGATTTGTTATCCACTTTAATAATCTCTAGCTTTTTACCCTTTACTCCACCAGCTTTATTAATCTCATCAACTGCAATATCGATACCGTTCTCAAGTGACTCCCCGTAAGAAGCAACCCCGCCGGATAACTCTAAGTTAACTCCAACTTTAATCGTTTTACTGTCACTGCCTGAAATTTTTGGTGCTCCTGAACAACCTGCAAGTATTCCAGCTAATAAAGTGGAAGCCATAAACATTTTTGCCCATTTTTTCTTCATTATAATGACCTCTTTCTTTTTCTGATTTTTCTGACATAACAAAGCGTAGATTGATAGCCTTTTATGATTCAAAATACTTTTGTTTACTGTCTTAACTAATTGATAAATATTATTTTAAAACAATTTTTCCGATTCGTCTAGTATATTATTCGATTTATTTAAATATTTCTGATTTTTTTGATTAATAGTGTTTTTGGTAGCGCTTTCTTTTGCGTAACACCAATAAATTTCTATTCAAATAATGTTTTGTGGTTCACAAAACATTATACATAAATTTTATCGACGTATGAATAATCCGATAATGGTTCTTATTATTCATTTGAAAAAATAATATGGTAAAAGAGAGTCTCATTCTGAAGGTTATGGGGGTGTTTGCTCTGAAAATATTACGGCTTGGCCATGCCATGTACGTTCTAAAAAGTAAGGTTGGGAAAAAGTATCTTATTGATCCGTTCTTTGATTTAAACCCTGGCTTTCCTCCACAATTAAACACTGCTGATTTCTACCAATCTATTGATTGTGTATTTTTAACCCACGGCCATTTTGATCATACAAGCGGTCTTACGAAGTTGGTTGAACATAAACCTGATATTATGATTGTGGCACAATACGAGCTGGCGCTCATCCTTTTGCAGCAAGGAATTAAAAATGTCCTTCCCATTAATTTAGGGGGTTCCGTTTCCTTTGAGGATGTAAATGTAACAATGGTACAGGCAAAACATACTTCTTCCTATGGTGAAACCCAAGGTCCACCCGTATATGCCGGTGAATCAGCAGGCTATATTTTCGACTTTAATGACGATTATACTCTTTACCACTCAGGTGATACGGCATTAATGTCAGATTTAAAGTTAATTCAAGATGTATATGAGCCGGAAATTGCGATCCTTTCTTCAAGCGGCCTATGCTGTAAAAAACCTATTAAAAGTTAAATATGTGATTCCTAGTCATACCTTTCCGACACATGAAACAGCTGCCTCTCCTGAATCATTAGCCCAATTATTAAAGGCTTTCCCTGTTGTTGATTTTATGATTAATAAAGACAACGAGTTAAAAGAATTATTAAAGGATTATCCAAAAACAGCCGTGGTTACACTTTCTTATGGAGAAGAAACAGAGTTCGTTAAAAACCTTTGGTCAGAAGCTTTAGTTAATAAGGAATTCTCATGATTAGCGAGGCACCCTTTAAGAGGGTGCCTCCTTTTTAAATAAAAGAGTGTCAGGCACCGTTCGTGGACATTTGTCCACGAGTGGTGCCTGACACCATGTTCTTATATTTCAATCTTATATTGCTGCTCACTTATGCCATCCTTAGTGAAGACTCGTTCCATGTATTGAATTTCTTTATCTGACATCAACATGACGGTCGAGCTTCTCGTCCCGTAGTTACCGCTTTTGATAAACAATGGCGAAAGCATTCTTTCCCATTCTAAAGAAACGCCCGTGTGCGGAAGAAGTTCGTCTGGAGCTTGATCTGCATTTTGGAGGAGACTCAAAAGCCGTTCTACAAGTTCGACCTGTTCCCCGTTGATGATTTTGGACATGCCTTCCTTGCCTTTTTGCACCTTGGGCCATTCAGTATTTAATAAATGGTTGCTGATTCCATAAATTCCAGGCTCCACCTTCTGAAGTTCCTGCCCTTTATTTGAATAATAATATAGTTCCGTTCCGTCCCCTGCTAGTAAGTTATAGCCAGGATACAGATCCTTTTTCTTTACAAGACTTTGCATATAATCCTTTATATTTCCTTTATGTTTCAAGGCATCGGCCACCAACTCACCTCTCGAACGTTTTCCTTCCGTTACTTCTTTTGGGTCGCGATAATTGGTCAAGGCCGCAAAACGTCCAGATGTGGTAACACCCATCCAAGTGCCCATTTTTTCTAAATCTCTACCGGCAAGGATGTCAGGTCTGTCTTCCCAATAATGAGCAAGGGCAGTAGACCGCCCGTAAAATTCATCTCGGTTTGCCGCTACAAGGAGCTTGTAGACTGGATGGACTCTATAGGCAAAAACGATTAAACACATATACAATCACAGCCTTAAAAATAATTTAACCGGGGGTTTTTTATTGGAATAATGTCGTTCATCATCGAAACTAATTTACTAACCTCCAGGCCCAAACCGTCTTTTTGATCTATTAAGTATAATATATCCAAATTCACTCCATAACCTCCATATGGAAAAATAAACCACAAGTTATTATTCGCCATGTCTCTAGAAAATCCTTTTAACATAGTGGAATCCCGAAGCGTTTTGTATCTTTTAAGTGCAAAAATGCATAAGGAAAATAAATCTAATCCTGATTTTAATCGCAAGGTTGGAAATAATAATAGCTACGACCTAATTTAATTTGGAGGTGTGTTTCCATGTCAGAATTAGAGCCCTTAGAATACGAAACAGGGACTGCTATCCGCGAATACGACATTATTGATATTACCCAAACAGCCAACGGGTATGAAGTACTGCTTGATATAGAATTAGACAGCGGCTATTCCTTAGCAAGAACCAAGTTAGAAGTTACCAATGAGGACTTATTAGGGTATGAAACAAAAGAAATTGAGGAAGGGATTAAATTTGCCTTAGGGTTTTTCAATCATTAACAACAAACTAATATTTTTGAGGGCAAATCACTATGAACTGTGTTAAACTAACCAACGACGTTAGAAGAACGTACATTAATAATGGAGTGGTTAAATGAGTAGTGCGAAAGGGAAAGGCGGAACAGGCAGAGGAACCGGCAAGAAGGGCTGGACTCGTTGGCAAGCAGGTGTCAAAAAAGCAAAAAGCGCCAAACCATATGTTAGTAAAGGTGTTAAAAGAGCAAATGACGGAAACAACACCAGCAATAATAAAGGTGACACATCCGAAAAATAGTAATAATACAAAGACTCAGGGGAACTCCATCCCCCGAGTCTTTTTTCTCCCAGCAAACGACCTTTCAAAAGAAGCGACAGTCCACCAGAGGAGGACGAATGTCCACGAGTGGTGCCTGACACCTAATTTTTTGACACCTAATTTTAACACAAAATTGCCTTCTTATTTGCTGGTTTCCCTCCTTACGACTAGTGCTACTTCTGTTGCTAATCGCTCGATGCTTTCGGCGACTTGTTTAAAGGGCATTCCGCCGATGTCCATTTGGGCGATAAACCGCTGGTGTCCATATAGTTCGTATTGTTGGAGGATTTTTTCAATGATCTGCTGGGAACTGCCAACAAATAAAGCCGTTTCTGGTCCGGCCATCTCTTTAAAATCAGCTCTAGACATTCTTGTATTCATCCCACGCTGGCGATTAAAGTATCCCCAATAATTAGAATGATACGGATAGAACTCATCCTTTGCCTTTTGGGTTGTTTCCGAAATAAATGCATGACCTGTCACTGCAACCTTCATCGACTCTGGGGCATGGCCTGCTTGGCTGGCGGCCTGTCGGTAAATATCTACCAGCGGCTTAAACCGAATGTGTTCGCCTCCAAGTATCGCTATTGCTAAGTTAGTCCCTAATCTTCCTGCTCGTGCTGCGCTTGACGGAGTTCCTCCAACACCTACCCACAATGGAATATTTTCCTGTAAAGGTCGTGGAGCAATTTCCGCATCCTGCAACGGAGAACGAAATTGACCATTCCAGGTCACTCGCTCCTGTGCATTCAGTTGCTGAAAGAGCTTGATGTTCTCTTCAAAAAGCTGGTCATAATCGTCTAACTCATACCCGAACAGCGGGAAAGATTCTATAAATGCCCCGCGCCCTGCAATAATTTCTGCCCGTCCGTTTGACAGGAGATCAAGTGTCGCAAAATCCTCAAATAGCCGAACAGGATCAACGGTACTTAAGACAGTAGTAGCACTTGCCAGTTTAATTCGCTTTGTAATTTGTGAAATGGCAGACAAGACAACGGGCGGTGCGGACACGGCATAGTCGAGGCGGTGATGCTCACCCACGCCAACTACATCTAATCCTGCCTCATCAGCCATTTTCGCTGCTTCAATAATTTCCTCAAGTCGCTGTCTTGCGCTGATTGTCTTCCCTGTTCCCCCATCCGGAACTAAATCTCCCAATGTATAGATTCCTATTTCCATACCTGAACGTTCGTCTTTGGAATCTGGCGTCATCTTCATATCTCCTTCATTCATTTATATTACTAATCGAATTTGATTTCCTGAAGGATCTTCCGTTACAAAGAAATCAGCTTCTTCCGATATTTGCGCACCTAATTGCTTTAGCTGTTTAATCGCATTCTCTCTGGCTGCCTCATCAGGGAAAACGAGTGAGTACCAATTTAAGCCGACACTATTTTTCGGTGGTGTCGCTGCCCCTTCACCTTGCCATGTGTTAATAGCAATATGATGATGATAATGGCCAGTGGAAAGGAATGCCGCTTGTGGATAGTAACTAACAATTTCAAAACCAAGCCCTTTAGTGTAAAATTCTTCTGCTTTTTTCAAATTAGATACGTGAAGGTGAATGTGGCCCATAACTGTTCCAGCCGGCAGACCGCTCCATTCCGCATCACTCTCCGCGATAATTCCATTTCCATCAAGCTCTTCTGTTGCCATTTCTACTAAACCGTTGTTCCATCGCCATTCGGAAGAAGGTCGATCTCGGTACACTTCAATCCCATTTCCGTCTGGATCGTTAAGATATAACGCCTCACTTACATAATGATCTGCAGCACCGAGTGGATATCCCGTTTGAATCATGTGCCGTAAAAAGACAGATAAATCAGCTCGAGATGGAAGCAAGATCGCAAAATGATACAAACCTGAACTACGTCCTGTTTTCGCAACCACATCCTTCGGCTGCTCTAGCGTTAATAATGGGGTTTTTCCGTCTGTTGTTAAGACTGCTTTACGATCTAGTTTCTCCAATACTTGAAAGCCCATGATATTTTGATAAAAAGTAAGTGCATAATCGAGGTTTTTTACTTTAATATTGACCTCACCAACATATATATTTGGTGCCTGATGAAATTTATCCATTTTCTCCTCATCCCTTCCTTATTCATTTGTAAAACGAATGTTATAAAAATTAATCTTTTTATTAATATGGTTATTTTACATTCCATTAAACCGATTACTATTTCCTATACTTACAGTGTACCTCTAATTTATCTCGAATTCAAGTATTTTAAATTCAAAGCATATGGAAGACCATCCTATTTTTAACCCTTGCAACAGAAAAAGGACTCTTCCGCTTAGCGAAAAAGCCCTTCAACCTTGCTTCTCGATTTTTATGCTTCGACGATATTAGGCTGCTCGTAAACCTCGTTTTCAAACTCGCCTGTTACTTTACTAGTGAGTATGCCTGATGTCATCGCTCCGCTGACATTTAAGGCTGTACGTCCCATGTCAATGAGAGGCTCAACTGAAATAAGCAGACCAACAATCGCAATTGGGAGATTCATCACTGATAAAACGATTAAGGCTGCGAAGGTTGCACCGCCACCTACACCAGCAACACCAAACGAACTAATCGCAACCACAAGAATGAGCGTTAGAATAAAGGATATACTTGTTGGATCCACACCTGCCGCTGGAGCAACCATCACCGCTAACATCGCAGGGTAAACGCCTGCACATCCGTTTTGACCGATTGTTAGGCCAAATGAACCCGCGAAGTTGGCGATACCTTCGGATACACCAAAGTCCTTAGTTTGTGTTTTAATGGTCATTGGCAAGGTTCCTGCACTTGTCCGTGAGGTGAAAGCAAAGGTTAAGGTTGGCAGCCCTTTTTTCACATAATTTATAGGACTTAGTTTCGCAAATGATAAAAGGAGAAGATGGACAATAAACACAATAATGAGCGCCACATACGAAGCAATCACAAACTTACCTAGTTTTGCTATCGCGGCATAGTCACTCGTTGCTGTCACCCTGGCTATGATCGCTAAGATACCATATGGCGTTAAACGAAGAATCAGTGTGACGACCCTCATGACAACAGAGTAGAAGGTATCAATGATCTTTGCAAAAAATTCACCATGCTCTGGGTCCTTACGCTTCACTCCAAGGTATGCAATACCGATAAATACGGCAAAAATAACAACCGCAATCGTCGATGTTGCGCGGGCCCCAGTTAAATCCTGAAACGGATTGCTTGGGATTAACTCAATGATTTGCTGTGGGAGTGTCATATTTTCGATCCCTGCAACTCTTTCCTCTAACTGAGCATTACGGGCTGCTTCTGCATCTCCTTCAGTTAGCTGAACCCCGTCAAGACCAAATCCCAAAGCTGAGCCAATGCCAACTGCGGCAGAAACGGCCGTCGTTGCAAGAAGGATGCCGATGACAAGAAAACTGATTTTCCCTATATTCTTCGTTAACTTTAACTTTGTAAAAGCCCCGACAATCGAAACAAAGATGAGTGGCATAACGACCATTTGTAATAGCTTTACATAGCCATTCCCGACAATGTTAAACCAATCAATCGAACCTGTCGTTACTTCATCTGTCGTACCATAAATGAGATGAATAATAAAACCAAATATAATTCCGAAACCCAACGCACTAAAAACACGCTTGGAAAAAGAAACATGCTTTTTTTGCATCGTAAATAAACCAAACATGAGTAATAGCAGCACCGCGACATTTACAATGATAAGAAAGGTATTCATGAAATCCCTCCTCTTTATTTTTCGGAAAAATTGAAAACCCAAATATTCCAATGCATTAAGTCGGAATTATATTCATTCGTCTTCTTCGTCGTCGGTAATTTCTGTACCTTTATACTTTAAAACAATCAAACGTTTGATATGGTAAATAATATGACATGGCGACCCTAAATATTCCAAGCCCATAAATTATTCAATCAAACGTTTGATTAGTTTTTCAATTTCCAAAAAGTTACATGTACTATTAGGGCTGCACGGCGGATGAACTCATATTATTTCAGTCGGTTTCGGATGGATAGCATCCTTTAGTGCGGTTTCTAATTCGTCTTTGAACGCGGCTTTCTCCTCCAATGTCCATCCAAGAGCATCTTCCATAAAGCCAATGATTGCTTCTTTCCACTCATGTACCCATTGAATATCAAAAAATAAAGCTCCTGTTCGACGGATAAAAAAATCCACTGGTTTTACGGCCATTTCTTCCTCTAGGGAATAAACGATTTGAACATACACCTCTAGCGGCAAGCCAAATTTGTTATTTGGGTCATACGTTTTCGCAATTTCAAAAATACGATCTATATTGGAACCATAGCGATGGACTAATTTTCGGTATTGGTCCTTTGAAAACCCAATTAACTCGCCTTCTTTTTCCTTTTTTTCTATAAATGAAGCAAAGTTACGAGAGCCATCAATATGACCTCCAGAAATAGGTAAATGCTTTGTTCGGCAAGATCCAATCTGGCGTGCTTCGCCGCACTGTTTAGCGATCAAGTCTACAACCGTTTCTGCCATTTTTCGGTATCCTGTCAGCTTCCCACCTGCGATTGTAACCAGCCCAGAATTTGATACCCAAATTTCATCTTTTCGAGAAATTTCAGAGGGATCCTTGCCTTCTTCATAAATAAGTGGTCTTACCCCTGCCCAGCTGGATTCAATATCCTCCCCCTTGATAGCAACGGTTGGAAACATATAATGAATCGCATTTATAATGTAATCTCGGTCAGCTGCCGTCATTTTCGGATGAATCGGATCGTTGCCATAATAGGTGTCTGTTGTCCCCACATACGTTTTCCCATCCCTTGGAATGGCAAATACCATGCGGCCATCAGGTGTATCAAAATACACCGCCTGTTTAAGAGGAAATATTGACTGATCCATCACCAAATGGACCCCTTTGGTGAGCCGAAGTTTTTTCCCATATAACGACTGATCTTTGTCTCGGAGCGAATCGACCCAAGGGCCAGTGGCATTAATGATGTGTTTTGCGTAAATATCATGAACGGTACCAGTTAATAGATCCTCAACTTTAGCACCGATCACCTTACCCTCTTGATAAAGAAACTCAATCACTTTTGAATAGTTTACTGCCTTGGCGCCATGCGCGACCGCTTCTTTTATGACTTCGATGGTTAACCGGGCATCATCGGTCCGATATTCCACATAATATCCGCCGCCTTTTAATCCCTCTCTTTTAATAAGAGGCTCTTTCTGAATGGTATCATCGGGAGAAAGCATTTTTCTTCGCTCACTTTTTTTTACGCCTGCTAAAAAGTCATAGACTCGTAGTCCAATTGATGTACCGAATTTACCAAACGTTCCATCCTTATGCATTGGCAGGAGCATCCATTCTGGTGTAGTTACATGCGGACCATTTTCATAAACAATCGCCCGTTCCTTCCCTACTTCCGCGACCATCTTTACTTCGAATTGTTTTAAATACCTGAGACCACCGTGAACAAGCTTCGTTGATCGGCTTGATGTCCCAGCGGCAAAATCTTGCATTTCGACTAATGCCGTTTTCATTCCCCTTGTTACGGCATCTAATGCGATTCCAGCGCCTGTAATTCCCCCACCGATAACAAGTACATCAAATTCCTCAGCTGCCATTTTCTTTAAGATCGTGTTCCTATTTGAACCCGAGAATTTTAACATTTCCACTATAGTTACCTCCATTGGGGATAAAAAAAAGAGGCCACAACAATCACAATGATATTAAATCCATTGCTTTGTTGTGGCCTCTCGAGTTTCTCCCGCCAAAATATTAACTTAAGTATAGTTTACCATAGATTACGATTATTTAAAAGCCATAGCTGCGTTTACAGCCTTTTTCCAACCTGTATATAAATTGTTTCGATCCTCTTCAGCCATATCTGGTGTAAATGCTTTATCCATATTCCATTGAGTCGCGATTTCTTCTTGGCTTTCCCAATAACCTACCGCTAATCCTGCTAAATATGCAGCTCCTAATGCTGTGGTCTCTTTTATTTCTGGACGTTCCACTGGAACATCTAGCACATCGCTTTGGAATTGCATTAAAAAGTTATTAGCAACAGCTCCGCCGTCTACACGCAAAGCCTTAAGCGAAATACCTGAATCCGCCTCCATAGACGTTAAGACATCCTTTGTTTGATAAGCAAGGGATTCTAACGTTGCGCGAACAAAGTGTTCTTTCGTTGTACCACGTGTTAAGCCAAAGACCGAACCGCGTACATCACTATCCCAATAAGGTGTTCCTAACCCGACGAATGCTGGAACGACATAAACACCGTCAGTAGATGCTACACTAGTAGCAAATTTCTCGCTCTCTTCAGCGTTTCTAAACATACGGAGCCCATCACGAAGCCATTGAATGGCAGATCCGGCAACAAAGATACTTCCTTCTAATGCATATTCTACTTTTCCGTTAATACCCCATGCAATTGTTGTTAACAAACCGTGCTCTGATTTTACTGCTTGTTCTCCGGTATTCATTAACATAAAGCAGCCAGTTCCATAAGTGTTTTTCGCCATTCCTTTATCATAACATGCTTGACCGAATAACGCTGCTTGCTGGTCACCCGCCACTCCGGCAATTGGTACATTACAGCCAAAGAAGTGGTAATCAACTGTTTCTGAGTATACTTCTGAAGATGGGCGGACTTCTGGAAGCATCGAAGCAGGCACAGAAAGAATATCTAATAACTCTTCATCCCATTTAAGGTCATGAATATTGTACATCAATGTTCTCGATGCATTGGAGTAATCTGTTACATGGGCTTTTCCACCAGATAGTTTCCAAATAAGCCATGTATCAATCGTTCCAAATAGCAGTTCTCCACGCACTGCTTTTTCTCTTGCACCTTCTACATTATCAAGAATCCATTTAACTTTTGTTCCAGAGAAATAAGCATCAATTAAAAGGCCTGTTTTATCCCTGAATAATTGATCATATCCTTTTGCTTTCAATTCTTCACAAATCGCTGCTGTTTGGCGGGATTGCCAAACAATTGCATGATATATCGGTTGGCCAGTTTCTTTATCCCAGACAACGGCTGTTTCCCGTTGGTTTGTAATACCGATTCCAGCCACTTGTTCTGGTTTTACATTAGCCCCGGCCAAACAAGAAGCCATTACCGCTAGGATCGAACCCCAAATTTCATTTGCATTATGTTCTACCCAACCTGGTTGAGGGAAGAATTGTTGAAATTCCTGCTGTGCGACTTGGACAATCTTCCCTTCTTTATTAAAAAGAATAGCACGTGAACTTGTTGTACCTTGATCTAAGGATAAAATGTATTTTTCCATATATAAACTCTCCCTTTAATTAAAATTATGCACTGACTTTTTCTATCCGGGCCGTTTCCTGAGGTTTCTTTCCCATTACGGAAGCGATCGCAAGAACAACTACAATTGCCCCTATTATAAACCAAAGACTCATGTCTGTTTTACCGAGAAAGGCAGCTTTATAAAATAATCCTCCCAAACTTCCTCCAAGGATTGGGCCTACAATGGGAATCCATGAATATCCCCAGTTAGAACTTCCTTTTCCCGGAATTGGAAGAAGGGCATGTGCTAACCTTGGACCAAAGTCACGGGCGGGATTGATCGCATATCCTGTTGTTCCCCCAAGACTCAAACCGATACTAACAATAAGGAAGCCTACCACAAGTGGATTTAGTCCATCTGTAAATTTATTTGCACCAATCGCTAATATTCCTAAAACAAGAATAAATGTACCAATAATTTCACTAATTAAATTTGCAAAAGTATGCGGAATGGCAGGACCTGTTGCAAATGTACCTAACTTCGCCCCTTGATCCTCTGTTACCCTCCAATGTGGAAGGTATTGGAAGTAAATAATTGTTGCACCAATCATTGCTCCAATTACTTGACCGAAAATATACGATGGGACTTCTTTCCACGGAAGATCACCGGTAAACGCCAGCGCCACGGTTAAAGCAGGATTTAGATGGGCGCCACTAAATTTACCTACTGAGTATGCAGCAACGGCTACCGCAAATCCCCAACCAAACGTGATCACAATCCAACCACTTCCATTAGAGAGTGTTTTCTTCAGATTCACACCTGCACACACGCCAGCACCTAACGTAATTAAAATTGCCGTGCCAATTACTTCACCCCAAAAAGCTGTCATAATAAGCCTCCTCTTTTTTTAAAAACATCTTTATCCATTGAAAATAATCCAGAAAAAACAAAAGAGACACACAGAAATATCCCAAAAAAAGGGGAATTCCGTGAGTCTCTGGCTCTTCTTCACATATTATCAACTTAATTACTAGTATAATATTCATCTGAAAGCGCTGTCAACACATTCACAAAATCTTCATATTTTCACTCATTATTTGCCTATATTAATCTACTGTAGCTGCCGAAAACCAACATAAAAAAGCATTCTCTATGAAAATAAAGAATGACTTTTGAGTACAATTTAGTATTCTATTACTTTTTCTTTTCTGGCTCAAAATATTTCCATAAATCTTTTTTGGATGTTGTTACTGTAATTGCTCCAGCTGCAAATGCTTGTTCAACCTCTTCAATGGTGTCAATAAATCCTCCAGCAAATACTTCCCTTTGCGTTCGATTGCGAATATCCTTAATAATTTTCGGCATAATTCCAGGTAATACTTCTATAAAATCTGGCTTGGTACGATCGATTAACGCAAAACTCTTTTCGATCGAGCTCGTATCTAATAAAAACAGACGCTGAATTGATATTACACCTTTTTGCCTTGCTTTCAGAATAACGCTTCCCTTAGTTGAAATCAGTCCAAATGGTTTAAATTCCTGACAAATAAATTCTGTTGAGTATTCATCACTTTTTAACCCATGAATTAAATCCATATGGATAATCAACTTTTTATGGTTTGCCTGCGCCATTTGAAAAATGGGTTTCAGTCTGGAAACATGCAAATCCAAAATTACAAGATATTCATAATTGCTAGACATCATTTTTTCGACATCTTCTATTTTTCGAATTGCGGGTAACACCTTTTGTCCAAAGAAGCTCATCCCCATTGTTCACCTTTCATCTTCGTTCTCTTATTCTATTATTTTATAACACTTTTTGGCTTCAATACAGTCTTTAATTAGAAATACTATGCTTGGTGATGTCGAAACTGTGAATAAATGGAAAATCTCCATTTATCAGAGCTTGATTGAAAACATATTACATGCCGGTTTGCCAAATAGACTGAAACTTTCTAGTGGATATTAAGCCAATGCTTTTGATCGTTCATATGATTCTGCTACTATTTGCATTGGATGTTTAACCGCTTTTTCAGTCAGTTGATCGAGTTGATTTTTACACATACCACATTCTGTCACTGTGTAATCTGCATTTGCTTCCTTCACTGCTTCTGCCATGGGTCGGCCAATTTTCATCGAAACATCATATTTTTCCGTTTTAAATCCAAAAGTGCCACATTGCCCGCAGCAGCCAGCTCCGACGTCATTTATTTCATATCCGGGAATAAGCTCTAAAATATCCATTGCAGGATTTCCGATTCCTTGTGCTTTCATATGGCATGGAGCATAGTATCCTGCTCTTTCTTTCATTGGAGAAAATTCCATGTTAAGCTCTCCATTTTCCTTTAGCATGAACAAATATTCATCCGCATCATAGACATGGCCGGCGAATTCCTTTACTTCCTCTGTCTTCACATAAGCTACATACTCCTTTTTAAGCGTAAGGGTGCAGCTTGTACAGGTGACAACAATGTCAAAGCCTTGACGGGTATACTCTAAAAAGCTATTAATATTGTAGTTCGCATTTTTCAATCCTTGTTTCATTTGTCCGTTAGCGAACATAGGAACACCGCAGCATTTTTGGTCGGGTTTAACCACCTCGATGCCATTATGCTCCATCACTTTAATAAAGCTTTCTGCCACTTCAGGAGCATTATAGGTCGCATAACAACCAACAAAATATGCGACCTTGCGCTCCGTATAGGCGTACTTTCTGGTATAAACACGGTTAAAATTATTAAAACGATACTTTGGAAATTGTCGCTCTGCTGGAATTCCCATGACCATCTCCATCACTTTTCTTACAGGTTTCATGCCCATTGCAAGATTTGTAACAGGAGCAAACGCGGAAGCCAGTTTTCCTACCATTTCAGCATTACTTAACACCAAGTCACGGAATTTTGTTCCCGACTTCTCCGCATGAATCGCTTTTAAATAAGCGGTCAACGTCGATACATGGACATTCTCCGGACAAGACATGTCGCAATTGCCACATAACGTACATAATTCAATTCGTTTATCATCGAGGAGTTGTTGATTTTCCATAAGCCTTTTTAACTCAGGTCCTAAATGTTTCGGGCCGCCGAATTCCAACGATGTATTGGAAACAGGACAGCTTGCAACACAGGCATTACATTTAAGACACTTATCAAATGTGGATTCAGCAAATTGCAACTCAAGCACTACGTGTTCCCCCTAACATCATTTGCTGGCGAAGTTGTTCGATCATTTCATTAATCGATAAGAGGATAAAAACACCTCCGGTAATACCGTTCTGCGTAACCTGAATACCCCTGCTTGCACCTACTGGGTAGAGGTTGGTTGGACAATGAAGCAGTGCTCCCTTTTCATCTGTTTCCAGTCGTAAAGCCGTATCCTTTAACCCTTCCGTGGTTACTTCCAATCCACCACCTAAAATCCCTCCGGTTGCGAGGATAAATTGTTTCCCGTTAAGGTTCGTCAATCTATTTGTGGTATGGATAGTCAACGATTTGATTTCTTCTCCGTCAATGGTGCACCCAGTAACGGTGGTGTCTGCATAAAATCTCACACCTAATTTCACTGCTTCTTTTTTCAAACGTTCATAGAGACGGATGGCTGTCGTATTCGGTGGCATGCCAGGTGCCTCGGTGATCTTTGCATTAAGTTCAAAAGAAAACTGTTCCATTGTTTCTTTCCATTGCTCAACTCCAAGTGATGCTGGAAAGATAAACATATCGCCCTGTCTGATATTCTCTTCAACAATACGCCGTTTAATTTGGTTGATACAATGGTTCCGAATTTCCTTTTGATCCAATAGCCGTGCCGCATCTAATTGTGTCATCGTCCGCTGCGAGTGATTTCCTAACTTAATTTTTAATACATCTATAGCTAACTGAGGTCTAGCCTTTTGTAAATTCCCTTTAATATAAGCGGGCTGAAAATCGACTACTTCCTCAAACCCAACGATCACAACATGACCTTTTTCTGGAAGGGGAGAAATGGTCTCAGGGTAAAGTGCTGTCTTTTTCACATGGCCGGAGCCAGTAACAATGGAAGAGAGTTTCTCGATTTCACCCTCGTACGGATATCCTAATTTTTTCGTTAAAGTTTTAAATTGTTCTATTGCTCTTGTCAATTGAGATAGTTGCAAATTACTCATTTGACAAAGCTCTGCCCATTCATTTAATCCCTCCACTGATCCAGGGATTAGGTCCATCACCCCGGTTGATTGAATAATTTTCCCTGTTCCAGTGGCTACTAATGCCGTGCTATACCCCTGTTCTTTTGCCCAAATGGCAGAAATCAATCCCGATAACCCTTGACCTAAGACAACCACATCATACATGTTGATAATCCCCCTCTCCAAGTCCTAAAGAAACTTTATAAATCGTTTCCATCATCTGCAATTGCTTCGCGGTTTCACCCGTAGCAACCACATCCATACCTTTTTTCCTTTCAAAAACTGCCTGGTGAAGTGCCCATTCAGCCTCCTCAATCGTCGTCTTTCCTTTCTCAACAGCTAGTGCTGCTGTCCGGTGATTGCAGAAGGTTCCTTGACACGGTCCCATGCCTAAGCGGGTTCTACGTCGAATATCCCCTAGATGAAATCGGCCTTCCTCTGGTAAGACTGATTCAATTTCTGCCCAGGTTACTTGCTCACACTCACAAACGACAACATTTGAATGCTTCTCTTTTAAGGCTGATTCAATTTTCTTTGCCTTTGGACCGGCCCAATGAAATAATTTTTGTTTTGCAGCAGGAGCCATATCCACTTCTTTGAAAAACTCATCAGCGTTCCGGTGAGGGACCATTTCCTGGTCCGTGGCACAGTTTGCCTTTACCCCGAGTTTTCTGCAAATCAAATCGACTGTTTTTTCCGCCATAAAGCGGAAGGTTGTCAACTTCCCGCCTGTAATCGTGACTAATCCGTCCAATCCATCGCGTGTATGATGGTCTAATAACGCAACTCCACGGGTAACATTCCTCCCACTTACATCAGCCACATTCGATTCTTGATATAGTGGACGGCTGCCGCTATAAGCACGAATCAACCGTAATTCATTGATCTTTGGAATTAACTTTTTCCCTTCAGCCAGCATACCCTCGAGCTCTTGTCGACTTAAGGAAAAGTCATTCGGATCTTCGACATTCATTCCAGTTGTACCAAAGATTGTCACATTATGGGCCGGAACGAAAATGTCAGCATCTCCGGGCATGCGCAGACGATTAATAACTTGCTTATTGATACAATGGCTAAAAATCGCGAGCATTCCTTTATTATTAATCATTCTTAATGGAATACCGGCTAACTGTGCAATTTCCGCTCCCCATGGACCTGCTGCATTGACAACAAGCTGAGAGAAAATTTCCTTTTCCTCCCCTGTAAAAACATCGCGAACACGTACACCTATGACTCGGTTTTGCTCTGTTAATGCATCTACCACCTCATGATAGGTCAAAGCCTTTGCACCATGTTTCACCGCATCGGCTACCACATCAACAACCATCGTAAAACAGTCGACAGCACCATCTGGGACACGATACACGGCCTGCACGTCCTTCCTTAAAAAAGGTTCTTGCTGTAAGGCGTGGGCAACTGGAATTTCTTCAACAGGAATACCCACCTTTTGACAAGATGTCAGCCATTTTTGAATATATTGATCATCATCTTCAGGTATTTTTACGAATAAACCACCTGTTTGCTCGATTGAACCTGGAATCGTTTTTTTTAAGATTAGGTTTTCTCGATAACTTTCAATTGCTGCTTCTTCGTCACGAACAGCATATCGGGCACCCGAATGGAGCAGACCGTGATTTCGTGTGGAGGTTCCATGTCCCAAGTCCTGTTGCTCTATTAATGTCGCTTTTATGCCACGTAAGGATAGATCGCGGAGCACTCCTGCTCCCGTCATTCCTCCACCTATTACAATTACTTCCGTTTCTAGTTTTTGTCTCATATCCAATTCCCTCCCAACTTCATTCTTAAGGGTTATTTTTGCGCACAAAAAAGCCATAAAAACGCATAGGAATAGTAATGAACATTCCCAATGGTTTTTATGGCTTTCTCCGAGTCTCTAAGCCTGCTATTATATTTTCTACTTAAGCATATACCAAAAATATTTTTTTGCACAGATAAATGGCATGTCAAAATTGTGAATTTTAATTGAGATATATAGGGTAATGCTTGTATTTTTTTTTGATTACTTTTCGAATACTTCAATGTGGTAAATAATCGAGGTAAAATCTCTTTTTATCAATGGCAGCATTAATCCAATTTTCATAAGCTCATCGCCCACATATTCCTGTTCTCCCCTATTTACTCTATATAACTCATCCGACTTTAGTCCACGCAACTTCAGCCGGAAAAACGGTGGATTTGGTGTTGCCAACGTTTTAAAGTAAAAAACAGCAGCCCTTTCCTGATTCGGTGAAACATACATCCACGCCGAATCCATTCCATCAAACGGACTTAACAGCCTGAATAAGTCACCCAAACAGACGATATCCTTGATTTGATGATATCGTTTGATTTGCTCCATTACCACCTCCTTATCATCACTACTCAGCTTGTCGATATTTAATTCAAATCCCAAATTTGCAGCCATCGCCACATGGCATCTCATCAAAAGCGGTGTGGTTCTACCGACCTGGTGATTCGGCACATCTGATACATGCGCTCCCATTGTAATGGCAGGATAAATGAGACTTGTTCCGTATTGAATTTTAAGCCGTTCAACAGCATCAGTATCATCACTCGTCCAAGTTTGCGGCATATAATAGAGCATTCCAGGATCAAAGCGACCTCCTCCTCCGGAACAGCTTTCAAATAAAATCTTAGGAAATCGTTCGGTCAGTTTTTCTAGGATTCGGTACAAGCCAAGCATATAACGGTGTGCGGTTTCTTTTTGCCTATGAGGTGGAAGCGCAGCCGAACCCACCTCCGTCATATTTCGATTCATATCCCATTTCACATAGGAGATCTTAGCACTGCTAAAGACTTCGGTCAGCGTTTCGATTAAAAAATTACATACGTCTTCCCGGCTTAAATCAAGAATTAATTGATTTCTGGACTGTGTTCGGTTCCGTCCCGGTACATGGATACACCAATCGGGATGCTTCTGATACAAATTACTGTCAGGAGAAACCATTTCCGGCTCGACCCATATCCCAAATTGCATCCCCTTTTTTTGGATATAATCAGCCAATCCGTTTAAACCATTCGGAAGTTTTTTCTTAAAAACAAACCAATCACCCAACGAACTTTTATCATTGTCACGATGCCCAAACCAGCCATCATCCAATACAAACAGCTCTATACCCAACTCTTTTGCTGCATCCGCAAGGTCGATAAGTTTTTTTTCATTAAAATGAAAATAGGTGGCTTCCCAGTTATTAAATAGAATTGGGCGTGTTTTGTCGCGGTATACCCCTCGACAAACCCTTTCCCTTAGAAATTTATGATAAGTCCTGGACATTCCTCCAAGCCCGTCCGAGGAATAAACCATTAAAGCCTCAGGAGTTTGAAAGGTTTCCCCCGGCTGCAGCACCCATGTAAAATCAAAGGGGTTTATGCCAATGCTAAGTCTGAAAGTTTGATAAGGATCCACTTCGATGGAAGCTTGAAAATTCCCACTGTAGACCAAACTGATGCCAAATACATCCCCATATTCTTCGTTGGTGTCTTTTGAAAGCAGCGCAACAAAAGGATTATGTTGATGGCTGCTTGAACCCCGAGCTGATGAAATCATTTGAATCCCATGGTTAAGTGGCTGCCTTTCGATGTGACGCTCACGCCCCCATGTTCCATAAAGATGCAGCCAATCCCAATCTGATTGATGAATGTCGACTGACATACTCATACATTTATGTATTTCCACATCATGGCTGCCAAGATGCTCAAAGGAGACCGATCTCGTTATCACATCAAAATCACGATAAATTGTATAATGTAGATTCATCCCGATCCCAAGCATGGAATCTACCAGTGTTAGCACTAATGTTTCAGCATCAGAATTATCCTCGACATAAGCAGACGGCAATCCCTCAAGCGTATGTTTCCCTTGAAAAATTTCATGAGAATCAAAGACAAAGTCCGTTACCGTAGTTCCGTCAGCAGAACGGATCTGATAAGCCGGCGAACGAAAGTCCCCGTTCCCAAAAGCTGGATATTCCTGTGGTAGCGTATCAAGTGAAAATTGCGGAAGAGAAGGTTCAGTAGTCGGCGAAAAAGCCCTGCCTTTAAACGCCAGAATGGAAGATGGATGCAGCGTCTTAACCATCTTGCCCCAATACAAATGAGCGGGATATTTACCATGGACAATTTGAATCAAATAACTAATCTTGCTATTGTACAAATGAAAAATCCTATCCTTTTCATCCCAATCAATTGGCACGATCGCTCATTCCTCCATTGTTAGATAACCTAAATTACTTACTTATCTTCCTAATAAATATGATTTTCCCTATGTATATCAGAACAATAAATTTAAAAGGGTGTCAGGCACCGTTCGTGGACATTTGTCCACGAGCGGTGCCTGACACCCAAAACAACACAAAAATGGTTTTTATAGTGTAATGGTGAAGGTGGTTCCCTTCCCTTCTTCGCTGTCAACACAGATGGTTCCTTCGTGCATTTCGATGATTTTTTTTACGATGGAGAGTCCTAAACCGCTGCCGCCTTTTGACCGGTCCCTTGCCTTATCTGCTTTGTAGAATCGTTCAAATACATGGATCTGATCTTTTTTCGTGATGCCAATCCCCGTATCGGTAATTTTCACGATCGTTTTGTCATCGACCTGCTGGAGATGGACACGAATACTTCCGCGCTTTTCAGTAAATTTAATACTATTGTGAATCAGATTGGTCCATACCTGGCTCATCAAATCTTCATCCGCAATGATGATGACCTTCTCGAGGGACACATCCAGTTCCAGTTCCTTTTCAATCCAATGCGGTTCACAGGCCAATATAATTGTCCGTAATTGTTGGTCTAACCGATAGCTATGTCGCTCAAAGGGATGATGCTTGGATTCTAGTGAGGTTAGTTTTAGAAGATTATCACTTAATTTCGATAATCTTTTGCTTTCTGTTTCAATAATACTGAGATAATGACCTCTTTCATCAATCGAAAGCTGGCCATATTGAAGTGCTCTTGCAAAACCCATGATCGACGTCAGCGGCGACTGAATTTCATGTGAGACATTTGAAATAAACTCCTGCCGCATCTCTTCCAACTGCTTTAATTGCTTAGCCATATGATTAATATGGTCAATCAGACTCGTGAATTGATTTCTTTTACCAGCCTTTAAATCGAGGTATACATTAAAATCACCTTTAGAAATCCTATTTAATGCATCCAGTACTTCATGAAAGAGATTGCGTCGCCTTGAACGAGTGAATAAAGACATAAGAAAACCAACTAAGCTCATCGTCAATAAACTAGTAATTACCGATGCCATATGACGAAAGTAATCGGATGTATGAAAATCGAATAATCGATAAGTTCCGGAGACAATGAAATAGCCTGCTGAAAAACCAAAAGAGACAAATACAAAGAAAAAGACAACCCCAAATACATGTTGAAAAAAGCGCTTAATCTTCATGATTTTACCTCAAAGCGGTAGCCTAATCCCCAAATCGTCTGAATCCGGAACGGGAATTCTCTTTCTGGAAACCGCTCTCTTAACCTTTTAATATGAACATCTACCGTTCGTTCGTCTCCTCCATAGTCATAGCCCCAAATGTCTTCGATGAGCACCTCTCGTGAAAACGTCTTTCCAGGATAGCTGGCCAGTTTAAACAACAGCTCGAATTCCTTCAACGGAATCGTATACTCCTTATTTTTAAAAGAAATTTCATGTGTTTTTCGATTCAATTTAAATTCATTAATCGTAATCGTTTGCGAAACCGTTATATTATACCGTTTTAATAATGCTTTAACTCGAGCGGTTAACTCCATTGGGTCAAAGGGTTTAACTAGATAATCGTCCGCTCCCAACTCGAATCCTTTCAGCTTTTGTGTTGTTTCCCCTTTGGCGGTCAGCATTAAGATGGGAATATCACTAAATTCCCGCAGCTCTTTGCATAATTCCCAGCCATCCATATTTGGCATCATAATATCAATGATCGCTAAATCCATCTTTACTTTTTCCATCAGTTGTAATGCCATTACACCATCTGATGCCTCATAAAGTTCGAATCCTTCTTTTTTTAAAAAAAGTTGGATTAGTTCGCGAATATTGGCATCATCATCGACCATTAGAACTTTTGTCATTCATCCTCATTCCTTTCCTTCTATTAAGCAGGTTCGTTGATCCGTAATTGCTGCTCGGCAAATTCACGATACAAGGAGTGAGTTCTTAAAAGTTGTTCATGTGTACCGCTTCCGGTAATTTTCCCTTTATCCAAAAAGATAATTTGATCAGAATCGATCACCGTTGACAGACGATGCGCAATTACGAGGGTGGTTCTTCCCTTCATTAAATTTTGCAATGCCTGTTGAACAACACGTTCTGATTTGCTGTCAAGACTGGAAGTTGCTTCATCTAACATTAAAATTTGGGGGTCCCTTAAAAAGGCACGAGCAATCGCAATCCTCTGTCGCTGCCCACCCGATAATTTTATTCCTCTTTCACCAACTTCTGTATCATACCCGCTTGGCAGTTCCGCAATAAATTGGTCCGCAAAGGCCATTTTTGCCACCCTTTCGATATCTGCCTGCTCAATTTTTTTATCCATTCCGTAACAAATATTATCACGAATCGTTCCCACAATAATCGGGCTTTCCTGTGATACATAGCCAATTTGACTTCTCCAGGAAAACAGGGAGAATTGATTAATCGGTTCTTGCCCCAGACGAATTGCGCCTTGTTGCGGTTGATAATAACGCTCCAATAAAGAAAATAGGGTCGTTTTTCCGCTCCCGCTTGGACCGACAATCGCAGTCACCTTGCCTGCTTCTGCGGAAAAGCTAATATTCTTAAGTACGTCTTCCCCATTTTTATAAGAATAGTTCAGATCCTCTACAGTGATCGATTGATTCACATTATGAACATCCTGATTCGAATGGTCTTCTTCCTCGTTCATATCCATGATGGTGATAATTCGTTCTGTGGCACCGGTTGCTTTTTGAAATTGGGTAAAGAAGGCGGCTAATTGCCCCATTGGCATGACGATTTGAAACAGATACATAATAAAGGCAACTAAATCACCCGCCATTAATGCACCTGATGATACCCTCATTCCACCGTAACCTAGAATGACGACTAGTAATACCATGATTACTAAACCAATCAGGGGTGAGATTAATGCTTGAATCTTCGCCTCTTTCAACCCATATTGAAACAATTGTGTGATCCCGTTTTTACCATTCTTATACTCGATTGCCTCGGCGTTGGAAGCTTTGACTAATCGTATTTCTGATAAAACTTGCTGGAGAACTGAGGTAAAACGTGCTGTTTCGGTTTGCATCCCTTTTGGCACCTGATGCATCTTTCTTCCAAGTGTCATTAATATAACTGCTGCAAGCGGCAGTGCTATAAACATGAGCAAAGCCATTTTCCAATCCAATAGCAGCAAAACAACAATCGAACCAATGATGGAAATCGTTCCTGATAGGAAATTGGCGAGATGATCGGTAATTAATCCTTTGACCACCGCTGTATCATTGGTCATTCTACTGACGGTTTCGCCGGTTTGATTTTCATCATAAAACGGTACCGGTAAGACGAGCAGCTTTTTCCATAAACGGTCTCGAATCCCGGCCACAACAGATTGGCCGAGATGATTTAATAAATAGATGGATATCCCGCTAGCCACTGCTTGAATTAAAAGCGCAGTAACAAGAAGAAGAATCCTACCCGTACTTAAAGAGCTAATCGAAAAATCATTAATAAGATTTTTTGTAAACAGCGGGACCAATAGCCCCACTATTGTGGTACCTAAACTTAATAAAAGAGCGATACCAAGGAGCAATTTAGATGGGTTGGTATGTTGAACCAATCGAATAAATTGGCGCCAGCCCTTCTCTATCTTCACTTCCGTCATATATATTTACATCCCTTCTAAAGGTCACATTAATTTCAAGTCTACATTCTCAATTACAAACTCGATTATACAAAGAATATATGAATTGAATATGAACTGCCAATAAAGAATAGCTTAAAAAAGGTGTCAGGCACCAGCCGTGGACATTTGTCCACGGCCGGTGCCTGACACCCTAACAAGATCGACTTACTTCCACCTACTCTTTTGGAGTTGGAAATGAAGTCCCAAATTAATTATTGTTACTATCTAATAGCATACAATTTACATTTTTCATAGAAACTAGTTTTCCCAATTTCCAGTAGTTTAGCAGCCTCCAGCTTATTGCCATTTGTCACCTCTAATGCATTTAAAATGGCTTTCTTCTCGGCATGAGCAAGTGTTTCTTTCAATGAGAAAATCGGTAATAGCGGTTTTGGCGTCGTCTCAAGATTCTTGGTATTAGCTCCCTTAACAAAGTTAGTCTCCGGTTCCATGTCACGTAAGTATAATGGCAGGTGGACCATTTCAATCGTTTTCCCATCCAGAACATTGATGGATCGTTCCAAGACATTCTCAAGTTCCCGGATGTTTCCCGGCCATGAATGCTCCATTAGTCTCTCTTTTACCACAGTAGATAGCTCAATTCCTTTGCGGTAAAATTTCCCCTCTAACTTCTTCAATAAGCTTTTAGAGATTAGCGGAATATCCTCTTTTCGTTCTCTAAGAGGGGGAATTTCTATTTTGATAACATTTAATCGATAATACAAATCCTTACGAAACTTTCCTTCTTCCACCAGTTTCTCTAAATCCCGGTGTGTTGCTGCAATGATTCGCACATCTACTGTAATAGACTTTTGACCTCCGACTCGCTGAATCTCTTTTTCCTGCAGCACCCTCAAAAGCTTACTTTGCATCGAAAGTGGCATGTCGCCTATTTCATCTAGAAAAAGTGTACCATTGTTGGCAATTTCGAACTGCCCCTTCTTTCCGCCTTTCTTTGCTCCTGTAAACGCACCGTCATCATAACCAAACAGTTCCGATTCTAGTAAATGTTCAGGTATTGAAGCACAATTGATCGCAACAAAGGGTAAGGAGGCACGCATGCTGCTATTATGAATGGCATGTGCGAATAATTCCTTGCCCGTGCCAGAATCCCCGATCAATAAAACGGATGAGTTGCTTCCTGATATTCTTTCTGCTAGTTTTTTGGTTGCTAGAAAAGTAGAGCTCTTTCCAATTAAATCATTGAATTGGTACTTACTTTTCAGCTCTTTTTCCAGTTTTGTTTTATAATACTTTAATTCTTCAACTAGCCCCTGGATTTTTGTTTTATACATCCGCCATTCCTCAGGGGTACGGAACATGACAGTTCCCACCGCCCCGACGATTTTACCATCCTCAATGATTGGGAAACGGTTTGCAATCATTTCACTTCCATTAATCGGATGAAGAGCAGCAAGTTCTTTTTGTCCTGTTTTGACGACAATGTGCATGCGAGAATTTTCAATGACCTCTTGTACAGGCCGGTTGACAGCATCTTTAACAGTCGTTCCTAAAAACTCACAATATGCCTCATTTATATAAAGAATAGTCCCATCATGATCGACGACTACGATTCGTTCTGCTAATAGATGAATCATTTGCTCATGCCATTTATTGGGGATATTCTCAAATCCTTGGTACATTCTTTTCCACCTCTACACCTTAGATATTATAATTATACCAAACGAGTACGTTGATTTGAGTGAATGGAGGCATTTTCATACAATATGAAAATCCTATTCGAACAATCGAATAGGATTCTCTATTTGGAACTATTGGGCCGTGTAGCCGCCATCTAGAATGACTGCTTGACCTGTAACGCCTCTACCTTTATCACTGGCTAAAAAGACAGCATAATCAGCAATTTCTGTTACGGATAATAGCCTTCTTTGTGGAACCAGCGGGAAGAGTACTTCTTCAATCACACTGGCTAAGCTGACATTTCTTGTTTTAGCCAAGTCTCCCAATTGATTTCTTACTAGTGGTGTATCCACGTAACCAGGACATAAAGCATTTACGGTGATTCCGTCTGCTGCACCTTCCAATGCTGCAACCTTTGTCAAACCAATGACGCCGTGTTTGGCACTATTGTAGGCAGCCTTGCCAGCAAACCCGATTACACCATTAATCGAAGCCATATTGATTACTCTTCCAAAGCCTTGTTTCTTCATGATTGGGAATACATTTTTAATCCCAATAAATGGGGCGGTTAACATGATTTTTACCAGTAATTCAAATTTCTCAGTCGGAAATTCCTCAATTGGTGATACATACTGCATTCCTGCATTATTGACTAAAATATCAATACTTCCGAACGTTTTATAAGCTGACTCAAGACTATTTTTAAATGCTTCCTCATCGGTCACATCACATGGCGCCGATAATGCTTCAAATCCTTGCTCCCTTAATTCAGCAGCCACTTCTTCGCTTTTAACAACATTTAAATCGGAGATCACCACTTTTGCGCCTTCCTGTGCAAACGCCTTTGCGATTTCTAATCCAATCCCACTTGCAGATCCTGTAATAAATGCTGTTTTTCCTTCTAATGACTTGTTCATACGAGAATCCTCCTTTATAACTAGACAACTATTCTTCTATATTTACGCGCAATGTCTTTAGATAATCCCAAATAAAGTGTAAAGACCAATAACAAAGAAAACGGCTATGGTTTTAATAACTGTTACGGCGAAAATGTCGCGGTACGATTGTTTGTGTGTTAATCCTGTAACGGCGAGTAAGGTAATGACGGCACCGTTATGTGGAAGTGTATCCATACCACCGGATGCCATGGCGACAACACGGTGCATAACCTCTGGTGGAATATTAGCCGCAGTAATTGCCTGATTGTATTTATCAGCCATCGCTCCTAAAGCAATACCCATACCACCAGAGGCAGAGCCTGTAATACCTGCTAGTGAACTTGTAGTAACAGCACCGTTAACAAGTGGATTCGTAAAGGTACTAGAAATCCCGTCACTGATTTTTGCAAATCCTGGAAGCGAGGAAATAATACCGCCAAAACCGTATTCGGCACCTGTATTCATCGTTGCAAGCAATGCTCCGGCAATACTGAGGTTTAGTCCTTCTTTAAAGTTTACTGTCACACGCTTCCAATCGAAGGCAAGTGACGTGACGATCCCCACGACTAAGGCCATTTCAATGGCCCAGATAGCTGCAACAGTAGGAACATCTACTGTATATGCTTTTAAGCCAATCGCAGTAAAATCAAAACCGTTCGGGTACCATTTTGGTATGTAGGTAATGAACAATTTATTTGAAACAGCTACCAGCACAAGCGGTACAAACGCTAAAATTTGCTTTAAAACAGATTGATGAGTCGTTAAATCTGGAACGGTTACGTCCTTTTGACTTGATTCCGCCAAATCCAATGCAGCCGCAGTTTCGGCTTCAAATCCATAATAACCTTCCCCAGCTTTTGCTGCCTTTCTCCTTCTCATCTCCAGATAAAGCAGCCCTAGAGTTAAGACAAAAATAGCCCCGATAATTCCAAGTGTTGGTGCCGCATAAATATCTGTTTTAAAGAATTGAATTGGTATAACGTTCTGAATTTGTGGTGTTCCCGGCAGGGCATCCATAGTGAATGTGAACGCACCAAGTGCAATCGTTCCGGGAATTAAGCGTTTAGGAATATTCGCTTCCCTGAACATTTGAGCAGCAAATGGGTAAATTGCAAAAACAGCTACGAATAAGCTTACACCGCTATATGTTAATATGGCGCCTAATAATACAATGGTTAGCATCGCACGTTTTGCACCAAGCAAACGGACAATCGTCTTAGCTATGGATTCTGCAATCCCAGACATTTCAACTACTTTTCCAAAAATGGCTCCTAATAGGAACACTGGGAAGTATGATTTAATGAATCCGACCATTTTTTCCATGAACACACCGGAAAAGAACGGTAAAACATGGCTTGGGTCAACAAGTACAACAGCTAAAAGTGCACAGATCGGAGCAAATAAGATAACAGAAAATCCTCGGTAGGCAACAAACATTAAGAGCCCAAGTGACAAAAGAATAATAAATAATTGCATTTAAATCCCCCTTTTTACTTTTTGTATGAGCTTTAGCATCCCCTTGGTAAGCGTTTACAGGCTAAAGTTCACTTAAAAAAATGCAAGTTCCGTGCCAAAATCGGTTATAGTTTCTAAAAAATTTAAATTTTCTTTATTATCATACAAGTATTATACTAAATTAATAGTTTATAACTATACGTTACCAAAAACCACCCTTTATACTCTCGTTTATGATTCCGTAAATTTGGAAAATTCAGTGCGATCAGATTCCGAAAATCCGGAATTTTCCGTTTTTTCGGAATCGATTTATTTAAAACACTGGCTTTAAAAGCATTTGATAAATACCTAATCCCTCGCAATCTATGAAACTCGATTTACTTTTCATTTTCTATCATATTAATTAACCGTTTTTTTCTTTTAAAATAGCTGGATTGATCGTAAAAGCAGCTTCTGTTTTTTCCTTAACGGTATCAATTTCGACACCATCTTGAAGTTCCTCCAGTACGAATCCTTCAGCTGTTACACGAAAGACCGCTAGTTCCGTCACAATCAGGTCCACTACGCCCTTTCCAGTCAAAGGCAATCGACATTGTTCTAATATTTTGGATGATCCGTTTTTGGCCATATGTTCCATTGCTACAATAACTTTCTTTGCTCCAGTAACTAAATCCATTGCTCCACCCATACCAGGCACCATTTTTCCAGGAACCATCCAGTTAGCAAGGTTGCCTTTCGCATCAACCTCTAATCCTCCAAGGACCGTTACGTCCACATGTCCTCCACGGATTAATTCGAATGAGAAAAGGCTGTCGAAGAACGCACCTCCTGGATTAATACCTGAAGGCTGCCCACCCGCATTAACCATATCCGGATCAATATCTCCGTCTACAGGACCGAGTCCGATATATCCATTTTCAGATTGGAGAATGACGTTAACATTTCCAGGCAGGTAGTTTGGGACCATAGTCGGCAGTCCAATCCCCAGGTTAACTACATCTCCATCTTGCAATTCCTTCGCAACACGAGCAGCGATCATTTGTTTTGGATTCACTAGCGTTTTTATCATTATCGACTACCTCCCTGAACGAAAATTTTATCGACCAAGATTCCGGGTGTCATTACTTCATCCGGGTCAATTTCTCCAACTTCAACGATTTGTTCTACTTGAACAATCACGAGATCTGCTGCTAAGGCCATCAATGGGTTAAAATTCCGGGCCGAACGATGATAAATCAAATTGCCAGCTTTATCTGCTTTAAATGCTTTAAGAATGGCAACTTCAGCGCGAAGCGGTTTTTCGAGTAAATATTCACGGCCATCGACGGTGATCTTTTCTTTGCCTTCTTCGACTACAGTTCCAACACCGGTGGGAGTCAACACTCCGCCAAGGCCAGACCCTCCGGCACGAACACGTTCAGCAAGTGTTCCCTGGGGAACTAGTTCCACTTCCAGTTCACCAGCAATCATTTGTTTGCCGGTTTCAGGATTTGTGCCAATATGTGATGCAATTACCTTCTTTACTCGTTTGTTTACAATTAAAGGTCCAACACCCGTTTTTATGAAAGCGGTATCATTTGCGATTAGCGTTAAATCCTTCACATCTGCTTCAAGCAGGGCAGTTACCAGTTGTTGTGGTGTACCTACCCCCATAAACCCACCTGCCATAATGGTCATTCCATCTGTCAGAATGGAGGAAATTTCCTCTATTGAAATAATTTTATTCACTACAACGCACCTCCTGAAAGAATTAAATGAAATTAGTGTTAGTTACATACATTTATTATGCAAGAAGTGTGCCAAAAATAGAGTCCCTTAAGGCAATGTCCGAAGTCTTTTGAAAATCAATATTACGGGGAGCAATAGCCATAAAGTAGATTGGTGCGAATGCCAGATGAAAAATACTATAAAACAACCAAGAATCCGCTCCGTAAAACCCACTGCTAATAAGCATAAATACAGCCCACAGTACTGCTGTATAGGCAAGAGGAACAAGCCAAAGTAAAAAAGAGACCCTTCCGCATCACGAAAAGGTCCCTTTAAAGCTAGCTTATTTAATTAAAAACTATTTTGCTAACATCGTTAAAACCGTATCCAATAAAACATTGATCCCTTTTTCGCAATCTTCCCAAGTGGTTAACTCTTCTTCACAGTGGCTTTTGCCGTTAATACTAGGGACAAATAGCATGGCCGTTGGAACAAAGCTAGCAATGAATTGCGCATCATGGCCTGCACCACTAACCATTCTTCTATTAGAGTACCCGAGCGTCCGTGCCGATTCTTCTAAAAGTTGGCAGACTTCCGGTTCGAACCAAACGGTGTCCCGCTCCCATAATTTTGTTGTTTTTACCTCACAGCCTTCATTTAACGAGGTTAAATTCGGAAGTGCTTCGATGAAGTTTTTAACCGTACGGACAATTTCCATGTCCTTATGACGTGCTTCAAGAGTAAAGATGACCTTGTTCGGAATGACCGTATGGATGCTTGGATACACGTTTACTCTGCCAATCGTGAAGACTAAATCTTCATCTAAAACTCCTAACCGCCTGCGGATTTCATTGATTAAGTTATTAGTGGCAAACAAGGCATCTTTTCTCATCTTCATTGGAGTTGTGCCCGCGTGGTCGGATTCCCCTGTTACTTCAATCTCATAGCAAGCCATTCCTACCACACATTCTACGACACCGATTGAGAGTGCCTCTTTTTCAAGGATCGGTCCTTGTTCAATGTGGAGCTCTAAAAGGGCCGATGCCTCTTTTAATCGATTCTCCACATCGCCTTCGTACCCGCTCGACTTTAAAGCCTCCCCAAAAGTAACTCCCTCTGAATCTACCTTTTTTAACATAACTGACTTCTCAAATTTACCAGAGAGTACACCTGAAGCCATCATTGAAGGCTCAAACCGCGCACCTTCTTCATTCGTAAAGTTAACAATCGTGATCGGAATTTGTGGTTTAATTTGATTCTCCACCAACGTTCGAATCACTTCTAAGCCAGCCACTACCCCTAAGACACCATCGAAACGGCCGCCTTTTTTCACCGAATCCAAATGGGAGCCAATAAGAATTGGCGGTTTTTCTTCTTTCCCAGCCAGTGTCGCATACATGCAGCCCATATCATCAACCTTGACTGTCAACCCTAATTCCTCGCAGCAAGAACGGAAGTAATCCCTTACCCGGATATCTTCCTTGGATAAGGACAACCTTGTGACCCCATTGTTTTCTGTCCGGCCAAAGTTTGCAAATTGTTCTAATGTCGTCTTCAGTCTTTCTCCATTGATCAATAATTTTTGTCGTTGCATGATTAAACACTCCCCTTTTTTATCTGAGATTAAGTGCATAATTCAATGTTAAAAATCTCGTGGAGGATAAAAACAGAAATTTGCGGACTTTTGATTTTGAAGCTGTTCTGGGGTCCAAAGTAAGCCTATTATTAAATTTAAGTAAATATTCAGACAACAATTTAATTATACACCACTGCTAAGGCCTGTCATTAGACAAAACATCAAATCTTACATACAAATTGTTTTATAGTTTGTATGTATTGGTAACATCACAAAATATAAAAAGGTGTCAGGCACCGCTCGTGGACATTTGTCCACGAACGGTGCCTGACACCAAATTTTAAATACCAATCTACTTATTTTTTCTTTGCGTGTTTACGCATGTCAAAGGCTACTGCGACGATGATGATTAAGCCTTTTACGATGAATTGAATGTATGGGCTTACGCCAAGGAAGGCTAAACCGTAGTTGATGACTTGGAAAATCAGTACCCCTGTGATAACACCAGGGACGGTTCCAATTCCACCTGATAGTGATACACCGCCGACTACGCAGGCTGCGATTGCATCTAGTTCATACATGTTACCTGTGTTATTTGTTGCACTACCTACACGTCCAGCTTCCAGTGTACCTGTTAAGCCGTAAAGAAGACCTGCGATCGTGTAGATGATAATCAGGTTTCTTGCCACGTTTACACCCGAAACCTTAGCAGCTTCTGGATTGCCACCAATGGCGTACATATTTTTACCTAGCTGTGTTTTATTCCAAATTACCCAAATGATAAGTGATACTACAATGGCATAAATAATGAGGTATGGAAATTCATATTGGCCAATTTTTATACCGCGTTGCGCAAACGTTGTAAAGGCTTGGCTTAAACCACCAATTGGCTGCGCACCATATGGCGGGCGGTCAAAATAAATTGAAGTCAGTCCGTAAACACCAATCATCATACCTAAGGTAGCAATGAATGGAGGAACGTGAAATTTTGCTACAATAACACCGTTTAATGCTGAAATGATACCTGTTGCTACCATCGCAATGACAATCGGAACAATTAATGGTAATTCCGGCAGGTTTGGATACATTCGATAAGCATAATCCCCTGCTTGCAGCATCGAGGCTGATATGACGGCAGCAAGTCCAACCATCCGGCCCGCTGAAAGGTCAGTACCTGCAGTAATTAAGATACCTGCTACCCCAAGTGCGATAATAATACGTGAGGATGATTGACTTAAGATATTAATTAAGTTTGTCATCGATAAAAAGTCCGGAGAAGCAGCGACAATTCCGACGACAAGAAGGATTAAAACTACATAAATTACGTTATCAACAAGCCATTTTGATACGCTTGATTTTTTTGAAGCTTGAGTATTCATATCCATTCCTCCTAATACAAAGCTGCTAATTGCATAATTTCTTCTTGAGATGTTGCGTGAGTCTCAACAATTCCAGCTGCTTTTCCATTACTCATGACTAAAATTCGGTCGGTTACACCCAAAAGCTCAGGCATTTCGGAAGAAATCATGATAATTCCTTTTCCTTCCGCAGCTAATTGGTTAATGAGCTGATAAATTTCAAACTTTGCCCCGACATCAATACCCCTAGTTGGTTCATCTAGCAATAAAATATCTGGTTTTGTTAGCAGCCATCGGCCAATAATTACCTTCTGTTGGTTACCACCTGATAGACTTCCAATCGATGTCTTTTGAGAAGGTGTCTTTACCTTCATGGAGTCAATTACCCACTGGGTATCATCGGCGACTTTGCGGTCAGATAAGAATCCGCTTTTTGTTTTATATTGCTTCATGTTAGAAATGATCGAGTTAAAGCTAATGCTTAGTTCTGGGAAAATACCGGTTGATCTTCTTTCTTCCGTCACAAGGGCAAAGCCATTTTTGATGGCTTGCTGCGGTGAATGGTTTTTAACTACCTTGCCATTTAATTCAATCGTTCCTGATGTTAGCGCCCTCATTCCAAATAATGCTTCAACCACCTCGGTCCGTTTCGAGCCAACCAATCCGGCAATACCTAAGATTTCGCCTTTTCTTAACTCGAAGCCGACATTAGAAAAAGAAGGCTGTGTTTCTGCAGTCAAATCTGATACTTTCAATATTAATTCCCCTGGTTTGTTTATTTTTTCAGGGAACCGTTGTGAAAGGTCACGTCCTACCATCAATTTAATAATTTCATCGGTTGTTAGGTCCTTCGAACTTTTTGTTGCTATATACTGACCATCACGCATGATCGTTACTTCGTCTGAAATCTTTAAGATTTCCTCCATTTTGTGTGAAATATAGATAATCGCAACGTTCTCACTTTGAAGCCTTTTGATGATTCTGAACAGATGATTTACTTCCGTCTCTGTTAGAGAGGAGGTTGGTTCGTCCATTACTATAATTTTAGAATGATAGGAAACAGCTTTTGCAATTTCCACCATCTGCATTTCGGAAACAGAAAGCGTACTCACCTTACTGCGTGGATTAATACTGATATCAAGACTTTTAAAAATAGCCGCTGTATCTTCGTACATTTTCTTTTCATCGATGAAAATGCCCTTTTTCGGATAACGCCCCAGCCAAATATTATCCATAACATTCTGTTGACGTACCTGATTTAGTTCTTGATGTACCATGGAAACTCCGTTTTCGAGGGCTTGCTTCGAATTGGCAAAGGAAACTTCTTTCCCACCAAAGAGAATTTTGCCTTCATCCATCGAATAGATGCCGAATAAGCATTTCATCAACGTCGATTTTCCTGCACCGTTTTCGCCCATTAAGGCATGGACCGATCCAGGCTTTACTTTTAGGGAAACATTGTCTAAAGCGAGTACCCCTGGGAACCTTTTGGTTATATTCAGCATTTCTAGTAAATTGGTTGTACTTGATTCTGACATGAGCGAACCTCCTCTGAAACCATTTAAAAAAATATGAGAGCTCCATGGGATGCTTCTCAAACTTTTAAAGAGAGTAATAATTTTATTGCGGTATCCAGCTCCAAATATTTGGAGTCTTACCCCGAACGAAGGAAAAGCGTCTGCTTTTCCTTTGTTCGAGGAGCGCCAAGGGGCTGATTCCAGCCCCTGGACATGGCGCTTCTGCTTTTCTTACTGTCTAGCTCCAGCGCCTAGGGGCTCGGGGTCATAAGCCAATCCGTCAAGAGGTCAAAGAGCAACCTTCTCGCCGGCTCGTCTTATGCCTGTCGCCCCTGGGCAGGCGCTTCTGCTTTTCTTACTGTCTAGCTCCAGCGCCTAGGGGCTCGGGGTCATAAGCCAATCCGTCAAGAAGGTCAAGAGCAACCTTCTTGACGGCTCGTCTTATGCCTGTCGCCCCTGGACAAGGCGCTTCTGCTTTTCTTACTTATAAGCGTCTCTACCAACTTGGATATTATCTTTTGTTACTTCAATGTAAGGAACACGAACTGCTTTATTATCGTCTAGCTTCCACTCAGTTCCGTCTAATACATCTTTGCCGTTTGCTGCATTTGCTGCTAGCTGAATAGTGGCGCTACCTTGGTTTTTCGCATCATTTAAGATGGAACCAACCATTTTGCCATTTTCAATCATTTCAAGTGCTTCAGGAATCGCGTCAACACCTACAACAGGCATGAACTTGTCGCCGGAGAAGTAGCCTGCTTTTTCAAGAGATGCAATTGCACCTAATGCCATACCATCGTTGTTGGCAATAACGAATTCGATTTTGTCATTGTATTTTGCAAGCCACGCATCCATTTTTTCAGTTGCCTTCATTGCATCCCACATCGCTGTATCCATAGCTAATTCTTCCACTTGAATCCCTTTTTCTTTTACAGTATCCACTGCAAATTTTGTACGAGCTTCTGCATCTGGGTGTCCTGGCTCACCTTTTAGTAATACATATTGAAGCTTGCCATCTTTGTTTTTGTCATATTTATCTTTGTTAGCTTCCCAAGCTTTTGCAATCAGTTCACCTTGAAGTACACCTGATTCAGAAGATGTTGTTCCAACATAGTAAGCTTTATCATAGCCTTTTAATACACTTGCATCAGGCTCTTTATTAAAGAAGATAACCGGAAGATCTTTTGCTTTTGCTTTGTCCACAATTGTTTGCGCCGCTTTTGGATCAACCAGATTAATTGCTAGAGATTTTGCTCCTTTAGCAATTAGGGTATCAACTTGTTCAATCTGTTTTGCTTCGTCGTTTTGCGAGTCATTTAGCATGAGCTTTACTTTATCTTTTGCTGAAGTCTCCATTGCACGGCGAACATAGGACATGAAGTTGTCATCAAATTTGTAAATGGTTGCCCCAACTGCTGGAAGACTGTTGTCCTTGCCTTTTCCAGAATCTGTACCGCTTGTTGAATCACTGCATCCTGTTGCTAATAGAATACTAGATGCAACTGTTAAAGATAGAATTAAACCTTTTTTCTTTTTAAACATGTTGTCATTCTCCTTTTACTATTTAGTAAAGACTCTGGTAAGGCAGCAGAACCGATCCACTTAACCCCGTTGTAAGCCCTTACACTTATGTTAGCATGGGGGGATTCGCTTCAATAGGTCAAAAGTCTAGCATTAATTTGTGATTACCTAGACTTTTTTGCAAACGCTTTATTTTTTATTAAAAAAAATGAGACCAATCCAATACGACGGATTGATCTCATTAGAGAAATAGTATTAACCTACTGTTACTTTGCGAAATTCTGTTGGCGATAAGCCTGTATGCTTTTTAAACACGCGGCTAAAATAGTTTGGATCCTTGTAGCCAATCGAATAGCATATTTCCTTCAAGCTCTTTCCTGGGTCAACCATTTCAGCCTTGGCATGCTTGATTCTTATTTCCGTCACATAATCAATAAAGGTCATCCCAAAACGATCTTTAAATAATTTGCTAAAATAATAGGGACTGAGCTCCACATATTCTGCCACTAATTCCAATGTAATCGAAGCAGCATAATGGTTTTCGATATATTCCTTTGCCTTATGGAGCATGCCCTTAGCGTGATTGTTTCGCCACACCTGGACATGATGAACGACGGCTAATAAATGGGCCTTTCCTTTTTCAAAAACCGCCATAATATCCTCAGACTCTTCCACTGCAGGTGTTCGTTCATAGCTTATACCTAAATCATGGAGCATTCGGGAAATGAGAATAAACAATTCATCAAATGACTTTTTAACTAGTGACCCTTTTATTTTCTTATCATCTGCCAGCATCGTTGCAAACGATTCAAAAATGACCAAGACTTGATTGACATCTCCCTGCCGAACAGCTTCTAATAGTTTCTTCTCAATCTCTAACACCCCTGATTGAGAAGGGAGCTCAGTAGACCCTTGTTTAACTGCAAATAAATATTTTCGATTGGGAGTTTTTACGAGGTGCTGCAGAGCCATTAGCGCGTCATGATAGGATTTATTTAGTTCATGTGCATGGTTGTAGGGAAGACCGACCCCAATCCTTAGTTCCGCATCCAAGTATTTCTTTTCAAAAAGACTGTTCAGACCATCGATGACCGCCTGCGCATAAGTTTTAAATTGAACCTTTTCCGTCGTTTTTTTACAGAGGAATAAAACAGGTACCTGTGCGTCAGTTAACGGGCCAACCATCATTTCCTGTTTCAGCACGATAGAATTAAGGGTATCCTTAAGCCACAAATACCAGTTCTGTTTTTCAACTGCTGCAAGTTCCGTCATGCCCCGTGGCCTTAGTGAGAAAAGCATGATATACCCCGAAGTAATCTCAACCCCAAGCAGCTGGCCCCATTCATCAAAGGTGATATCCTGAACTTGATTCACCAATACAGTTGATACCCATTCTTTTTGGGCGATCGATACGGCACGGTCCAGGTTTTCCCGCAAATTTTGCTGCTCTTCCCGTTGTTTACTCTCCTCCAGGATGTCACTAGAAACGCGGTCTAATGCCGCAAGAATATCTTGTTTTCTGCTGGGTTTTAAGATGTATTCCTTAACCCCCTGCTGCATTACTTCCTTTGCATATTCGAACGTATTAAAGGCGGAAACCATAATAAACCGAATGCCAGGGTCGATTTTTTTTATCGCTTTGACGGCTTGAACGCCATCTATTCCCGGCATTTTAATATCCATAAAAATGATATCAGGCCGATGTTCCATGGCCATTTCAATTGCCTTTCTCCCATTGGGGGCTTCTCCAATGACGATTACGTCCATGGATGAACGGTTAATGATCTTCGTTAATGCCGTCCGCTCCAGGACTTCATCATCCACAATAAGAATTTTCAACAAGGCCTTTTCCCCCTTTGGCAACAACAGGAATCGTAAGTCTAAAATTGGTTCCATGGTCTACTTCTGATTCAATTTCAACAATGTCATTTCTCTGATAAAAGAGCTGCAGCCTTCTGATCACATTTTTCACACCAATACCCGTTGATTGACCTTTTGATTTTTCAGCTTCGTATCTTTCCTCTGGTTCGATGCACTCTACATATTTGAGCAATCTTTTCTTGGTAGTATCGTCCATTCCCGTACCGTTATCAATGACTTCGACGTAAATCTGATGAATATGCCTGTATACATGAAGACGGATGATCCCATTTTCTTCGTAGGATTCAACCCCATGCATGAATGCGTTCTCAATTAATGGCTGTAAGATTAAACTAGGGATTTCAATATCTAAACAATCATCCTCGATGTCGGTCACAAATTGAATCCGTTCCCCAAAACGTGTTTGTTGAATATAAAAATACTCTTGAACAATTCTCACTTCTTCTCTTAGCGTTGAGGCTTTGTCGAAATCACTCAAGTTATACCTGAGTATGGCAGCAACAGCTTCTATTAATCTTGTAGTCTGCTCCGCTTCTTCCAAATAGGCCATTTTTGAAACCGTATTCAAAGTATTGAATAGGAAATGAGGATTGATTTGATTTTGGAGACTCTTTAACTCCAATTCTTTTAATAACTTATCCAACTCCCCTTGTTGTTTGATTTCCGTTACGAGCTGTCTAAGGTTCGTACGCATTTGATTAAAGGTTTCTGTTAATGGCTTAAGCTCGTCCTTTGTCGTAATTTTTATATCCTCACCTGCTAAGTTTCCAATTGAAATCTCCTTAGCTGCATGTGATAACAATCTAATTGGCTTCGTAATCCCGCCGGAAATCCATAATGCTAACAAAGTGCTTAGAACAAAAGCTGCTGCAAAAAGGGAAATCGACATGAGCTTATAATAATGGTTTTGCTGCTCCATTTGATCATAAAATTTTTGATAGTCCGTCAGTTTATTGTTTAATAGTGCAAGAGTGCTTTCTTGAAGAAATGAGTTTATCTTCAATACTTCATTAAAATGACCCGAATATTGATTAATCTCGTCCTGCTTAAATGCACCAACAGTGGCATCCCCTTCATCCAAAAAACTATCAATCATATTTTTATAATTTGTAAGCGTAATCTCATTCGTATTGATTACTTTATAAAGCCTCTTTTGGTCCTTAATAAGCTTTAGCTTTTCTTTTCGATAGTCTTTTAGGTAGGATTCATCCTTATCTAAAATATACCCATGAAGCTTTTCCGTAAGTAAATTGGATCTTTGCGAAATATCATTCAGCAAAAGAAATCGTTCAAAGCTGTCATCATATTCCGTCACCAGCTTTTCACTGCTGTTATAAAAAAAGAACCCGACCGAAGTTAACAAAACTACAAGGACAATGAAATAAAGCAGCAATTTTGATCTAATCCGAAATAACATCATTCATGCTCCCCCATTCTGCCATTATTCACGGATAAATCGCTTATTCTCAAAATTCGAGTATCCGTATGGACAATAGGCGAAACCTTTTTCCCCTCAATTAGATCAATCATCATTTTTACTGCCCCATAACCCATTTGAAATGGTTCCTGGACAACGGTTGCCTTAATGGTTCCCTTTCTTATCAACTTAAGCGTTTCCGGTAGTGTATCAAAGCCAATAATATAAATTTGATTCTGTTTTTTATATTTTTCGACCACTTGGGCAATTTCGATGCCATCCAAGGCACTTGTCCCAAAGAACGCGTTGACCTCAGGGTGATCCTGCAAAATTTGGTTGGCCTTTTCCGCTGCTTTTACTCTGCTAATCTCTGACTCTTCCACAGCAATGATATGGATTCCTTTTTCTGCTTTTACAGCATCCTGAAATCCCTTAACTCGCTGCTGCATATGATTCGCATAAAAGCTCCCCGTAATAATCGCTACATTGGCATTACCCTTTGTATCCGCTATCAAAGCTTTCCCTGCTAAAAAGCCGGAATAATAATTATCCGTTCCAATATAGGCCAGCCTTTTACTGTTCGAGGTGTCCGTATCGACCGTGATAACAGGGATTCCCTTCGCTACGACCCGATTAATAAGCGGAGTAAATTGTTCGTCACTCAATCCCTGTGTAATGATCCCATCAACTTTTGAAGCAGCTGACATTTCAATTGTTTTTACATGATCATCAATATTTGCCTGCTTCGGCCCAGCATATTCCAGCTGAACACTATATTTTTCTGCTGCCTTCTTTGCCCCTTTTTCAACAAGCTTCCAATATTCATTATCTAACTCTTCAGGAACAAGAATAAGATGGTAGCTATACTTTTTTACTGCACTTTCCTCCTTAGGTAAGTGGTGGGTAACGATCTTATATCCGTAAAAGATTGAAAGTGAGCAACTGACAAGAAAAAACAAACTTCCAACTGTATAGGCAACGATGGATAACTTGCTCATATAACATCCCCAATCCCAAAGCATAGTTAAGCCTATTATACGGAACATAGCAATAATCGACAATCTCCCAAAATATGAAAATGTTTTGATTACCATTTCAAATTGAATCTCATTTTTAAACCACATTTACCAATAAAAAAACAGCCTTCATTCAATTTCAATGAGGGCTGTTCACCAATGTCCTTTTTAGGATTTATTTGGTAAGCGGTTCAAAATCAACTTTAGGTGCCAATGCCTCGTTAACCTTTTCAACAACCATATCGTGGTCTACCGTAAACGTTGCTGTTCCTTTAATGTCTTCTGAGGATGCCCCCACTTTTACTGTATATGTGCCTTTTTCAAGAATCCATGCATTTTTCTCTTCATCGAAGGAGGCAAGGTCTTTGGCATTTAGATCGAATTGAAGCAGCTCACGTTGATGCGGCTTAAGGTCTTTTGTTTTACCAAAGGCCTTTAGTTCAACTGCAGGTTTCTCAAGCTTTCCATCTGGGGCGGAAACATAAACTTGGACGACTTCTCTCCCAGAAAGCTTGCCCCTATTTTCGACCATAGCAGAAACCTTAAGCTTGTCCTTAAATTTCTTTCCTTCATTGATATCTACATGGCTAAAGTTGAAGCTTGTATAGGACAATCCATAACCAAATTCATAAGCAGGCTTCACATTGAACGTGGTATTGTAGCGGTAGCCGACATAAATGTCTTCGTTATAGATCACCTGTGTTGGGTTCTCAGCAGGTGTTCCAGGGAAGCTATCTGCCGATGCAACATCGCTGTATTTTACAGGGAAGGTAGTTGGCAGTTTTCCGGACGGATTGACTTTACCGGAAATAACATCCGCTACAGCATAACCTGCCTCCTGGCCTGGCTGCCATGCTAATAGGATAGAGTCAACCTTATCCCGCCAGCTTGCTACATCGATAGGTCCGCCAATATTCAAAATAACGGCTACTTTTTTACCCTGCTTGTGGTATTCTGCTGATACTTTCGAAATCATGTCTTGTTCTGCATCACTTAATAGGTAATCCCCTTTTACCACTTGACGGTCCGCACCTTCTCCTGAATTACGGCCAATAACAATGACGCCGATATCCGATTCTTTCGAAGCTGCGGCAATTTCATTATCTGCTAGAGGCTTTTCAGGAATGGCAGGGATTGACTTGCCAAAATCCTCACCCCATGGACTTGGTTTAATTTTATATTGTTCCTGCGAGCGCAGTGTATCAATATATGTCTTATATTCCTGGAATTCGGTTTGATTTAATTCGTATCCAGCACTCTTTAAGCCTTCTGCAATCGAGGTGGTGTAAGCTGCATTAACATCACCGCTTCCTGTTCCACCTTTAACCGTCTCGATTTGTGTATTGCCAAATAACGTGACCTTTTGATCTTTGCTGATTGGCAGCGGCATATTGTCGTTCTTTAAAAGAACCATTCCTTCCGCAGCTGCTTTTCGAGCTGTTTGTGCATGAGCAGCTAAATCAGGCTTGTCGGAGTTTTGGTACTTTTTAAACTCAGGTGTTTGGATGACGATCTGGAGAATGTTCTTAATATTGCGGTCAAGCACTTTTTCGTCCAAATTTCCACCTTCAACAGCTGCTTTAATTATATCGGATTGGTACGATGCACCCGGCATAATCATGTCATTGCCAGCCTTCATTTGTTCTACCGGATTATCTCCGCCAAACCAGTCTGTCATGACAAACCCTGTGTAGCCCCAGTCCTTACGCAAAACAGTTGTTAACAAGTCAGCATTTTGGGAAGTGTATGTTCCATTAAGTTTGTTATAGGAACTCATAACGGACCATGGATGGGATTCCTTAACAGCAATTTCAAAGCCTTTTAGATAAATTTCCCTTAATGCTCGTTCAGAAACGACGGTATCAATGCTATTCCGGTTTGTTTCCTGGTTATTAGCAACAAAGTGCTTGATTGTTGCGCCAACACCGTTCGATTGTATTCCATTCACCATCGCCGCAGCTATTTTCCCTGAAATTAAAGGATCCTCTGAATAGTATTCGAAGTTTCGTCCATTTAATGGATTACGGTGGATATTCAGTGCCGGTGCTAATAAAAGGTCGACACCATATTCTTTCACTTCATTTCCCTGAGCTTTACCTACTGCTTCTGCAGTTGCAGGATCCCAAGTGGAGGCCAGCGCCGATGCAATCGGGAAAGCGGTTGCATAATAAGTTTGAGTTTGTCCTGGCCTTGTTGGACGAATCCGTAGTCCTGCCGGACCGTCAGCAAAACGCAGTTCAGGGATCCCTAACCGAGGAATTCCGTAGGTGCCTCCTACTGCTCCGGTTACTTCAAATGGAGGCATTCCCCCAAATCCAGGCATTCCTACCCCGACAACAAATTTAGCTTTTTCCTCTAAGGTCATCGCTTGAATAACAGTGTTAATAGATGCTGCGTCTGTTAAGTAAGGTGCTGTTGTCTGTACAGTAGAAGTTTGTTTTTGTTGTACGGTTGATGGATCTTGACTCTGAGCGGATGCAATGTCAAAAGTGAGTCCTGAGAGAAGTAATGAAGATGTAAGAGTAATGGCTAGTAATTTGGATTTTTTCTTCTTCTTTAGTCTTTTTAACATAATTCTAATTCCCCCATCAAATTAGTCTGAACTTTTTACACTTGTAAATTAAAACGCTTTCATAGTTAGTTTAACTTAAGTAAAGTTTCAGACTATTAATAATCTTCTGGATTATATTGCGAAAGTCTTCACTATTTTGTTTTAGTTGAAAGAGATTAAGAATCGATAGAAAGAGTTTAAACAGGCTTCCTTTACAGTTTTATAACTCTTTCTCTTAAGTATTGTCGAATAATGTCTAGGAAATATGTATAATTCCTCTTGATTATTTAATAATTCATTGAATTTTCAGTCTACAACAAATTAATCTAGTAAAACACAATTTAATGCTACCTCTTGTAACTTATCGAATTACACTTTACATGTTAACTTCTTGATTGTAAGGGTTTTCATTTAAATGAAGGGGTTGTTAGGTATGAAAGGTTATTACAAAGTACTAAGTTCATCCATGTTTAGTCTAATGCTATTGTCTTCTGGTAATTCAGGAGTACTAGCAGCGGAACAGCCACAAACGCAAGTTAATGCGGCTGCTGTTGCCACAGAAAATAGTAGTGTACAAACTGGTGCTGCCCAGGAGCAAATACCGATGTTAGTGGACCAAGCTTCCATTCCAGCAGTTATTCGGGCGATGACGCTGGACGAAAAGGTGGATTTGATCGGAGGAGCTGGTGCGGCAGTAACAGGGGCCGCTGGAGGAACGTTTCCAATTCCACGGCTTGGTATTCCAAAGCTTACTTTTGCCGATGGTCCAGCCGGGCTCAGGTTTGGATCAACAGCAAATAAGTCGACAACTGGTTTCCCAATTCCCTCGGCATTATCTGCTAGTTTTAATAAGGATTTAATGTACCAGGTTTCTAGTGCGATGGGAAAAGAAACCCTTGATTATGGCGTAGATGTTATATTAGGACCCGCATTGAATATTCACAGAGATCCAAGAGGTGGAAGAAACTTCGAATATTATTCGGAAGATCCATACTTAAGCGGTGAAATGGCAGCTGAGTTTACTAAAGGCGTGCAAGACCAGGGTGTTGGTGTAAGTATGAAGCACTATGCAGCAAATAATCAGGAAACAAACAGACAGTCAGTAAACGAAATCATTTCTGAACGTGCCTTAAGAGAAATTTATTTAGCCGGATTCGAGCGGGTGGTTAAAGAAGCAAATCCTTGGACCGTAATGAGTTCCTATAACTCGATAAATGGTCCATTTTCTGCTCATAATTCATGGCTGTTAAATGATGTACTAAGAAGTGACTGGGGCTTTAACGGAATGGTTATGACAGACTGGGGCGGATCTAAACAAAATGGAGTAGCGATGTTGAACGGCGGAAATGACTTGTCCATGCCAAGTTTAAATGCGGTTGGTAAGGCAGCAGTTAAAGCGGCCATCTTAGACGGTTCACTTCCAGAGGAGAAACTTGATACGGCCATCGAGAATATTCTTAATTTAGTGGTTAAGTCACCTACATTCAAAAAATTAAGTAGCGTTGATGATACGAAACAAAGTGTAAGTGCTGACCTTACAGCTGCTAATGCAAAACTTTCAAGAGAAGCTGCACCGGAAGGAATGGTTTTATTAAAAAATAAAAATAAAGTGCTTCCGTTTACAGATAAGGTCAAGAAGGTCGGTTTAGTCGGCAACTCGTATACCATGCCAAGCTGTGGATTTGGTACCCCTGCTTCTGCGTGTACGACGGATAATGCTGCTACGAAAATGTTCTTAATGGGAACAGGAAGTGCCTATGTAACTCCAACACATACTGTCCAGCTTCCTGAAGGACTGAAAAATGGAGGCTATACTCCTGTTTATACGAACGCAAGCGGGACAGAAATCAATGAAAATCTGACGATCGAAGATGCGGAATATATGGCAAACAATTCCGATATCGGCGTGGTAGTAATTGCACGAGGATCCGGGGAGGGTGCGGATGGAAATTCGAGTACCTTTGAACCAACTACAAAAGAGTTAGAACTAATAAAAAAGGTTTCTAATGCATATCACGCGGTTAATAAAAAGGTTGTCGTGGTCTTAAATGTTGGCGCTCCTTTTAACACGACAGACTGGAAGGACTATGCCGATTCCATTTTATTATCTTGGCAGCCAGGAATGGAAGCAGGTAATGCCCTTACAGATGTTCTTTCTGGCAAAGCGAATCCTTCTGGTAAACTTCCGGCAACCTTCCCAGTTCATTTAGAGGATGCGCCAAGTTATGCGAACTTCCCAAGCTCTGATGGCAATCCAAATCTAGTCAAATATAGTGAAGATATTTATGTCGGCTACCGTTACTACTCGACATTTAATGTACAAACCGCCTATGAGTTTGGTTATGGACTATCCTATACAGCTTTTGATTATAGCGATTTTAAATTAAATAAAGACAACTTATCTAATAAAATCAAAGTCTCGTTTAAAGTGACAAACTCCGGGGCATTGGCTGGAAAAGAGGCACCACAACTATATGTAAGTGCACCAGATGGGAAACTAGAAAAACCATCCATCGAACTTAAGGCCTTTACAAAAACGAGAGAGCTAAAGCCGGAGCAAAAAGAAACAGTTAATTTCTTTATAAGTCCAAAAGATATTGCTTCCTTTGATGAAGATACTTCTTCATGGATTTTAGAAAAGGGTTCCTATCAATTCCATGTAGGTTCGTCTTCAAAGGATTTCAGAGGCACCTTAACCTTTAAAGTAGATAAAGACCTAGTTGTTGAAACGGTTAATAACAATGGTCCTGAAGTTCAATTAGATAGGCTATCAAAGTACAATCAATAGAAAGATAGATAGACTTAAAAGGAAAAAATGAGGAGGCAAAATAAATGATAAAAAGATTTATGTTCTTACTGATAGCCATTATGATGGCCTTTCCTTTCAGCTTAGGGGCACTTGCTAAGGAAGTTAAGACGCAGCAAACCTCTTACCGTACGGTTACAGAGATTGAAGATTGGGGAGCGGCCATTACAAAAGTAATCGTCGATGCAGGCAGACCGATTCCAAAAGACTCCGTAACAACAGATACGTTCAATGTTCATGTTGTTAGAAGTGACAGCAGGTTAAAGACACCATTTCTGGAAGAAGGTGACCGCACCGTTACAAAAGCATTTGTTTCGGATAAAGACGGAAACCCTGCAGTTGCAACAGGAAAATACGTGGTATTAGAAATGAAGATTGGACCAACTGAATCTTTAGGTTCCCCGCTCAACTATGATTTTGCTGGAACCCGATTTAATGATTGGATTGATAGCAAATATACGATCACTCAACAAAAAGACATTGTGACTAGCGCTGGAACCATCTCAGGGTTAGTGGTTGACACATTTGCAGGGGAAAAAAGAGAACTTGTCGATGACTTCACTACCGGGAAAGCAATGTTTGATAATACTACATTAACTTACGCAGATTATGCACCAGCAAAAGACAAAGGAAAGAATCCACTAATTATCTGGCTCCACGGCGGCGGTGAAGGGGGAACAGATGCAACCATTCCACTTTCTGCAAATAAAGCTGTAAGTCTTTCTACTGATATAATTCAATCTTACTATGGTGGAGCTTATGTTTTAGCACCTCAGGCACCTACTAGATGGATGCATGGTTCTATAACGGGTGGAGCAGATGGAACTTCTATCTATGAAGAAGCTCTTATGGCACTAATTAAAGATTATGTTTCAAAAAATCCTGATATTGATCCAAATAGAATCTACATTGGCGGAGCTTCAAATGGTGGATATATGACAATGCTAATGGTTCGTGATTATCCAGGATACTTTGCAGCCGCTTATCCGGTATGTGAAGGGTTAAATGATACATTGATAACCGATGCTGACATCCAAAAAATTAAAGAAACGCCAATCTGGTTTGTTGCAGCTAAAAATGATACGACATTGCCTCCTGCAATCAACACAGTACCAACCTATGACCGATTAATCCAAGCTGGAGCAAAGAATGTACAATTATCGTTATTTGATGACGTACATGATACTTCAGGCTTATATAACAATGCAGATGGTACACCATATCAATACGCTGGACACTGGTCATGGATTTATGTATACAACAATGAACCTGCAGCATCTATTAATGGCAAAACAACTACCCTTATGGAATGGATGGCTGCTCAGTCGTTAAATAAATAAATAAATGGTGTCAGGCACCACAAAAAGACAACATGCCGATTTGTCCACCTCAGGTGGACAAATCGGCATGTTTTAATTTTTTCTTAGGTTAAAAGCTGCTGTTACGAATGATTAGTTCGGTTGCAATGAATATTTTTTTGGCTGTTTTTCTGCCTGCGATTCTCTCCAAAAGGGTGTCAACGGCGGTTTCTCCCATGATTTCGGTATACACCTTAACCGTGCTTAACGCTGGATAGACATATTTAGAGATACTGATGTCATTCACACCGATGATGTTAACCCGTTCTGGAACAGAAATTCCTGCCTCCAGTAAAGCCCTCAATGCCCCAACTGCAATCGAATCATTACCTGCAAAAAAGGCGGTTGGCAGGTTGTCCCCATGTTCATCAATCGCCTTTTTCATCATGACATGACCTTCATCGGCTGAGAAGGTTCCTACATACATAAAAGCTTCATAGGGCATCCCTTTACCTGTTAAATAGCGCTTGAACGCCGATTCCCTTGGGTCTTCTATGATGGAAGTTTTATCTTTAAACACTTCTCTTCCGCCGATATAGCCGATTTTCTCATGACCCTTCTTCATAAAATGATCAAGTACCTTTATTGTTGCCCTTTCAAAGTCAATGACGATCGAATCAAACCGATCTTCGTCTGGTGAGGTGTCCACAAAGACAATATTTTTGGTTATCTTAAGCAGCTCATTCACTTGCTTCTTGCTAAATTTCCCAATCGCAATCAGCCCTTGAATATCGTCTTCCTTCAAATCCTCATAGTTGTCTTGAAAATATTTGGCCACTTGAATCCCTTGCTGTCGGCATTGGTTTTCAACCCCAAGCCGGATCGACATGTAATACAAATCTTCCAGTTCTTCTTTTTCGGTATACCATTGCAGGAGAGCAATTTTCCCCGCCCCCTGCTTGCGGGCTGGTTTCTTTTTATACGATAATTCCTCTGCCACTTCGAAAATTCTTTTTTTGGTTTCATCGCTGACAGAAAGTGTCGTATCATAATTCAAAACACGGGATACTGTGGCGATCGATACCCCTGCCATTTGTGCAATATCTTTGATGGTAGCCATTAATCAATCTCCTAATGTATTAGCAAAAAAACGATACACTGTTTTGGAATAGTATACTTCCTCCGGGTTTAAAATGACAGAGGGGAACTCCGGATGATGGATAGCATCTGGAAATCCTTGCGTTTCCAGACAGACACCCAAATAGTTTCTTGACCTGACACCTGCTATGGAATAAGGTCCTTCTAATTGATTCCCTGTATAAAGGACGACGCATGGCTGGTCGGTCGAAACAAGCAGCGAACGGCCGCTTTCCTCATCACTAAGCATGATAGTATTTTCACCCTTTTTGGTAAAAACAAGTGGGTGGTCGTACCCACTACCAACAAGCACATTTTGTGGATGAGACGAAACCATCCCAGAGCGTAACCTTCTGCCATGCTTAAAATCAAATGGGGTATTTTTCGTATCAATCATTTTACCAGTAGGGATAAAACCTTCGCCCAGTTCTAAAAACTGATCACTTTCTAATTGGATAATATGTTCAGAACAGTCTCTTTTTACATTTCCACTCAAGTTAAAATACGAGTGATTCGTTAAGTTGACAACTGTTTTTTGATCCGTTTTCCCTTCAAAAGTAATATCGAGTTCATTTTTATTGTTTAGAATATAGGTAACAGTGGTGTCTAGATTACCAGGATAGCCTTCGTCACCGTCTGGACTATGATAAAAAAACTTCAAACCGACTGCATTTTCATCCTCTATTATTTCGGTTTTCCAAATCACAGAGTTAAAGCCCTTCTTGCCCCCGTGTATATGATTGGGATAATCATTGTCTGCAAGATGGTATTCTTTTCCGTCCAACTCAAAGCTGGCACCATTAATTCTTCCGGCTACTCGTCCCACAACTGCGCCAAAATACGGGGACCATTCTGTGTAATCTTCGAAGTTTTCAAATCCAAGCACTACATTTTCAAAGTTTCCATGACGGTCAGGGACGATGATTTTAGTAATCACACAACCATAATTAAGGCAAGAGACCATCATGCCGTAATCATTGACTAAGGTATACTCAGTAACGGACTCACCCTCGTAACTGCCAAATATTCTATCTAATATTTTCATCGCGTTATCACTCCATATTTTTCAGAAGGTATTCTAATTCATTTCTTTTTAAAAACTAGAGCTATCAACAAAGTTCTGGGCCGATTATGTTTTTTATAACGTACTGATAAACCGCTGGAACCCAGCTGCACCCACTTCATTTCGCTTAAACACTCCTGCATCTTCCAAGCACCTTAAAAACTTCTTTCCTACTTCTTCTCTTACCAGACCATCCACATTCGCTTCATTAGCAATAGCTTGATAGCGTGCTTTTAACGCTTCCGCCCAGTCTAAATGATAGTCTGCTACTGTCGATGATTGACCTAGGATATAATGTTCCACTTCTCCTAGTTCATCCTTTAACCGTGCTGGTAAAACCGCCAGCCCCATCACTTCAATTAGGCCAATATTTTCCTTCTTAATATGATGTACATCGGCGTGAGGATGGAAAATGCCAAGCGGATGCTCATCACTCGTCCGGTTGTTACGCAGAACCAAATCCAGTTCAAATACATCCCCATTTTTACGTGCAATGGGTGTAATTGTATTGTGCAGGGTTTCGCCAGTCCTCGCCTCAATTCCTAAACCTTCATCACTGTACTTTTTCCATTTGTCTAAAATATGTGATCCGGCTTCAACGAGCGTACTAATTTGATCGGAACGCAGGCGAATAACGGACATAGGCCATTTAACAACCGCGCACTCTACATCCGGATATCCAGCCATTTTAAATGCCCAGTCATCCCCTGCCTTCGCCATCGCAAATTGATAATTCCCGCCTTGATAATGATCATGGGATAAAATCGAGCCCCCTACAATCGGCAGGTCCGCATTAGAGCCGACAAAATAATGTGGAAATTGCTCAACAAAGCTTAACAGCCGTAAGAATGTCGTTGGACTAATAACCATATCGGTATGTTTTTCTGCTAACACGATACAATGCTCGTTGTAATAGACATATGGTGAATACTGCAAGTACCATGTGTTTTCTAATAGATTTACACGAATCATGCGGTGATTGGAGCGGGCAGGGTGCCCGATTCTTCCCGCATATCCCTCATTTTCCACACAAAGCAAGCATTTCGGATAGTCCATTTGCTTCATCGACCGTTCGAGTTCAATACTTTTAGGATCCTTTTCGGGTTTGGATAAATTAATGGTAATATCAAGTTCACCATATTCTGTAGCGGTCTTATATTCAATGTTATTTCGAATTCGCTTCATTTGAATATAGTTGCTATTTTTACTTAACTCATAAAAATACTGTGTTGCTGCTTTTGGATCCTGTTTATATTTTCCATAAAAAAGCTGATTAACCGCTGATGGCCGGGCGATGAAACAGTTCATAATTTTACTTGAAAAAATCTCTTTTTCATCAAATAATTCTTCAATAATCCCTTGATTGCAGGCATAATCTACAATTAAATCGAGTAAATCAGGGATATCAAAGTTACTTTCCCCTGCTGCGTCCACTTCCTTAAACTCCGTTAGATGGAGGAGTGACAATATCTGATTGCGCGCATAGATTTCATCTTCCCGCTCAATTAATTGAGTGGTTATTGCTTGATTGATTAATTGTTGTATTAGTTGATAAATCATCATGTTCACCTCTATTTCTGATATCCATTCGGGTGGTGCTGATGCCAGTTCCAGGCATTGCTAATCATTTGATGAATCGATGTTCTCGTTGGATTCCATCCCAATATCTTTTTTGCTTTTTCCGAAGAAGCAATTAATGTACTTGGGTCTCCAGCTCTTCGTTCACCGATTCTTACCGGGATATCAATTCCTGTAACCTCTTTAGCTGTCTCAACAATTTCTTTTACCGAGAATCCTTGACTTGAGCCAAGATTGAAATGATTACTCTCCCCGCCATTTTGTAGATAACGGAGGGCTAATATATGGGCATCAATTAAGTCTTCTACATGAATATAATCACGAACACAAGTACCATCTGCTGTATCATAATCTTCCCCAAATATCGTTACGGCAGGCCTTTTGCCTAATGATGCTTCTAATACAACAGGGATGAGATGCGTTTCTGGGTTATGGTCCTCGCCAATTTGTCCGTCGCTTCTTGCCGAAGCTACGTTAAAATAGCGAAGGGAAACATAGTGAAGATCAAACGCTTTTTCGCACCAAGCCATCATTTTTTCCATTGCCAGCTTGGTTTCGCCATAGGTATTCGTTGGAATGGTTGCCGCATCCTCTGTAATCGGTACAACTTTCTGCTCTCCATAAACAGCTGCTGTCGAAGAAAAAACGATGTGCTTGACGCTAAATTCCTTCATCATTTCAAGGACAACTTGTGTCCCATAAACATTGTTATCAAAGTATTTTAACGGTTCAACCATGGATTCCCCGACAAGGGAATTGGCGGCAAAATGCAAGATTGCTTCAATGTTTTCTTTTTCAAAAACAGAGCGCATAAACTCACGACTGCGGATATCCCCTTCATAAAAGCTTGCCTTTGGATGAATTGCATCGCTATGGCCTGTTTGCAAATTATCAATCACGACCACCGGAAACCCCTGATCAATCAACTGGTAAACAGCGTGTGAACCGACATAGCCCGCTCCACCTAATACAAGGATACTCATTTAGATCCCCGCCTCCATTTGAATTTCTTTTGCCCCGTCACCAATGCTCGCTGCATAAAATTCTGCCTTGTAGCCAATTTTCTCGTGATAGGCTGCCCCAACATTTGCAATAAAGTTTTCAACCTCGTCATTTTCTACAATTGCAATAGCACAGCCGCCGAACCCTGCACCAGTCATCCGCGCCCCTAGAACTCCCGGTTGTTTCCATGCAGCCTCTACTAAACTGTCAAGTTCCACTCCTGTCACTTCATAATCATCTCGTAAGGATACGTGTGATTGGTTAATCAATTGTCCAAATGCCTCTAAATTTCCTGCCTTCAGCTCTTCTAGAGCCTTAATTGTTCGCACATTTTCATTGACAGCGTGCTTAGCTCGTTTGCGGACCGTTTCATTGGTAATTAGGTATTGATTTTCATCAAACTCCGCTTCAGATAATTGACCTAGAGCCTCAATCGGAAGTTTTTGCTGAAGTTGCGCTAGCGCCTCTTCACATTCTCCTCTTCGCTCATTGTATTTCGAATCAGCTAATTCCCTGCGCTTGTTCGTATTCATAATTAAAATTTTGTAATCATCAAGGTGAATGGGTGCGTATTCATAGCTAAGAGTCTGGCAATCTAGTAAAATTCCAGCATCTTTCTTCCCCATGCCAATCGCAAACTGGTCCATAATGCCGCTGTTCACACCAATAAATTCATTCTCTACCTTTTTACCAAGCTTGATGAGATCAAGCCTAGGAATTTCTAATTCAAACAAGCCGTTTACTAGCACTCCGGTTAACAGCTCAATGGAAGCCGACGAAGATAGTCCTGCACCATTCGGGATATTGCCTTCAATGGCACAATCAAATCCCGTTGGAATCTCATATCCCGCCTCGATCATGTACCGAATCATTCCTTTCGGATAGTTGGCCCAATTGTGTTCTTTCTCATATTCTAGTTCGTTTAAGTTAAATTCGATGATTCCTTTTTCAGGGAAGTTCGTTGAGTATAGACGAATCACTTGGTCTTCCCGTTTCCTTGCTACAGCGTAAGTACCGTAGGTAATCGCACATGGAAACACATGACCGCCATTATAATCGGTATGCTCGCCAATTAAATTAATCCTCCCAGGAGCAAAAAAGGCTTTTCTAGGTAAAATATGAAACATATCTAAAAATACTTTATTAAGTGCGGTAACGTTCATTTTAATTCCTCCAGAAATTCTGTTTCTTGTAAGTAAATTATTAATTTCAACTTAATTTTATAACGGTTAGTAAAAATATTCAACTATTTTTACTAAAAGTTTACTTAAAAAATATAAGGAAAGCGCATGAATAATTTCATGCGCTTTCACAGAGCTGTTTTTTATTCCACTACCTTCCTCCGGTCTTTTGCAAATAAAAAACCTGGGACTGGAAGTCGCCGCCACGCTCGACACTCCCTCCATTGACACCGTTAAACTCCGTTGGAAGCGGCAGTCCCACGTTCATGAGCTCATCGCCATAATACGTTCGTTCGCTTCCAGCCACTTTATACATCTTCGATTCAGCTAGTCCACTGAGACGAAGCGTTTGCTGCTTTTTAGGATTCGACGTAGCCAAAACCTTATACCAGCCAATCAAGGCTTTCGATTGGTCCTTGCTCACGACCATCCAAGCCGTTTCATTATTCGAAAACGGGCTCAACAAGCGATAAAATTGACCATCGCGAATTAATCCTCGATGCTTTTTATAAAAAGCAACCTGCTCTTTAATTTCTGCCCGCTCTTCTTCGGTTAATTTCACTGGATCTAATTCATAGCCAAAGGTTCCAAAGTAAGCAGTATTTGCCCTTGTTGCTAACGGTGTCGTCCGCAATGTTTGGTGATTCGGAACAGCCGACACATGAGATCCCATGCTGTAAACTGGATAGGCGAAGGAGGTACCGTATTGGATTTTTAGCCTCTCAATCGCATCCGTATCATCACTTGTCCATGCTTGCGGTGCATAATACATCATCCCTGGGTCGAATCTTCCCCCGCCTCCTGCACAAGATTCAAACAACACATGCGGGAATTCACGTGTTAACCGTTCATAGAGATCATAGACCCCTAAAATATAGCGATGGAAAAACTCGCCTTGCTGATGAACAGCTAGTTTTTGTGAGAATGCTTCGGTAATGTTCCGATTCATATCCCATTTAATATAAGCAAGGCTTGTTTTTTTAATAATATCGGACATTTTTTCATAAAGATAATCAACAATTTCTGGTCTTGAAAAGTCAAGAACCAGCTGATTGCGACCCAATGTATAATGTTGACCTGGAACACCCACGGCCCAATCAGGATGCTCGCTAAATAATTCACTGTTCGGACTAATCATCTCCGGCTCAAACCACAGCCCAAATTTCATTCCAGTCGCAGATATTTTCTGGGCTAAGCTTTCTAAGCCATCCGGAAGTTTATCTAAGTCCACATACCAATCTCCAAGGGAGGTGGTATCATCATTCCGTTTTCCAAACCAGCCATCATCAAGGACCAGCAGTTCGATTCCTAATTCACTTGCTGATTTCGCAATATTAACGAGTTTTTCCTCAGTAAAATCAAAGTAGGTTGCTTCCCAGTTATTAATCAAAATCGGACGCACGGCCTTCTTCCATTGCGCTTGAATCAGGTGCTCGCGATAAAGGCTATGAAAGGCCTGGCTCATCCCATTTAAACCTTGATCGGAATACACCATTACTACTTCCGGGGTTTGGAAGGACACGTTCGGCTTTAGATTCCACTTGAAGCCAAACGGATGAATCCCAACCATAAGTCTTGCTGTGTCGTAATGATCCACTTCTATTTGCATCAAAAAGTTACTGCTATATATAAAATTAAAGCCGTATACCTCACCTGTATGTTCCGTCGCCTCCGGACGCTTTAGTGCCAAGAACGGATTATGGTGGTGAGAGCTGGCACCTCGCAGACTGGAAATAGACTGAATGCCTGTTTCCAGTATTCTCTCTTTTACATGCCGCTCCCGTGACCATGCACCCGCTAAGTGGGTAAATAAAAAATCTTTATCCGGAAGGTCGAGTGATGCTCCCATTAATCGATCAATAACCAATTCCTCTTGACTTTCATTTTTCAAGGAAGCACTTCTCGTTATGACAGGCATATCAAGGAATATTGTATAATTTAACGTCAATTCTGCTTGGAGGAATTCATCCTTTAAGATAATTTGAAGTGTACTAGCGTCCTGATTGTCCTCTGTATAGGTTGCCGGCAGACCTTCAAGACGAGGCTTTCCGTCTATAAGTTGATACGAATCGTATTTGAAATTAGGAACATGATTAGCCGTCGTTTTACTCACACTGATTGCCGGTTCGCGGAAATCAGAATTTCCGTAGGCAGGGTATTCTTGACGGAGCGTTTCCAAACCAAAAGCAGGATCATCTGCATACACGTGTGTAGTAGCCCCTGTTGGCACATCATACGTCTGCAAGTGAGAAAAATCTTCTCTGTGGTGCAATGCCTTTCCATAATAAAGATGGCCTAATTGTCCATTTTTCATCACGTGAAAAATATAACTAACTTGGCCATTTGTTAAATGAAACTGTCTGTCCTCTTGATTAACATGAATAAGCATAACCTTCCGCTCCTTAAGTTTGTCATGTAAAGGAAAGAGCCTGTCTATTTCAGGCTCTTTTCTTGTAAATGCTAATTTTCAAGCTTAGATTCGATCAATGATAAACTCGAATTCCATGTCTTGATTGGCAGGAATGAGGTGTTCATCATGCACCGGTGCACCCCAGCTGTCGTCTCCTCCGACGCCCATCTGCTTGCCTGCGACCGTCACAACCGTGTAATGGATATTTGGAAGCTCATATTGATGCTGAGCATTCTCGAGTTCAAAAGCCGTATAGGGAGAAAAATTGCACTCTAATGGTTTAGTCGCAGCTGAAATTTTTATTCCCTGTCCTTCCTTGTTGGTCAGACTAACTCGGCGCACTCCCGTCCGGTTGCCCGATTCTTGCGGCATGACATATCCGGATAAATTCTCAATTACTTGATTTTTAAATATTCCAAGTCTTGCTCCTTGCGCCCGGTCTGAGTAATTTTCTTCAGGACCCATCGCATACCATTCCAGTTGGTCATAATCGGCAGGCACCTTGAAGGATACTGCAAAAATCGGCAGCTGCGGGAGATTTTCCGCCCCCTGATAGACCGACTTCACACGAACACTGCCGTTGGCAAGAACGGTATAATTTACTTTCACCACTACTTTTTCACTAATCGATAATTTATAAGTAAAAGCAATGCTCACCTGACCATTAGCTTGTTCGACATCCATCCCAATGCATTTGCGCGCAAGACTGGCTGCATACCAAAGACCCGAATGATAGCCTTGAGAATAGCCGCGGTCATTATCCGTCGTCGCCCGCCAGAATAACGGTGCCGGCGGAAGAGCAATCATTTCTTTCCCAGCGTAGTTAAGTGAAACCAGGCTGCCCGCCTGTTTCGAGAACAAGATGGTGAAGTCAGGGCCGTGGACACCAATATTAACATCGCCAGTGACCACCCGTAATTCCCCGTGAGCTGCCATTTGCTCAACAAACGCCTCCGTTCTGAACACATATTGTCCGAACGCAAGCTCGTAGCCAGCGTCCGCCCAGAGATTACTTTCCTTCAGCTTAAAAGAAGTTTGTATACAATATTCGCCAGAAACGCTGGTGATTTCTGCAGGTATTTTAAATTCAATGCGCCCTTCACTCTGTGGTGCCACCACCACATCGAGCTGATTCCGATACAACTCTTTACCTTCAAGGTAGAGAGTGTACTCCAAATCATAATCGGACGTATCTACGAAAAGACTTTCATTCTGAATGGTTACCCCCGTACGATCCGGACTCAGTTTGATATTTTGATATAAATACTTTACTACCTGCATCTTCGGTGACAACTCTCGATTGGCATACACAATCCCATTCGTACAGAAGCCATAATCCGTTGGGCGATCGTCAAAATCACCGCCGCAGGCCAAAAATTCCTTGCCATAACGGTCTTTTTTAATAATTGACTGATCAATATAATCCCAAATAAATCCACCTTGATACATCGGATACTTCCGCTCTAAATCTGTATATTTGTACATCCCGCCGAGTGAATTTCCCATGGCGTGCATATATTCACAGCTAATGTATGGCTTTGACGGGTTATCGTTCAAATAATTCTCAATGTCAGCTGGCTTTGCATACATGCGGCTTTCCATATCACTCGTATCATTGTAATCACGGGCATGGAAAACACCTTCATAATGAACCAGGCGACTTGAATCAACACGCTTAAAATACTTAGAAACATTCAGAATCACTTCACCCGCATAGGATTCATTGCCACAAGACCAAATGAGAATGGATGGGTGATTCTTATCCCGTTCATACATAGATACCGCCCGATCCATAACAATATTCTCCCATTCCGGCTTATTTCCAGGAATGTTCCAAGACGGCTCAACTGCCCCCATCTTTTGCCATGAACCGTGCGTTTCAAGGTTCATTTCATCGATGACATAGACACCGTATTCATCGCATAACTCATACCAATAACTCTGATTCGGATAATGGGACGTCCGGACAGCGTTAATGTTGTTCTGTTTTAACGTTTTTATATCCCAAATCATGTCTTCCTTTGTAATCGCTCGGCCCGTACGACAATTAAATTCATGGCGATTGACACCCTTGAATACAATTCGTTCACCATTAAGACGCATGATTTTATCGGCCATTTCAAATCTTCTGAAGCCGACATTCTGCGGAATAACCTCTACCAAATGACCTAACTCGTTATATACCTGAATATAAAACTGATATAAATAAGGATTTTCCGCGCTCCATAGCTTTGGATTATTGATCATCATTAAAACTGTCCAATTTCCGTCAGTGAAATCACCGTTTTGTGCTGCTACTAAGTGCCCCTCGGTATCGTACAATTCAGCAACTATTTTTATTGGAGAAACCACATCAGATAAAAGCTTTAGGTCTGCCTGAAGCGTCCCTTTCGTAAAAGTCGGATCCAGCTCTGCGCGAATACCGGCGTCATAAACATGAATTTCCGGAACTGTGTAGAGGTAAACATCACGGAAAATACCAGAAAAACGCCAGAAATCCTGGTCCTCGAGCCAGCTGCCCGTGCTCCGTTGGTAAACCGCGACGGCAAGCTTATTCTCACCCTCTGTAAGAAATGGGGTAAGCTCAAATTCTGCAGGCGTAAACGAGTCCTCACTATAGCCGACGAACTCCCCGTTTAACCACACATAAAAGGCCGACTCCACACCTTGAAAGGATATATACAGTGGCTTGTTTTCCATTTGAGGGGGAACGGTAAACATCTTCACATAGCTTCCAACCGGATTATGGTCGAGTGGAATTTCTGGCGGACGAATCTCGTTAAGCCCGTCCCATGGGTACATCGTATTCACATATTGTGGTTTTCCGTAGCCCTGAAGCTGGATGTGGCCTGGGACGGTGATGTCCCCCCAGCCCATGCAGTTAAAATCCAGCCGGTGAAAATTCTCCGGACGATTGTCTGGATTAACGCTATAGTTAAATTTCCAGTTACCGTTTAATTCATGGCGCATTGCCATTGGGCCTGCAATTTTTGCCTGCTCCAGTGTTTCATAATATCGGTGGTCTGAATGTGCTGGAAGTCGATTAAAGGCAAACACATTTAAGTCGGTAAGCCAATCTATTTTTGGAATGGTTGTCATCACTATCACTCTTCCTATCTACATTTTCCAAAATTTTATTATTTAACTGAACCCATCATCCCTGCAACGAAATGCTTTTGCATAATGAAGAAGATAAGTGCTGCCGGCAGGGTGGCAATCACAATCGCTGTCATAATCATTCCAAAGTCGGGTGAGTAGCTTGAACCAAGGTTTGAGATTAACAGCGGAATGGTTTGGTTCTCGGGTGACTGCAACACAACCAGCGGCCATAAATAACTGTTCCAGCTAGCCATGAAAGTAATGATGGCAGCTGCCGCGTAAGTCGTTTTCATTGTTGGTACATAGATTCGAAAGAAACATCCCAATTCAGAGAGACCATCAATTCTTCCCGCTTCAAGAATTTCCTTCGGAAACATCTTAGTGCTTTGTCTAAAGAAAAAGATCAGATAGGCGGTTGTAACCGTCGGTAATATGACCGCTGCCATTGTATCAATACCAATAATCGGTAAGGATTGTGAAATGGTAGCAAACATTCTAAAGAGCGGTACCATTAAAGCCGCAAAAGGAATCATCATAGAAACTAGTAAAATATTAAACACAAAGTCCTTCGACTTACTTTTGTAAATTTCAAATCCATATCCTGCCAAGGATGCGATAAGCATGGCAAGGATGGTTGTTAAAATCGAAATTTTCGCCGAATTCATTAATGCAGGTACAAGCTCAACTGTATCTAGTAGATTGTGAAGGTTTTCTATAAAATGACTGCCTGGCAGCATCCTTCCTTGCGTCACATCTACAGACTTGTTTGTCGAGCTCACAATCATCCATAGAAACGGAAACATAGAAACAATGGAAGCGATGATAAGAACTGTATAGCTGAATGAGCGTTTAAGGTTATTCATTTTTATCACCTGCCACTTTGAACTGAATGATTGAGAAGATGACGATCATAATGACAATGGCATAAGAGACAGTAGCTGCATATCCAAAGTCAGGGGTATACTTAAATGATAAATTATAAATGTACTGAGAAATTGTCATGGTCGCATTTCCCGGTCCACCCTTGGTAATATTCATGACCTCGTCAAATAGCTGAAGCGTTCCAATTGTTGAAGTGATAGATGTAAATAGGATAATCGGCTTCAACATTGGGATCGTAATCTTGAAAAATTGTTGAACTGGCGAAGCCCCATCTATCCTAGCTGCTTCATAGATAGATTCATCGACGTTTTGAAGAGCGGATAAATAGAAGATCATGTTATAACCTGTCCAACGCCAAGTGATAGCCACAATAATGGCAATTTTGGCCCAAAACGGATCGGTGAGCCATTGGATGGGCTCAGAAATTAGTGAAACTTTCATTAACATGATATTGATAATCCCATCTTGACCAAACAAATATTTGAAAATGACGGAATAGGCAACAAGTGAGGTTACGCATGGTAAGAAGATGGCTGTTCGAAAAAAGCCCTTGAACTTCAACGTTTTATTATTTAGTAAAACGGAAAGAAATAAAGCAAGTAGAATCATAACTGGTACTTGGATGATCAGATAGATCACCGTATTTTTTACCGTTGTAAGGAACGTTGGATCCTTAAATAAACGCGTATAATTATCGATACCTGTAAATGTTAAATTCGCACCTACCCCTGATTGAAATGACAAAATAAGAGCCTGAACCATTGGGTAGAAGTAAAACAAAAAGATCATTACGGCAGCGATAATCACAAAGGACCAGCCAATAACATTATTTTTTAACCGAAGCTTCCGACCTGAATTTGCTTTTGGAAGAGTTTGAGTGTGGTTTTCTTTCGCAGTTATCAATTTTAGTCAACTCCTTACGTTGTAATTTCAAGAAAAAAAGAAAAGAGCCTCAGAAAATCGCCTGACACATCAGATAGCTCCAATTACTGAAGGGTTGAAGCCGGCGAATTCCAAAGGCATAATCTCTTTACAAAGATGTGTTACTTGCTAATTTGTTGTGTTATTTAATTTGTTCTTCAGCTTGTTTTTGAGCATCTTCTAATACTTTATCTAGATCTTTACCCTTAAGGTAGTCCTGCATTCCAACAGCTAAAATATCCTCAATTGCATAAGTATGCATTCCATAGTTTACTTGAGGAATTTTCTCTGTCCAGGCAGCAAAGTCACTAACGACCTTTTGACCTCCGAAGAAATCGTCCGCAGCCTTATACGCTTCGCCTTCAGCAGCTGGCTTGTAAGTACCAATCGCTCCCATTTCCTTATTCAAAGTCTGATAAAAATCAGCATTAGAACCAAAAGTTTTTGCTAAGAAGTCAGCAGCCTTTTCTTTACCAGGAATGTTAAGCACGTACCAAGAGCTTCCGCCTAAGTTAGAGGCGTTCACGGAACCTGAAATTCCAGCTTGTTTTGGCATCGGAACAACTGCCCACTTACCTGCTTGTGAGCTTTCCGCTTTGATGGATGGAGTAATCCAGTTCCCAGTAGGAACCGTAGCAACTTCGCCACTGTTAAATCCTGCTACAAATTGGCCCCAATCAGAGACAGGTTTCACTAAATCCGCATCTAAAAGCTCTTTATATGTTTGGAATGCTTCCTTTAAAGAAGCGTTGCCTGCTATGTCAGGTGTAACCCCGTCATTCTTTAAATACCATGAACCGCTTGACTGAACCATCATTCGAATAAGACCAAGGTCTTTTGGATCCTGTGTAAGCATTTGTTTCCCCGTTGCTTCTTTTACCTTTTTACCAATTTCAATGTACTTGTTCCAGTCGATATCTTTTAAATCATCAACCGTGTAGCCCGCTTTTTCCATGTAATCCGTTCTAACGTATAGTCCTGTAACACCCGTATCGAATGGAAGGCCGTAGTTTTTGCCGTCCAAGCTCGTAGGGGCAATTTTATACTGAGCGAAATCATCCGCTTTAAAAGAGCCAGTTAATTCATGGAACATATCTGGATACGCTTTAAGGAAGCTTTGCGCCCGATAATCTTCAATTAAAACAATATTCGGAAGTCCTTTTGTAGTTCCAGAACTTAAGCTCGTATTAAGCTTTTGAATAATGTCATCTTGAGCATGTTCAATAACTTTAATGTTTACATCTTCGTTTTCAGATTTATAAGCTTCTTTTGCTAAATTCATTGCTTTAATGTTAAAATTCGGGTCCCATGCCCATACTGTTACTTCATTTGTATCTTTGCCGCTGTCGGAAGTCTCTTTATTTGATCCCGAAGAACAGGCAGTTAGCATCAATATACTAACTAAAAAGAGTGCTAGTACTTTTTTCATTGATATTCCCCCAACATTCTATTTTTGTAAGCGTTATCTAACTTACAAATACAATGTTATCACCTGTTAGGAAGTAACCGTTAGGACGATATTTTTAATGGTTGGTAATATTTTTATAACATGAACACGCTTCCAATTGATTTATTTGGATTATTTTTAGATTTTATGACTATTTTCACTTAGTTGAAACTGGAAGTGTCATCCGGACCTTTGTCCCTTCACCCAACTCGCTAGAAATTGTCACCCCATACTGTTCCCCGTAAATCAGCTGGATACGCTCATGAACATTCCGCACACCAATCCCAGAAAACATCTGTTGCTTACGCTTTGTAGTCGGGAGTTTATTCTCTGCAGAGACTTCCATTCCATCTCCGTTATCCACGACTTCACAAATCAACGTATTCTCCTCTTTCCAGACAAGTACATTAATATAGCCACCAGTCTTATGATTGAAGCCATGAAAGAATGAATTTTCCATAAAAGGCTGCAGGATAAGCTTTGGTACGTGATATTCCAAACAATCTGGCGCGATAAAATAGTTAACATTAATCCGGTTACCGTACCTCTTTTGATTAATAAGGGCGTAATTTTTTAAATTATCCACTTCCTGGACAATGGTATTCGTCTCGCTGACATTGCCAATTGTATTCTGAAGCAAGGATATTAAAGCATTAATTGTTGCTTCGGTTTCTTCTTTTCCACCTTGCTGCACCATGAATTTTATTGAAGTTAACGTGTTGTATAAAAAATGAGGATTAATTTGCTGCTGCAGCGCAGCCAATTCCGCATTGCGCTTTTGCTTTTGTGATTCCACAAGCTGTTCAACATACAAGTGGAGCTCATCGAGCATGGAATTAAAGGCATTGCCGATTTTCATGGTTTCATATGTGCCGGTTGCAGTAACATATTGGTGGAATTCATGTTTTGACGCATCTTCTATCTGCTTAACAAGACTCGATAACGAATTTGTCAATCTCCTCGTCGCTAGTAAGACAATGATTAACGCCACAAAGACGATACCCATTGAGATGAGCACGATATCTTTCTTATCAATAAGGTCTCCAACTGCTTTTTGCTTATCAATTATATTAAATAGGTACATGTCAAACGATGGAAGGTATTCCATCGAGATAATCTGATCCTTTCCCATAAAATTATCAATGATATAATGGTCTGAACTCTTTTCAATTTTTCCCACATAGCTAAGCAGGCCTTTGGGTGCTTGCCCTATGAGGTTTGTTTGGTTGCTAGAAACAATAACTCCCTGCTTATCTACGACAAACACATTATTACCAGGTCCTGTATAGCTTGTGAAGAACTGTCTAAATTGACTTTCATCAAACGCAAAGAACATCGATCCATAAACAGTACCGTTGATCCGTTCCATTAGTACCTTTGATGCCACAATGAACTGGCGATTCGTTCCATCATTTCGCTTGTCCAATTGGTACACCAGTTTCTTTGGTTCCTTAAACGTATTACTAGTAAGTCTGCTAGTCCTTAATTCCTCATCCGTTATTGGCCAGTACGTCCGATCCGTTGCAAAACTGAATCCATTTTTCCCCATGACTAGAATGCTTTCTTCATATGCATCTAAATTAGTTTCAATTCGCTTTAACTGTTGGCCAGCATTAAAATAGGCATTAAGTTTCTCTTTATTGCTATATTGCTCCTTCATAAGAATTTTTTTAACCGTGTTGCTTTGAAGGAGATTGTTAGATGCTAGGACGACCGAATAGTTAAAGGATTCGAAACTTCCCTTTACCTGACTCATTACTTTGGAGTTTGTAATGCTAAACTTTTTAATAAAAAATTGCTCCGACATCCGAATCGTTGTCCATGTAATAGTGATCGAAACTGTGATAATCATCATAACCGTAATGAAAAACATAACGATAAACAATCCGTTATGTTTAAAACGTTCGGGAATAAATCTCATAATTCACCATCTCTTATCTTAGTTTTTGCTTTCTTTTGTATTGGCTTGGAGACAATCCCTTTATTTTCTTAAAAACTTTACAGAAATAACTGTGGTCCGAATAACCGACCATTCCACTAATTTCTGAGATAGATTCCATTCCCTCCATGAGCAGTTTCGTCGCTTCTTCGATCCGCATTCTATTTAGATATTCGATGAATCCTTCCTTATTATGCGTTGAAAAATAGCTTGAAAGATAAGATGGATTAAAATGAAAGTGCTTTGCGACCCCAGTAAGGGTAAGCGGTTCGGCATAATGTTCTCTAATATATTCCATCAGTTTTTTCATATTTATATCTTCGGGCTCACTCTGGACCAAAAATATACATTTTTCCGCCTCTTCAATAAAGCGATTCATTAGTTCAACCGTGGCCTTCGCCGAAGGTGCTTCATCAATCGACCTAAAATATGAATACTTGGCTTCTTCCAATTCTGTTACGTCAAATTTCATATTACTTAGGAGAATGGTAATGTTAAAAATAATGTTGCCAAAAAAAGCTTTATATTCAAAGACATCCATCGTATAACAAGAAGACATTACCTTTACATGGTCTTGTAGATATTTGAAAGCGGAATCAAAATGTTTTCTCTTTAATTCTTCTGTAAACCAATCCAAATTAAAATTTTCGGGTTTGGGCGGCACTTTTGGAAGATTCTCTTTCATTAATAACGGTTGGTTTGGAAAATAAAAGCGATAATCTAACAATTTTACGAGACTTTCTTTGTAGTTGCTTCCTAGTTGAGAAAGGTCTGAAAACTCATCCGTCAAAGCAATACTCATTCCTGGTATAGACTCTGCAAGTTGGCTGGCCAATTTAATAAACTCTTTATCATTCTGCTTGTTTATATTAATTAAGTATCCAATGATATTCTCTTCAACGCTTAAGGGCTCGTAAACAACTTGATTTATGATATGTTGCAATGCCTCTTCGATTTTCGCCTTGATACTTGTTTGAAATTCTGCACTATTTCTAGACTGGTGATTCCTTAAATCAGCTCCAATTAAACAATAATGGCTGTAAGGCAAAGCTTTGGATACTAACTCCGAATCATAATTCACTTCATATCCTGAAATCAGTTTATTGATAATCTGCCCAATTGGGAGATTGCCTGTTAATCTTTGATCCACTTTCTGAAAGGAAGGAATTCTGCTTGCGGCATTTTTCAGCGCCTTTAAGAGACCGTCTGCATTGAGCTTCGGCTTTAAGATATAATCAACGACACCACTTTGGAAGGTGGAGCGAACATAATCGAATTCTCCAAAACTGCTTAAAATAATGATTTCAATGTGAGGATATCTTTCCTTCACAATTCTTGTTAATTCCTCACCATCCATGATTGGCATCACGATATCTGTAATGATGATATGTGGGGCGGTGGCCTCAATTAATTCCAGTGCTTCTTGACCGTTCGAAGCTTCCCCAACAATCATAAAGCCCTCTTGCTCCCAATTGATATAGTGCTTAATCCCTTGTCTGATTAACATTTCATCGTCTACAATAAGTGTTCGGCATAGTTCCCCGACTGTCAACACGATCCCTCCAGAATATGACCTGCACAATTAGAAATTTCAGTATTTTTATTATACTATAATCATACTGAATTACCTTTTCATAAAATTGTTCCAATTAGTTGCACAACCGCAGAATACAAATAGGGCCCTATCCCAATCATGGGTAGGGCCCTGATGTCCTTCCGTTTCATCCAGAAAGGTACTAGGTCTTTATATATTCGTAAAATTTCACACAGGTCAAAGGGTGTCAGGCACTGCTCGTGGACAAATGTCCACGAGTGGTGCCTGACACCTTTTTATTCTCCATTAAAAATTAAGTTGGATTTTTTGTGCTTCCTCCAGCCTTTCGTGTTTATCATTAAAGACGTCACTGGTTAGAATACTAATCCATTCTGTTTTTTTGCTGCCAGCTTGGTCAACTATAAAGCCTAGACTCCCCCGTTTTATTTGATTTCCTTCGATTTCTCCATTTAAATGTTCAAGATACATATCCTGATTCCAGTCCATTTTCTCACCTGTATTCGTTTCAAAAAGGGCGATTGGAGCAAAATTCCGTTTTTCTTTGGATTGATTTTTTATATCCACACTTAATTTAATAAAGTCAAATTCCTCGGCTTCCGTTAACGGATGGAAATAGTCAATTAAACTATAATCAGGTCGGTAGTGAAGTAGTTTCATTTCTTTGATCGTGTACTCGATATCCCCAAAATGATAAACCTTATTTATTTGTTTGATTGCTTTTAATGTAGCCTCTCCTTTTTCATCCGTAACAGATTGGCCGGGTTTTTGTAAGGTTGAATCATCCGTAACCTGAGGGCTATTATAATAAGCGTCATGATCATCTTTCGAGATTTTTTTGGTAGCTGTGGAAGTATTCTCTGTTTTTGCATCAGTTTTCTCATTAGTTGGCTGAATTGAAATAAACGAACAGCCCGTAAGTAGAAAAACAAATAAAATAGTTATCATTGCCTGTTTCACATCAATTCCTCCCATCAAGTAAAACTCCTTTTTAGAAAGATATCCCGCTGCTAAAAAGGCAACGGGATATCATATTTTCCAATCCTAATCTGCTTAATTTTTAAACTTACTTGTCTTCGATGACTGTTTTTCGGCTGCCTTTTTCAAGAATGTCAAAGATGATTTTGGCATTATCCGTATTATCAATTTGACCGGCAAAGCGTTCGCTGGCGGGTCCGAATGCATATACATTTACATCTTCGCCTGTATGTCCGCCCGTCGTCCATCCAGTGAATGAACGGGTATCAATAATTTGTTCGATCGCATTATCGATATCCACTACTTTCTTCGTACCCGCAGCATCTTTCACAGACTGAATCTCTTTATCTGTTAATGTGAGATTAATATATTTAGACAAAGTTTCTTTCACATCTGCCCCATTAGCAATTTGCTCTGCCATAAAATCAGGCGTACGTTTTGTTGCATTAATTGGTGCACTAAACCAGTTGTACTCTCCGCGGGCACCGATCGAGTAACCGCCAGTTGAATGGTCAGCTGTTGCCACTACTAAGGTATGTCCATCCTTTTTGGCAAACTCAATGGCTGCTTTGAACGCTTTTTCGAAATCTTCCATTTCACTCATTGCGCCTACAATATCATTATCATGACCTGCCCAGTCAATTTGGCTTCCTTCCACCATCAGAAAGAAACCTTTTTTATTTTGATTTAAACGCTCAATGGCAGAAGTCGTCATATCTGCTAGAGAAGGCATCTCTGCCGTCCGGTCAATCATTTTTGGCATGCCTCGTTTCGCAAATAATCCAAGAACCTGGTCATTTTTGTCTTTTTTCAATTCTTGAAGGTTGGAAACATAACTGTATCCGTCTTTTTTGAATTCATCTGTAAGGTTACGGTCTGTGCGGATAAATAAATCTGAGCCGCCTCCCAATAGGACGTCTATTTTGTGTTTTCCGTTAACCATTTCATTATAATAATCATCCGCAATGGCATTCATGTTATTACGGTTTACATCATGAGAACCAAACGATGCAGGTGTGGCATGTGTGATTTCTGACGTAGCAACAAGTCCGGTTGATTTCCCCTTCTCTTTCGCTGCTTCAAGGACTGTTTTGACTTCAGATTTGTCATTGTCAACTGCGATGGCGGCATTATAGGTTTTGACCCCCGCAGCCATGGCCGTTGCTGCAGATGCTGAATCCGTTACATTTTGCTTCGCATCCTCTGGATATGTAGTCTGTTGTCCAACTAGAAATTTATCAAACTCAGTTGGCTCTACTCTTTTAGTAGACGGGTCATCTTTTAAATAACGGTAGGCCGACGTATATGAAACACCCATTCCATCCCCGATTAGAAAAATGACATTTTTTATATCTGCATTGTTTTTATCTGCTTTTTCGGATTTAGCGTTTGCGGTTCCTGTTCCAACAAGACTGCTAAAAGCAATGCTTGAAAGGACAGCAACTGGAAGAACCTTTTTTATAAGTTTTTTTTTAAACAATTCGATTTCCCCCTCAAAAAAACTTGAATATGTTGTTTTACGATTTTCATTATAGCGGGGGTTTATTAAGCGATTGTAAACAATTGTAAAGGCGAATAAATCGGAAGTGCTAAAATATAGGTAATTTGTATGAGAGTAAATCACTTTTAAACAAAAAAAGCTACATTTTCCATTAGGTTGTCAGATCAACTCCTCCTTAAATAGGCCTATTTTTCTTTATATTTTCTTAATAAAAATTGAACATTTGAATAAGTGTAGACCCACCAGATAAAAAAACTGATTCGACGATGTGAACTGCACCCGAATTGTTG
>NZ_JAGGQW010000038.1 GCF_018613065.1 Bacillus sp. ISL-7 | reverse complement strand
TAGCTATTTTTTCAGCATACTCTAAAAATTTTCTTCCTTCTTTTGTTTGTGAGACTTGACTGAATGCAATTGCAAGAGTTTTTGCCATAATACTTTTTTTTAGGTTGAAAGAAATACTTATGATTTCTGTCGCTGCTAACGTTCTACCCTTTCCGAAAAATCCATCTGCGAAATCTTGGCTGGAAACATATTTAGGGTTTTCAGCAGGATAAAATAAAGGGTCTCTCTGAAAACTTCCTTTTTCAAGCAATAAATCAATTGTTTGATGATACATTCTTTTCCCATCGTTATCGCACGAGTCGTAAAAAAACCTTAAGTCCTCTCTGACAGAAACAGCTAATGAAGTGGAGTGTCCTAGCAAACCGTGTAAAGTCATAATGTGTAAATAATTTAAGCAAAAAATATCAGTGAACAATCTCGGTTTACCTTTAAAAAGGTCAGATTCAGTAAATCCAATGGGAACTGGAAATTTCTCGTTCTCCAAAAAAGCAACGATTTGTTGCTTTTGCTTTTCGAAAGTCTTGATAGCATCCTCAAAAATGGCTTTTATTGACTCGTCTTCAATAATAGAAATCATATATCTATTTACAATATCAACGGCTGTTCCATTTACATACTCTCCCCACAAAGTTCCTATTTCGGAAGATGTGAGTTTTAATTTATCCTTTTCCATCCTGTCACCTCTTGGATATTATTTACCAATTCATCAAGAGATATGAATTTCAGATTTATAAAAAGATGACCAGTTTTAAGATTAGATGTTTAGAATAATTAGCCGATTTTTCACTTGCGATTTTTCCAAGAATAATTTTAATTTACGCTAAAATTAATTTAAAGATTGTGAAGAAATATTATGTACGAAAGCGTTTTATTGATTGGGCAAAATATTTCTCTGGATTAATAAAATGTATCCATAGCTGACAGTTAGGACTATGGATACATTTCAACAAAAGAAAGAAGGAACCTTGACAATTAGCTTATGCAAGTATGTCGAAAATTATATCTCACTCTCGGAATTAATACTTATAAATGCTGATATATGATCACTTATGGAACTACCAATACAATTGGAGGATACTGCGTCAAAAAACTAAGGTCCAGCTTCAACTAAAGGGGCAGCATTCCTGTAATGACTGAAAATGAGGTTTGAACAAAAATATAACCTCTTGGTAGAATAAGAGTGTCCTGAAGCTGGCCAGCGAAAAGGACAACACTCAAATACCAGGAGGCCTAAAATGAATTATAACCAAAATAAGAAGATTGCTCAAATAACTTCTCAAACACTTATTATAGGTGTCGACATCGCTAAATTCAAGCATGTGGCACGTGCCCAGGACTTTAGAGGAATGGAGTTCGAATCACCATGTTATTTTGAAAACACACAAGAGGGGTTCCACCATTTTCTTAGCTGGATTTCTGAGTTGAAAAGAGAACAAGCCATGGATAAAGTGATAGTTGGGATGGAACCGACTGGCCATTACTGGTTCAACCTGGCTCATATTCTGAAAGAAAATGAGATTAAGTTTGTGGCAGTAAACCCTTTGCACGTTAAGAAAAGCAAGGAACTCGATGATAATTCGCCAACTAAAAACGATGTAAAGGACGCCAAAGTAATAGCTCAGCTGGTCAAAGACGGAAGATACGCCGAACCTACTATCCCACAAGGAGTTTATGCCGAGCTCCGAGTGGCAAAGAAAATTCGCGATCTTTTAACAGATGATCTTCAAACTGTCCAAGGGCAGGTTCACAACTGGATTGATCGGTACTTTCCAGAATTTCTAACGGTCTTTAAAAAGTGTTAAGGCAAGGCAGCATTACAATTTTTAAAACTATATGCTTTACCACATGAGATAGTAAAATTCTCTGAAGAAGAACTGCTTACCCACTTAAGAAAAGCCGTTTCCCGGAGTGTGGGGCTTAATAAGATACGAGAGTTAAAGCAAGCAGCCAGTAAGTCCATTGGACTTCGGCAAGGCTCTGATATGGCTAAACTGGAGCTGAAAACTTTACTAGATAAATATGATTTATTCCAGCTTAAATTCGAAGAATTAGATTCCAAAATAGATATTTTACTTGATGAAATACCAGGTGTACCACAAATGTTGGCTATTAAAGGTGTTGGAAGGGATACGGTTGCCGGTTTCTTTTCGGAAGTAGGTGACCTCAATGATTATACCCATCCCCGACAAATTATTAAGCTAGCTGGCTTAAGTTTAAAAGAAAATACATCCGGTAAGCACAAGGGAAAAACGACGATCACAAAAAGAGGCCGGAAGAAACTGAGGGCTCTGTTGTTCAGGGTATGTATGATTCTCGTTGCAAAAAATTCAGCTTTTAAAGCATTACATGTGTACTATACTATACGTTCTGATAATCCATTAAAGAAGATGCAATCCCTTATTGCCTTGTGTAATAAACTGATCCGTATTTTCTTTAGCATAGGTAAAAAGCGATTTGAATTTAGTGAAGAAAAGATGTTAAAGGATATTCCTCATTTGTCAGTATCAAAGAAGGTAGAAATGGCCGCTTGATTCTGTTTTAGATTAGGTTAAATAGTAGTAGCATTATAGATTTGGGTACATTTGAAGCACGGATTAGTCGGCAAAGCAACTAAATTACGGGCAAAGGACCCTGTGGGGCAGCATGGCTGACATCCACCTCATGGAAAGGTTGGACGAAGGAATTTGAGAGCGAAGACTCTGTGAGGCATGGGAGGGTTGACCTCCATGAGAAATGTGGACATCCACCAGTGCTATCATATTTTGACTCATCCACCAATTTCTGTAAGTGATTGGTTAGTGGGCTATAAGTCTTTTTTCTCAAAGGTTCCAGTTTTATCCTTTCCAGTAATGTTCACCCAACTATTAAGTGATTACCGGAAGGTACACTACTATGAAAATCTAAGAAAAACGGAGAAATCGTGAGATTTTGCTTTCTTTATTGAGGGAGGTTAGTTCAATAAAAAATAAACGCCAATTGAACCCTTTGGCGTTTCCTTTTATTGAAGAATCACTAATTTCTTTGAGCTAGTGTACCTAAGTTTCCTCGGCACGATATATAAATTTTAAAAGCATATATCTCAAAAAAATTCCAATCAGTATTCCGATGGGTAATGACAACATTGGTAACCAAATAGGTCCGAGTAACATTCCGTTTACTTTAAATGTTGCTGAGTAAATAAGCCCTACTGTAACTAAATAGGTGGAAAACACAAACGGAAGAAACGCTAAGGATGCTTTTTTACCGTTTGCATCACTGTAAGCATCCCAAATCGCAAAAAAATAAAGACAAGGATAAAACATCAACCATTGGTAATTCGTTTGTCCAATTGCTTTTTCAATTTCCCCATGAAAACTCAGAATAATTACATCATTAAAGTTGGATTGGACATTGATCAATATTTCTAATCCGATGAAAAGTAATCCCTTAAAAAATTTCTTGTTCAGAATTTGGGCAAACCCAGGTAAAGCAATACTCCAAAGGATTTTTTCAAGCTCATCTTTTGTTATCATTGATATTCACTTCTATCACTTTTCTTTTACTATTTCGTATCTATTTGGAAATGGGGTAGTTCTTCCATTCCTCCATCTAAATTTCCTCCAATTTCTTCATCGAATTTTTCAAGTGAATTTATTTTCCTTATTACAGCATTGAAATTTTCTATCTAAAGGAAAAAATATTATTTTCTTTAATTCATTTAACGAGGTAAAATACGTAAATTTTTTAGGATATTGTATCATTTATAGAGCAAACTAAAGAAGAAAAAATATAGGAGGAATGCAGTTTGCCTGAGAAACCTGCAATAACGTCATCCGAACTTGGAGTTCTATGGCTTACATACCAAGAGAAAACGATGAATTTGCGAATGTTAGAATACTTTATTGAAAAAGCTGACGATGAAAAAGCCAAAAAAATCTTGACTGATGTATACAATGAAATAGACATTTATGTTGGCAAAATAATAAATATTTTTAAAAGTGAAGGGGCTGCAATCCCAGTCGGGTTTTCTTCTGAAGACGTAAATAAAGATGTTCCAAAGCTCTATGATAACGGTTTTGACATCTTGTTTGTACGGTTACTAATGGAAATTAGTATGGGGCTGCATACGCTAAATATAAACATGTCATATCGTGAAGACATTGTCATGCTTTTCAAAGAACTTACCGCCATTACCCAAACGTATTATAATTCTTGCACACAATATTTGATCGAAAAAGGGATGATTGCCCGCTCTCCTTATGTTTCTATGCCCAATTCGGTTGAGTTTGTAAAAGACAAAGACTATTTGGCTGGAATGAATCCACTTATTAAACTTGGTAAAAAGCGAACATTAAACACGGTAGAAGTTGCTTATATTTATCATGGTATTGAATCAAATGTTACTGGTTTACAAATGATTATTGGTTTTGCTCAATGTGCTAAAAGTACAGAAGTAAAGAAATTTTTTGCAAAAGGAGCAGAACTATCCAAAAGTGTTATTAAAGAGATGAGTGAAACATTTCTAGAAGATGGTATTCAAATACCTGCCACGGCAGGGGGACATGCGACACGTTCAACTGTTGCTCCGTTTTCTGATAAGCTCATGATGTATTGTACCAGTATGTTTTGCAGTTTTTCTATGGGGGGCAATGCGGTGGGTACAGCTTTTAGTTTACGGAACGACTTGGCAGCAAAAAATACTGCTTTTACGAAAGATATTTTCGAATATGCCCATGAAGGTGCAAAAATTATGATTAAGAACGGATGGATGGAAGAACCACCTCAAATGGTAGAACGGAAAGCAATAATTAAAAGATAAAAAGTTATGGAAAAGTCACGAATTGCTCATGAACTTCATGCAAATAGTGAGTAAGAACAAGCATTAAGTAGTGCGTATTGCAAATAACATCTGAGTTTCTTCTTCAACTAAAGGGTGCGATGCTTTGACAAGGCATCGCCTATTTTGGTTTGATTAACGAAGCAGATTGTGAAGTGTTGTACTTAAAGTAACGGGTGCTTTAGTTAAAGAAGACCATCAAAATGATGGTCTATTTTTTTATAGCTTAAATCTCAACATTATCGTTTAACAGAGCCATTATAATAAAGCACTTTTGACCACATTTTGACCACCAAAATATTAAACTTCGCATTAAATCATAATTTTGGATTATAGGCTATTTATTTAAATGATTCTTAAATTCGTTTTTTGAATTAACAAAAATATATATTATATGACACTATACGCCATTTTATACTAATCTCCCTTGAAAACTGTTTGAATTTAGTATAAAGTTTATATATACATCACATATTAAACCTGTTTAACATGGTATTAAGAGGTGATTGTATGTGCAATAAGGAGGAAGACATAGAAATGGCAATGGATGTAGCATATACTGAAAAGGAGCTGAAAGAAATGCAAAAGAATGCACGTAAACGAAAAATTCTAGCTCTGGCAAATAAAGCATGTGATCGTAATGATGAAGCTCTAAAAAAGTTGAGTAAGAATTGAAATTTGAATATTTAACTTATGAAGATATAATAGATATACACGATTTAGCGTTAGAACGTTATGGTGGATTACAAGGCTATGACAAGGGTTGTATTGAGGCTAAAGTTGCTATGCCACAAGAGGGATTTGGAGATTTTGAATACTATCCAAGGTTGTTTCAAAAAGCTGCTGTTTATATGTATTTTATTACAATAAATCATTGCTTTAAGGATGGTAATAAAAGATCAGGTTATTTAGCTGCCAGTACATTTTTAAATTTAAACGGATATAGAATTATTGTTGGCAATGAAGAACTATTCAATAAATGTATAGAGATTGCTGATAAAAAATCTCGCCCAATACTTGAAGATGTTGAAATGTGGCTAGAAAAATATTCTGAGATATATGATTATGAAAATGACTTAGATGTATAATGGTTACTTGTTTATCTTTTTATAAAGGGAACAGGTAACCATTTTTATTTTCATAAAAACCCTTTACTATTCGTATAATATAAATTTTACGAATAATTGTATCAAGATCAAATGTTTGGTATAATATACAATATAATCCACTTGGGGTGATCCCTATCACAAATAACATTCTCGAGAAAGCTCAAGAATTCTTAATCAGTAAAATCAATCCCTCCTTTATCATTGTCTTTGGTTCCTTTGCTAATGGTACAACACATAAAGAAAGTGACATTGATATAGCTTTTATAATAAAGAGCGAAATCTTACATCCTATGAAGTTTTTATGTTAGCCCAAGAGCTGGCGGATATTCTCAAAATAGATGTCGACTTAGTCGATTTAAACCATGCATCTACAGTCTTCCAAGCACAAATCTTTTCAACTGGAAAAGTGATTTTCTCCAATGATGAAACATTAAGGATGAATATTGAGATGACAGCTTTAAGTATGTACGCAAAGTTAAATGAAGAACGTAAATTAATTATAGAAAATGTAGATGCAAGCGGGACTATCTATGAAAATGATGTTATTTTAAATAAGATAAGCGTTATTGAGCGCAGCAAAAAAAGAATTCTCTATGTATATGATCAAAACCCAGAAAACTTGAAAGATTATACCAAACAAGACTCCATTATTCTAAATATACAACGTGCCTGTGAAGCCTGTATTGATCTGGCTATGCATATTGTAGCTCAACAACGGCTAGGATTACCACAAACCAGTCGTGATGCTTTTGATATGCTTGAATCCAGTTCAATAATTGATAAGGAAATAGCAAAACGATTAAAGGCGATGGTCGGATTCCGAAATATTGCGGTTCATGATTACCAGACTATTAACGTGAGTATTTTAGAACAAATTGTTGAAAAACATTTAGATGATTTTACTGATTTTACTAAGCAAGTCCTAAAACATTAAGGAAGGCGTCTTTTATGAAATATAAAATTAGAGTGTTTAATAAAAAAACAAACAAAGAAGCAATGAGCATTGATGAAGTTTTCGAATCTATAGAAGCAGCTGAAGCTGAGATTGACCGCCTAAAGGCTTCTCTTTCTCAAGACCTTCAATACGTAAAGGTTCCGGTTAAACAATAAAAGTGAAATAACAACATTTCTGATTTTATTGGTAGATTATTTACCTGAAAGAGTAAGAATTAAATAAAGTACTACATAATATTATTATGTTAACAACAATTCGTAAAAATTGTATTATACGAACATTTGTTCTATAATGAAAGTATAATATATTTTACTGAGGTGTTTTTTATGGCAATTTCCAAACAACATGAAAGGTACGAAAAACAATTAGAAATCTTGCTCAGAGAAATGCCTAGTTACGTGGTGGAATACGTTGATGCTAAACAAGACATCCGCTCCCCCCTTACGCTCTTTAATTACGTTAGAGATTTTCGTGATTTCTTTCATTGGTTAATAAATGAAGGAATTGTAAAGTGTGATCAAATTAAGGATATCCCAACAGATACACTAGCAACTCTTTCTCTGGATGAAGCCAGGAATTATTTTAAGTTTTTGTCGAGGAAAAAATATAAAGTATCACAAACGGATGATGAAACGAAACAAATTGATGCTAAGACAGTAAACCGGCATAAGTCCTCCCTCCGCTCCTTGTTTAAATACCTAACAATCGAAGCGGAAGTAGCAAATAATGAACCCTATTTCCACAGGAATGTTATGCAAAAAATTGAAGTAACCAAAGTAAAACAGACTTTTAATGAGCGAGCTAAACAACTAACTGATAAGATTTTTATTGGAGATAAGGATCTAGAATTCTTAGATTATATAAAGGGTGAATATGAGAGTTCCCTCTCCCCTTCTCAACTTAAATATTTTAAACGTGATAGAGAACGAAATATTAGTATCCTCTCCCTTTTTTTAGGAACTGGAATACGGGTAAATGAATTATCAAATTTAAGGATTAAGGATATTGATTTTTCCTCAAAAGAGATCAGTGTAATACGGAAAGGAAATAAAAAAGATACAGTATCTGTCACCCCTTCAAGCATGCACGACCTGCAAAACTATCTTTCCATTAGAAATGAAAGATATAAAGCTAGAAACGAGGAAAATGAGTTTGTATATGTTAAGTTATACAATAATGAACCTAAACCACTAACTAATCGAGCCATTGAAAACATTGTTTACAAATACACTAAGGCGTTTGACAAAAGGATGTCCCCCCATAAACTGAGGCATACTTATGCTACGAACCTGGCAGAACAAACTAATGGTGATATTCCTTTGATTATGTCCCAACTCGGACATACTTCTTCCGATATTTCTTTGCTTTATATAAATACCACTAGAGAAAAAGCAAGACTTGCTGCGGAATCTCTAGATAAACGTAGAGAGAACCGATGACTAAACTGTAGTTCGGAGGTTCGAAACCTCTCTGGGACGTCAAACAATGAAAACGCCGAGTTTATGCTATTTTACCCGTTGGAACAGGCGGAAGAGAGTATCGCTTGGTCTTCTTTAAATTTACTCATGATCTAGATATTTTTACAGCTCAATATAAAAAGAGTCTTAAGGAATATGAAAACTGATAAAATTGATCCAACAAAATTGGAGTTAATGAAAGTGACAATAAAGTTATTTAATCTTATAACTGAATGAATTTCACAATTCTAATCACTTGTCTCCCAAGCGTTTCAAGGCATGAAAAAAGAGTACCCCCCAAATTCTTGTATAATGTAAGTGACGAAACAAACACAATCAAGAATAGAAAAGAGCTTGACTCCCTATGCCTATTATACGACTCAGAAGCTTGTTTGACATACAGATCGCAATACCTGTTAGCTGCTTAAGCTATAAGGTTTTTTTAAGAAGGTCCATTTTATAGGTCATAGTTCAAGCAGATAGCTCAGTGACTGTTTTATCGTTAAAATTTTTAAACTATAATCCAAGTAATAGATTTTGAATTTAAAAAAGAGACAATCGCCCGAACGATTGTCTCTTTACTATTTTTAAGGATGAATCTTAATGATTTATCCTTATTAATTATTTACATGTACTTTTACACTTTTCTCGATCATGGAAAAGATGTTTTTATGGTTGTTTTTTGCAATTTCTACATAATCACTTGTAACTTTTAGCAAGGCGTTACGACGCTCTCTTACATAGTGTACATAATTCTCACTATTTTCCACAAGGTTATTATCAAATCGATCCATTAGATCGAAAGATAATTTAATTGGAGTTAACGCTAGATTCTCTACACGATCAGATACATCTCGAAATTGGTCTGTAAGCTCTGGAAAATCAATCTGTAAGGCATCATTTTTTTTATAAAGGGCGCTTACACTATCAACGATTTCACTGTTGGTCCTTTTAGATTCTTGATAAAGATTTAAAAAAGAATTTCTAAAGTCTTTATGGTTGCGTGATTTTACCTCTTTTCCTTTATTATATTATCCTTCAAAACAAACCCTCCTTGCTGACCGTTTGGTGGTGTTACTTGAAATATAAACTATACGTTGTCCGGGCGTGTATATAATAGTAGATGTGAATTTAGCACATATTGAAATTAGAAAATTTTTTTGCAGCCACAAGTTGTTCTAGAGCTATAATTTCTATTTTGTCACGATTTTTCTGTGTATTTATTGGGTGTTACTTTCTTAATCTTAAAAGATTTAAAAAAACATCGTAATCTTACATTCTTCGACCTTATTTTTCTTTTCCTTTGTTAATCAAACGTTTGTTTAGTTTTGGAATGAACCCTTGCATATAAAGAAATATTTCATCCTAGCATGTAAAAAGATTGTCACCCGATGTTTGGAGTTTTCTTCTTAATTTTCAAAAATCAGAAAAAAACATTGTAATCTTACATTCTTCGACCTTATTTCTCTTTTCCTTTGTTAATCAAACGTTTGTTTAGTTTTGGAATGAACCCTTGCATATAAAGGAATATTTCATCCTAGCATGTAAAAAGATTGTCACCCGATGTTTGGAGTTTTCTGTTTTTGATAAGTTAGATTTGAGCCACTTTTATATGATTTGATCACATAAAAAATGAGCCACTTAATTTCCAATTCTATAAACCTCTTCTATGATAGAAAGTGACTAAGCTTACTTCATAGCGAGGACGAAAAGGATGATTGAAATGGCTCAATTTCATAATATCAAATTTTTAAAAGAGGTAGAAGGACTTTCACAAAGGCAAATTGCTTCAAAACTTGGTATTTCTCGAAATACTGTAAGTAAATATCTGAAACACAATACAGCACCAACAACAGTTCTTCGAAAAAAAGTGTATGGAACTAAAGAGTATTCACCAGAGACAAAACGAGTTATTCCCATTATCGATCAATGGCTAGAAGATGATCGGAAAAACTGGAAAAAGCAAAAGCATACAGCTATTAAAATTTTTCGTAGATTACAAGATGAATATGATTTTAAGGGTTCTGCCTCTAACATTCGTAAAATCGTAGCCAAACGTAGGCACCAAATTCAAGAAGTGTTTATTCCACTTGATTTTCAACTCGGCCACCAATTCCAATTCGACTGGGGAGAGGCGGATATTATTCTACAGGGTCGAACACAACGAATCTTCCTCTTTTGCGTTCAACTCTCCGCAAGTCGTATGCGGTTTGTTCGAGCGTACCTTCATGAAAAACAGGAAGCATTCCTGGATGGCTTTGTCCATGCGTTTGAGTTTTTAGGAGGCGTTCCCACAGAGGGTCTACTTGATAATTTAAAAACAGCTGTACAAAAAATCCTACAAGGAAGAGATCGGTTAGAACAGGAGTCTTTCATTGGACTCCAGGCACATTACGTGTTTAAAGCTGAATTCTGTAATCCTGCAAGCGGTAACGAAAAAGGGAGAATCGAAGGAACAGTAGGATACATAAGAAGAAATGCCTTGGTACCTATCCCTGAAGTTCAATCCTTAAACGAGTTGAATGACTATCTCTTGAATTGGTGTTTGACCGAGGCCGGAAGGACTCACGTCCCAAATAAATCTGAGACGGTCTTAGAAATGTGGGAAAAAGAGAAAGAATATCTTCATCCCCTTCCTGCGATTAATTTTGAAGCTTGTAAGCTTTTATCATGTAAAGTAAATAAAACTTCCCTAATTACAGTTGAAACCAATCGTTATTCTGTACCAAATAGCTTTGTTGGACAAGCTGTATGGGCAAAAATTTTTGTCGATCGTGTAATCGTAGTGGCTCAAAACGATGTGATCGCTGAACACACTCGTTCATATGAGAGAAATCAAATGATTACAGTTTTGGATCATTATTTAGAAGTATTACTTAAGAAACCACGTGCAATCCGTGACGCTCACGCATTCCAATCCACTGAAATCCCTGAAGTATTCAAGCGATTCCATTTGAAAATGCGCGAACAAGAAGGATCTGTAGGTGATAGAAATTCATTCGACTTCTCCTCCTCCATCGTGATATTGGTATGGATAATTTAACGAAAGCCTTATTGGAAGCAGAGAAATCTCAATTTTTCCGATATGAAAATGTTCACGAAATTATACAAAGACTTACAAACCAGAACATACCAATAAGTACGCTTCCTGCGGATAAAACACCTGTTAATCTTCTTGATTACAAAGTGAAAAAATCCAATATAGAACAGTACGGCCAATTGACAGGAGGCATTAGGGAATGACAACTGAACTACTTTTAGACCACCTTACTAAACAACTACGGATCCCGACTATTGCAGCACAATATCGTTCTCTCGCAAGAGAGGCTGAGGATCGTAACTTGAGCTATGAGGAATTTCTATTGGCTTTATTAGAAGTAGAATCAGAGTCCAGAGAGGAAAATCAAAGACAAAGGAGACTTAAACAAGCTGCTTTTCCTGTCCAGAAAACTCTAGATAACTATGATTTTAGTTTGATGCCAAGTCTAAACAGAAATCGTTTTCTAACTCTATCTAAAGGAGATTTTGTAGAGAAAAAGGAAAACATAATATTTCTAGGTAACAGTGGGACTGGAAAGTCGCATCTGGCAACAGGTCTTGGCATTGAAATGATTAAAAATGGCTATAAGGTTAAGTTTATCTCAGCTGCAGAATTAGTAGAAGAACTCCTATTAGCTAATGAAGAGCACAAGCTAGGTGCAATGGAGAAGAGATGGCTCAAATTTGATTTGATCATTATAGATGAATTATGCAAAGCTTCACATAATTCGTCTTATGGAAAGTCAATTATTATGTAAAGTTAAAATCTAAAGGCCTGATTTTACAAAAGATTTTTAGCATTTAACTTTGCATAATATTTTAATGATAAAGTAGTATCGAACATTTTAAGGAGGGTAAACATGTCCGGTACTACTAATCTTATAGAATTAATTCAGCAGTCAACTCAACATCTAAATGATTTGAACTATTCCGAAGGGACAATACATCGGTATAGACTTGTCTGGAGGCATCTACAGACATATGCAGAAACTAGGGATTACAAAAATTTCTCATTGAATTTGGGAGAGGTCTTCTTGTCAGACTATTATGGTATTAAGCCCGACATGAAGCTTTCAGCTTCACAGGTCTTTAAAGTAAGATGCATTAAGGTTCTAGAAGAATACCGTCAACATAGTTCATTTCAACAATGCCATCAACGTGCAGGGAGACAAGTCCCTAAACAATTTAAGAAAACATTTGAAGAATATTTTCAGCTCCAGGAGGAGCTGCGATTGTCGAATCGTACATTACAGGGTTAATCTGAAACCAGCTAATAGAAGCAACTCAGTTATATGTTCAAAAAAGCAAAGCGAACTATCAAAATTGAACTGTAGAGGTGACAATATTGACTAACTTTATAGAGGGTAAAACAGTAAGAAATGAACATTCTAGTATCCCTTATTTATGGATTCGTCAAGATCAGCAAAGCGATGGACTATGTATTATGCTTCCAGGACTAGGATATACAACACAAGCCCCTCTCTTTTATTATGCAACTGGTGTATTTGTAAATAATAATATGGATGTTCTTCGCATTAACTATGATTATAGAAAAAAAGAATATTTCTCTAAACTTAGTGGTAAAGAACAAGACGATTGGATGTATGAAGATGTAAAAGCTGTAATCCAAGATGTGTTGAAAGAAACACAGTATGAACAATACTATATTGTAAATAAGTCACTTGGTTCTATTCCTATGGCATATGAGCGAACACAAAACGAACTTTTACGATCCTCTTATGGAATCTGGTTAACTCCACTGTTAAAGGATGAAACTGTTTATAACGCTTTGCTAAGCGAAAACCTTCCTGCTCTTTGCATTATAGGAGATAAAGACCCTCATTTTTTTGAAGACCGAATTCAAGCGATAAAGAGCAACAATCAAATACATACGGTTATAATTCCAAATGCTAATCATAGCTTAGAAATCAATGAAGATGTATATACTTCAATACAAATTGTGAATCAAATAATGAACGAAATTCAATCATTCATTAATAAATGTAGAACTCAAAAAATAGCAAAATAGGGAATATAACAACCGATAATCCGAATTATGTAAAATATGCAGATAAAGAAATATGTTATTCTTATTCCGTAATCGGGCACAATTCACAAGTAGTAGTTTGAGTCCGTTATTCCAGAAAAGGGCGCGTTTGTTGAAAAAACAAATGATAATTTGTTACGGTAAACACTTTGGTATTGTAGTAGTAAATGAGGTCATATGTTGTACAAAAAGGATAGATGTAAGCAGGTATACTCCCCTGTTCATCTACCCTTCCTTTTTACCCTACATGATGTGTGACATTATAATAAATTGTTTAGTTATAGGGTTTTATTATTATTTACTTGACCTTTAATAAAAAAACATATCCAAAGGCAAAACATCGCGACTTTTATTCAAAACTTTGCGTCTTTTTTATAAACATCGTGACTTTATTTCAAATCAACAGTTGACAGCTCTGAATTGGCGCTGTTTTTAAAAGAAACCTTGCCTTTTTACGGGAGGATTCTGTCTAATTTTGGATAATCAACACTCGTGATATTTTATTAACATTAAATTTTTTTAGTTATTTATAGTAAATATATACCATTTTATGGATTTTATGTTGATTAGATTCCATTATTGAAGTATGATAGTATAAAGTTTTCCTTCATGCAACATTTTAATATTAGGTGAAAATATTTGTCTATAGCAAAGTCGAAACTCTATTCAAACTAACTATATTTTAAGGTACAGTCAATGAATTCATGCTTCTTTTATTTATTGTGTTCCCCTATTATTTATATAAAAAAGAATGAGAAGCAGCCTGGGACTGTTTCTCATTCTTTTTTTGATGAGTGCAACTTTTATTTCATTTGCATTTCTGCAATCATGTCTTCTAAACGTTCTTTTTGTGCTACCAACTCTTCTACAGAAGATTGATATGAACTAGCTCCTTGTGCTCCTCTGAATGGTTGATTAGGTTGGACAAGGCGTTGCAGTTGACCTCCGTTTTGCTCATACAAACGGTAGCCTACTGCTCCTACAACTGTTCCTGATACAAAACCCATTAAAAAATCTCGATTAATCATTGTATTATTCCCCCATTTTGTTAGTTATATATCAATTCATACAGCTATGTATGAATAAATATCTAGGTTATCTGTTGAAATCTTTGTATTTGAAACTTTCTTGTTTCATGTAAGAGCTCTAATACGTTTACAATCCATGTAATCATTGCTACATAGAGCATATTAGAAGACCCTAGAGATAGTAGACTTAATATACCTGTCAATACATCTGGATGTCTGATTTTATTTATCGTTCCATGAGAAAGTACGGTGTAACCGGTAGCAGCAACTGCTCCATAGACCAAAATATCAGGCTTGTGAAAAGAAGACTTTCTTATGCCTGCTAACAATAATAATCCACCAGAAAATAATGCACGCAACCAGTCACTTCGGGTTGCTGGATGCATATGAATCATAATATCATCCAATGGATCTAATCTTGTTTGTTGAAAAAATATTGACACATATAGACAAATGATATTACGAGAGATAGTTAATGATTCATATTCAATCAGCATTGTATGAATAAGTGGCTGTATTCTGACAAATGATACTCCTTTAAGAGAAGAGAATAGTTGTTCAATTTCCTTAAAATTCATCCTGTCTCGTAAGGATGGAATCTGTAATCGAAGACGACCAGGAATATCATGCAGAATATAGAATTTGGGATTCATTCGATTCACTTCCTACCCATAAGATACGTGCACTATTGAATACTACACCGATTGTTGCTGCATTATGAATGGCTGCCCCAACAATTGGGGAGAAGATACCTAGAGCACCAAATATGATAGCTATTCCATTGATCACAAACGTTGCGATAAAGTTCTGTTTAATAATGTTCATTGTTTTCTTAGAAAGTCCTACTAACTCAGAAAGCATTTGTGGATTATCCGATGTAACAATAATGTCACTGGCTTCTGATGCAATATCTGTTCGTTTTGCTCCCATCGTAACTCCTATATTAGCATGAGCCAGTGCTGGTGCATCATTTACTCCATCGCCTACCATCATAACCGAACCTCTTCTTCCATACCTTTTTACATAGTTAGCTTTTTCTTCTGGAAGAGCCTCAGCATGATACCAATTTAACTGAAGGAGTCGAGATATTTCTTTTGCTACTGTTCGCTTATCTCCTGTCAGCATGATGATGTCATCAATGCCTTGCTTACGTAGATGGCGAACTGCACGGTGCATACCGGAACGAATTTTATCAAAAATACTCACTACACCTACTAATGTCTGATCATAGGCTACGTAAATCACATTTTCGTCTTTCTCTACCTTATGTAGAAATTCATTCATTTTGATTTTTAACTCATTCATAAAACGAAGACTTCCTACTACAATCTGTTTGCCATCTAAAAATGTAGAAATTCCTTTCCCAACCACTGTATGAACCTTTGCATCATTATCCCGTATCGGAACTTGAATGTTCCATTCATTCGCTTGTTTGACAATAGCGTCTGCAATAGGATGTGAAGAATTTTTTTCTGCTATAGCAGCGAGACGAATGACATCTTCTCTTTGATATCCTTCAGATGCAATAACATGTTGGACTACGGGCATTCCTTCTGTAATCGTACCAGTTTTATCTAGGATAACTGTATTTATTTTGGCCATTTCCTCAATGTAATGACTTCCTTTTACAATAGCTCCTTCTTTCGCAGCTCTCCCAATAGACGCATAAAGTGCTGTAGCTGTAGACAATTTAATTCCACAGATAAAGTCAATAACGAGCATATTCATCGCTCGACTTACATTATGTGTTAATAAAAATGTCAATAAAGCTAAACCAAATGAAACAGGTACCATTTTTTCAGCTAGAGAATCTGCAATGTTTTGAATTGGCGCCTTCTTTTCTTGTGCTTCTTCTAATAGTTTCACAATCCGAGAAAGTGCGGTATCTTCTCCTACCTTCTCTACCATTACCTTAACATGACCACTTTGGAGAACACTACCTGCATAAACATAATCGTTTTCTTTCAATTCCTTTGGCATATATTCACCTGTAATAGATGACTCATCGACTGTACCGTGTCCATCAATTACAATTCCATCAATAGGTATTTTTTCTCCAGTAAAGACAACTACCCGGTCACCTACTTGTACCTCTTGTAATAAAACTTTTTCTTCAATTTCTTGCGCATTTACTTTCCAAGCGTATGGAGTATCTAGTTCTAAAACAGAATGAATATACTGTTTTGTTTGTTGAGATGTATACTCTGTCAGTAATTCACTAATAGTTGACATGATGGTAATAACCAAGGCAGAACCAGGGTTTCCTATATATAGGGAAGCAAAGATAGAAGCTGCAGTTAACGTATTGGCATTTGCTTTTTTCTCTTTAAACAAATGGAAAAATCCATCTTTTATGACTCCCGATGATGTTACAATAGCTGTTACCATCGCTCCCCAATGAAAAGCAGTTTTCCAAGCGAACGACAGAGGAATTTTCTGTACATACCAGTTTGCAACAAACATAGCCGTACAAGCAACGATGGGAGCCATTTGTGTCCATGTAAAAGGCAACCATTGCTTCTTAGGCTGTTGTTTTAAAGAAGATAAGGCAAATTTCTTTAGGTTCTGTGAAGAGGTTGTGAAGTCATGATAAACTAGAACGCTTCCTGTTAGCTTTGTATAAATAGCTGAATATACGCCTGGAAAAGAGCGAAAGTAACATTCAATAAGACTATGATTTTTAACTCCTGATAAGTGAAATCGTGTTCTACCAGGTAAAGAATGTGAAATTCGCAATCCATTTATCATCCAATATGTCACTCCCCTTTATTCTTAATAATGGTATATGACCAATATAGTAAACTCGCTGAAAATGCAGGAGCAATACCAAAGGATTGGATGCCTTTACCTAACAAAAATAAAACAAAGAGACTGTCAAAATCAGCAAATCCATTGGTTTGCTTTTTTATGCCTTTGTCTACAAAATCTAATGTATTCTTCATACCACTTATCATCACAGCACTTTTATGTAAGATAGCATCTGATGCAATTTGTACAATGTTGGTCATCACTTCATCCAGTTCATCTTGACTAATATGAGGCACAACAAATTGAATAATAAGGCTTCCGGTTATGGCCGATGCTTTGGATGTTAGTATAAGAGGATGATTCTGTACGTGTTTACTTAAAGCTTCTGCTACAATAGGATGTTTCCAAGTATCGCATTGTAAACGTATCCTACCAGGCATAGCATGTAGTATTTTTATTTTTTGATCTCGGAACTGGGACATAATTTTAGGTGCTATTAAAGAAGCTCCAATTCCTACAATAGTAGGTATCACTGTTCAACTCTCCTTATGGTGAATTCTTTCTGATAAACTTCATCTACTATATAAAACCATGATTCTAGTTCCCTCACATCGGTTACATAGGAGGCATCATATTTAATAAGTAAGCTACCTGTTGATTCTGTAAACTGTACATCATACACTAAAATCTGCTCTTTCAATTTTGCTATAATTTTATTTATTAATAAGACGTTCTGTTTCCATATAGGGGATTGGAGGCGAATACGTCCAGGGATAAAATGCATAAGCTTAATATCATATTTACCTAGCTTTCTTTCCACATGTTTAAGCATTATTTTTTCTGTTATTTTACCAATCATGTTAAATACCACCAACTTAATTCAATATTTTACCAATATAAATTCTCTAAGACAATAAGTTATTAAAGATATTGTAAACCATTTTATTATAAATATTTATTCTTAATAAATACCCTTGTTCCAACTGCCCTTTAATTGAGCTACTAATATTTTCTATTTTTGTAACCACAAACCCTTCATTATTCCGTTAAAAAGAGGCTTTCCTTGTTCTGGAAAAGCGCCCTATTATGGAAGATCATTTATGTTTCTTAATGAAGGTAAGCACTCCGTTAGTTGAATAAATGACCTGAAATTATCTCTTTTCAAAAGCTATTTTTATTCCTAGGGTTATCAACATAAATCCTGTTAATCGTTGAAATGCAGAAAGAAATGATCGTTTATTGAACCATCCTCGAATGTAATTAATCAAATTAACATAGAAAAATAACCATATTAATGTTATTAAAACTGGTGTTATTCCTATGATAATCATCTGTAATAAAGTGTTCTCGCCAGGTACGATAAATTGAGGTAAAAATGACATAAAGAAAATAATGGCTTTAGGGTTTAGTACATTCGAGAACATTCCTTGCAAGAAATAGGAACCTTTGGGTGTTTTCTCCGAAGTGTTGGTGTCCGAGGTTAAGTTGAACTTCTTTGAAAAAAGTGTAAATATCCCCATCAGAATAAGAAACGCAGCTCCCGCATATTTAATCATTGTAAAAAGTAAAACAGAGTTAGCAATAATAGCAGATAAACCAAGAACCGCAATTGCTATATGAATTGTAATCCCTGCACAAACACCACCAACAGTTTTAAAACCTACTCCTTTTCCCCTTACGAGTGTATTTTTAGTGACTAATACTGTATCAGCACCAGGGGTAAGTACAATCAATAAGGTTGTTATTACAAATAAATAATAGTGATGCATATTAACCCTCTCCCTCCATTAAATTTAATTATCATAATATTACCGCAAAAGGTAGTTGTTTAATTAATCTGACCGTTAGTGAAACAAGAAAAAGAGCTACCTCAACAACTCCTTTGGTCAATTTTTGCACTCATTAATTGAAGATGAGAAGAAATATTTCATATTAATCGAATGTTGCTATCACTTTATTTAATTGATTTAATGCTTGTGGTTCAATTTTTAAGGTGAATGTTGGTTGTCCAGTTCCTCCGTAAACAAAATCATAGTTGAAAAGTCCTTTGTCTAGCACACACGGTAAATCAAGTCCGACCATACGAACACTTCCTACCTCAAAACCTGTTACTTTTTGAACTTCCTTTGGAGATGCTAATTTTACTTTTGTACACCCTATAATTTCAGCTATTTTCTCGAACTCAAGTCTGTCACGATTTCCAGATACAATAAAACCAAAGAATCCTTTATCGGCTTTTAGTATCAATGTAGGTGCTGTTTGCCCAACCTCAATTCCAAAATATCCTTTCCCATCTTCTCTAGAAAGTATTGGTTTTTCATGCTCAATTATTTCATATTTAAATTTGCATTTTTCTAAAACTTCTTGCAAAGCATTCATAAAAAACACCTCCAATATTGACATTAATATACCATTATTTGGATTCGATATAAAGGAATTTATTCCACTAACCTGTCCCGTGAAATCATTCACAATCTCCACTCTATATTTCAACATAAGTATCCAATTTTACTGAAAACGTTCCTTAACAATCTGGCCCTTATCATGAAGAAAGACGCTTTCCTTATTTCAGAAAAGCGCCCGATTGCGGAAGATCAAGATAATCATTACCATACCTCTTCAAGAGTATCCCTGAATAGAAAGTCTAATTTCGAAGTAAAGTTTGGTAAATCGATATTAAGTGTATTAGTGTATTCCCGTAAACGTGTAATTTCTTCATTTAGAAAATTGTTTTCTAGACAAAGCTATTCGCTGTTTTCGCAGTGTCAAGACATCACTACATTGAATACGTTGAATACATTTGTTACTGAGTTAAGATATCAAGTATTCAAAGTAAGTTTTCACTCAATTTTTCGTTTTTGAATACTTTAAATACTCCTGATTTTCATAGTTAAGATAAATGCGGATTTTATACGCTAAGCCTACTTGTTACAAAACAAAGCCGGATTCCTGTACGCTAAGAAAGGAATATCCGACTTTGCCAGCATTATCAATGACTGGCTCCGCCCATCGAGGCTATCATGCTCACCTCTCCATTCACATAAGTTAGAAGATACAGAATATATGAGCAGCGGCTATCAAAATAATTTCAATAATAGTTTAATTACTGTAACAATAATTAAAATACAAAACAAAAAATCTTAATCCCTATAATTGGAGGAATTAAGACTTTTATTTCATTATATACATTGGCAATAGTTTCTTAGAAAATTTCTGATAGCTTTTCATTCCCCTGATCAATATATAATTCTTGGACCTTAACATGTGACGGCAGCAGCGGATGATTGCGTATGATGTTGACAGTTTTTTGTACGCCATCCGTTAAAGTTTTGCCTCCCTGTAGCCATACACTTACCGTACCCTCAGGAAATTCCGGCATGCAATTTTTAAAAAGATAATCTAATGTTTGAATCTTGTCCTGTAATTCTTTGTTTTTATATATTTCGTTCAATATATCCCCAGTATTCTTTTGA
>NZ_JAGGQW010000037.1 GCF_018613065.1 Bacillus sp. ISL-7 | reverse complement strand
GGAAAGCGAAGTGCCTGGAGCGTAAATCAACAGACATGTAGCAAAGCCTATATATTATAATATATTAACGCGGTGAATGGTTAAAGTTATTGTAGAAAATAAGAGGCTGTCGAAAGTTTCTCGACAGCCTGATGACGTGTGATTTCACACGTCTTTTCTTTTGTTATTTCTTATTTATTTTAGAAAGGGGAACCTTTTGAAACTCTTATTTGGGTATATTTATATGAATTTATTAATATGAATAGAACGAATGAAGTATTTCCTGGGGGGTTTTTTTAATGAATGGGGAGGAAAACTTACAACATCCTGATACAGGTGTTACATCCGGAATGTTTGTTGAGCGATCGTTAAATGAAATACGTTTTTGGTCTAGGATCATGAAAGAGCATTCTTTATTTCTTCGATTAGGTTTTAGAGCAGAGGATACTCAACTAATCCAAGAGGCTAATCAATTTTATCAATTGTTTGAACGCATTGAACAAACTGCACATTCCACTTCCAATCAAGCAGATCCTGAACAAATAAGAAGATTTAATTCGGAAGTACAACAAGCTGCAACCAGCATTTTTGCATTTAAACGAAAAGTACTAGGTTTAATACTTACATGTAAATTGCCGGGGGCAAATAATTTTCCACTGTTAGTTGATCATACAAGTAGAGAAGCTAATTATTTTAGAAAACGATTAATAGAATTAAATGAAGGTAAATTAAAACCCCTTCCAGATGCCATCATAAAAGAAAATGTCTTCTTCCTTAGAATTATGGCAGACCATGCTAAATTTATTGGTCATCTACTGGATCCATCCGAAAGGAAGTTAATTGATATCGCCCAAAATTTCAGCAATGACTTTGATCAATTGATGTATCAAGCAAGAGACTTAGAATCCATGAAACCACAATCTCAAACCGTTCCTCTTTTAGATCAATTCCTGGATCAGAATCGTGTGTCGGTCTCCTCTCTACGGGACTTCAAGAAAACGGCACGTGATTTAATTGAGCAATGTAAAATAAAGAGTATCATCCACCCACTATTAGCAGACCATGTTTTTCGTGAGGCTGATAGATTTCTTGAAATAATTGATATGTTTGATGCTCACCTTACAAGCGGGACCCCACAACCTAGATTTTAGAAGATTGAAGAAGGCATCATATACAATGAAGCAGTTAAATTGAAGAAGGCTATTCTAGGACCCGGTTAGGTTCAAGAATAGCCTTCTTCAGGTTCTCCTTCTTTTTCTTACCTTTTAGTGGCCGTCCATAAAAAGTTATCTCTAATTTTTAATTGAGGCCTCTTTTGGTGACCAGGTTTTTCGCCATGACATTTGTGCAATAAGCAGCACGATTAAAGCCGTGATTCCGACCCCAGTATAAACGATAAATCCAGATCCGTACGTTCCGGTAATTTCCTTAAGTGATCCAAGTATATTTGGTACAAAAAATCCGCCAACTCCGCCAGCTGCTCCGACAATCCCGGTAATCATCCCAATTTCTTCTTGGAAGCGCTGTGGAACTAATTGAAAGACCGCTCCATTACCCATTCCCAGGCAGAGCATTCCGAAAAACAATAAGGTTGTCACAATAGCCAAAGATGGAAGCTGGCTTACGCCGAACATACTGAGCGCGACCCCGATAAATAAAAAGGTCAGAAGGCGTACGCCGCCGATTTTATCGGCTATGAAACCACCAACAGGACGGAAAAAGCTTCCTGCAGCCACGCAAAGAGTGACAAAATCGCCTGCTCTTACTTTTGATAAATCGTATTGATCCACAAAAAAGATGCTTAAGAAACTGGACAAACCGACAAATCCTCCGAAGGTGACACTATAAAGCAAACAAAAAAACCATGTGTCTTTTTGTTTAAATACTTTCAAATATTCAACCACCGGTTTTGCAGCTGGTTGTGAAGGTGCATCCTTTGCAAGAAGAATATACAAGATAAATACAATCATAAGAGGAATAATAGCTAATCCCATTACATTATGCCAGCCAATATTTTCTGCAATACGCGGGCCAAATAACGTAGCAAAAAGTGTTCCGCTGTTTCCAGCTCCTGCAATTCCCATTGCAAGTCCTTGTAAATGCGGCGGGTACCATCTGCTTGCCATAGGTATAGCTGCCGCAAAACTTGCTCCTGCTACTCCGAGTAGAATTCCTATCAAGTAAAGTTCGGTTAACGTCTGTCCGAATAACCAGCCCCAAGCAAGTGGGATGATGGTGACGAGCATCCCGCTTATTGCTGTTTTTCGCGGACCAATACGATCCGTCATAACTCCAAGGATGAGCCGGAAAAACGATCCGCTTAGGATTGGAACAGCAACGATGAAACCCTTCTGAGCGGGAGATAGTCCAAAATCCTTTGTTATATAAACCCCTAGTGCCCCCAAAATCACCCAAATCATAAAACTAACATCAAAATATAAAAATGACGCTGCTAATGATGGCGCATGCCCGCTTTTTTTTAGATCTGATAACCTCATAATGTTGTTCTCCCTTCTATTTGTTTCATAGTTAACTACCAAAATACATTTTTACTTTTATTACCATTCAAAACAGCTATCTTTTGAAAACATGACCCTTACTAGTAAAACCAAGAATGAAAATAAACCGATATTGTTTTTCATCACTTTCCCTCCTTAACATTGTTGGTATTTGTGTTTCCCTTGCTTTGTTAAACAATAACGTATTGAAACAGGAGATGTCTCATAGCGTGTAAGGAACTCTAACATAAAACTTATTGTGTTAGAAAATGTTACACACTGAATTTCTTTTGATGAGTTTTATGGAATAATAGGGGATATTTATGGTTTCAGTTACCCAAATATCGAACATACGGAGGCTTTTAGAATGGATAAGCAAAAACTCGTACTGATAGGTAATGGAATGGCAGGAGTGCGGAGCATTGAGGAGATTTTAAAGCATTCACCTCATTCCTTTGAGATTACGATTTTCGGAAGCGAACCACACCCTAACTATAATCGGATCCAATTATCGGCCGTCTTGCAGGGTGGTACATCGTTTAAAGATATTACAATCAATGATCGTGATTGGTATAACCAACAGAACATCAAACTGTTTACTGGAGAAACGGTGATAAAAATTGATACGGAAGAACAACTTGTTAAGACGGATAAAAATCAGGAGGTTCCTTATGACCGACTAATAATCGCAACAGGCTCCGTTCCATTTCAGCTGCCGCTGCCAGGTGTTGATAAAGAAGGAGTCATCACATTTCGAACCATGGAAGATTGTCAGAAAATGATTGAAACAGCGAAGCATTATAAAAAAGCTGTAGTGATTGGCGGTGGAGTCTTAGGTTTAGAAGCTGCCAAAGGTCTGCTCAATCTTGATATGGAAGTAACCGTGGTGCATAATTGCCTAAATTTAATGGAAAGACAACTGGATGAAACCGCAGCGAAACTGTTGCAAACAGAGTTAGAAAAGCAAGGATTTCATTTTCTTTTTGAAAAAGAAACAAAGGAGATCTTGGGAAGCAAACGCGTGGAAGGAGTGTCATTTAAGGACGGTACCGAAGCAGAAGCTGATTTGGTTGTAATGGCAGTAGGGGTAAGACCCAATATACAGTTAGCAAAGGAAAGCGGAATCGAAACTAACCGAGCCATCCTCGTTAATGATTATATGGAAACGAATATACCGAATATTTACGCTGTTGGTGAATGTGTGGAGCATCGAGGAATTGTCTATGGATTGGTGAAACCTCTTTATGACCAAGGGAAGATTTTAGCCAAACGTATTTGCGGCTTGGAATCTAAAGGATACGAAGGAACTATTCTTTCCACTCAATTAAAAATATCGGGTGTGGATGTGTTTTCAGTTGGTCAGTTTACCTCTGATGAAAGTCTTAAATCAATTGAAATTCATGATGAGTTAGATGGTTCTTATAAAAAGCTTGTCTTTGAAGATTCTAAAATAGTTGGCGCCGTTTTATTTGGTGATACAAGGGATCGTACAAGATTGCTAGATATGATCACGAAAAAACAAGATGTGGCGGACGTAGAGAAAGTTACTTTGTTTCAATCTTCAAGTGGTGGCGGAGATTCCATCGCTTCTATGGCACATAGTGAAATGATCTGCAATTGTAACGGAGTGCCGAAAGGGGCCATTATTGAAGCGGTTCTAAAAAATGGTTTAACTACCGTGGAACAAGTGAAAAAGTGCACCAAGGCGTCCAGCTCGTGCGGCGGCTGTAAACCGTTAGTATCTGATCTTCTTTCCTATATCCAGAGCGATGAATTTGATGAGGTCATTGAACAAAAATCGATGTGCCCTTGCACATCATTAACAGAGGATGAAGTGGTTTATGAGATGCAATTGCAAAGCTGCACTACGGTACAAGAAGTAATGGATGTGCTTGATTGGGAAAATAAGGAAGGATGTTCTACCTGTCGTCCTGCCTTAGCCTATTATTTAGGAATGATCTATCCGGAGTATGAGAGCCGACAGGAATCACTTTTTGTATCCGAACAAATGAATGCAATTGTTCAACATGATGGTACTTACACCGTTGTCCCACAGATGTACGGCGGAAAAACGACAGCAGAGCAATTGCGAACAATTGCCGATGTTGCGGAGAAATATAACATCTCAAATGTTGCGGTAACTAGTGAACAAAGAATTCATTTGATGGGGGTAAAGAAAGAGGACCTGGCAGATGTTTGGGCTGATTTAAACATGGATGTTAGTTCCACTTATGGAAATATGGTTCAAAATATTAAAACAAGTATCGGCGAGCATATTTGCCAATGTGACAAGCAATCATCGATTCAACTGGCTGTCAGTCTTGAAAAAAAATTGGAATTTCTCACCACACCTTACCGTGTCAAAATGGGCATATCTGCTTGTATGCATAATGGTGCAGGTTCGACTACGAAAGATATCGGAGTGATTGGAACTGGCCTTGGCTGGGAAATTTATGTCGGTGGCAGCAGTGGACGTAATGTACGCGCAGGCGAGTTATTATGCCTTGAATCATTGAATCATGATGTGATCGAAATTATTTGTGCCTTTATTCAATATTACCGTGAAACGGCCAATTTCCTTGAACGTACATGGCAATGGATCGAAAGAGTTGGTTTAGTGCATGTGCGCGAAATTCTGTTTGACTTAGAACATCGCCAGCAATTATTGCTGCGGTTAAAGAAAGATCGTTTCTTACGCAAAAATTTAGTAAAAAGTTCTAGGTCATCAACCGTCATGTAAGGAACGTTCGTTAAATTTAACTATTATGAAAAAAGTGAGAAAAGGGTGAGCTATTTTGACGGAAGCATTTTTAAAGTATTTTCGTACAAAGGAACAAGAAGTGAAATCAGAAAAAAAATACGAGTCTCAATGTCCATACTGCAGTATGCAATGTAAAATGCAATTGATTGAACAATCGATTGTTACGAGAAAAAAGTATATAACCATCGGTAAAGAGAATCCAACCTCAGAGGGGCGTTTATGTATAAAGGGTATGAACGCACATCAACATGCTTTTCATAAGGATCGTTTGAAATATCCATTATTAAAAGTAAATGGAGAATTTGTTCGTGTTTCCTGGGAGACGGCCTTGAATAAAATTAAAGAAAACTTTACTAAAATCCAAGCAGAATCTGGACTGCATGCCTTAGCAGTTTATGGGAGCGCGTCGATCACAAATGAAGAAGCTTACTTATTGGGTAAATTTGCCCGGGTTGCATTAAAAACAAAATACATTGATTATAATGGACGTCTTTGTATGTCTGCGGCTGCTTCAGCGGCGAGTCAAACCTTTGGGTTGGACAGAGGATTCACGAACAGCTTGGCAGAAATTCCATCGACTCGTTGCATTATATTAACCGGGACGAATATTGCTGAATGTCAGCCAACGATTATGCCTTATTTTGAAAGAGCAAAAGAAAATGGTGCCTATATTATCGCAATCGACCCTCGTGAAACAGCAACAACGAAAATAGCAGACTTGCATTTAAAACCTAAACCGGGAACAGATGCTGTGTTAGCTAATGGGATATTGAAAGTTATCATTGAAGAAAATTATGTTGATAAGGACTTTATTCAAGAACGTGTGAACGGATTTGAAGAAGTTAGAGAGTATGTATTATCCCTTAATTTAGAAGAAATTGAAGAGATAACTGGCGTTCCAATTGAACTTATTCGCAAAGCCGCAGTAAGGTTTGGTAAAGAAGAAACAGGAATGATATTTACAGCGAGAGGGGTAGAACAGCACACAAATGGCTCGATGACTGTCCGTAATTTCCTAAATATTTTGCTTTCTACAGGAAAAATTGGCAAACCGGGCTGCGGTTATGGTGCGATTACAGGACAGGGAAATGGCCAAGGGGCGCGAGAGCATGGCCAAAAAGCAGACCAGCTTCCTGGATATCGGTCGATTGAGATTGAAGAACACCGAGAATATGTGGCCAGTGTTTGGGGAGTTAACAAGGACGACCTACCACATAAAGGTGTTTCTGCCTATGAAATGATCGAGAAAATCCATGAAGGTGAAATTCAAGGCTTGTTTCTGATGTGTTCCAATCCGATTGTCTCCAATCCAAATGCCCACTTTGTCAAAGAGGCCATTAAAAAATTAAAATTCTTTGTAGCTGTGGATCTGTTTGTTTCAGAAACAGCGAGATTAGCCGATTTAATATTGCCAGCTTCTTCTTATCTAGAAGATGAAGGAACAATGACGAATATAGAAGGACGGGTAACATTACGGGAAGCCAGCTATCCTTGTCCAGGAGAAGTGAAGCATGATTGGCAAATCATTTGTGAAATTGCCCGTGTACTTGGAAAAGAAAAGTATTTTTCCTTTTCATCTGCAGAGGAAATTTTTTCCGAATTAAGAATGGCAAGCCGTGGCGGGAACGCTGATTATTTTGGAATGACCTATGAACGTCTGAGGAAGGAAGGCGGGATATTATGGCCCTGCCCAGCTCCTGACCATGGCGGGACGAAAAGAGTGTTTGAGACATCCTTTGCCCATTCAGATGGAAAGGCAGCGATGGTGGTTGTTCCGAATATTCCTGAGGTTCCAAAAGAACAATTATCTGAAGAGTTTCCACTCTATTTAACAACAGGAAGAGTCATGTCACATTACTTAACAGGAGTGCAAACAAGAAAAAGTCCAGCCTTAGCGGCAAGGAATGTAGAACCCTTTATGGAAATTCACCCAGCAACCGCATTAAAATTTCAAATCCAAGATCAATCATTAGTGAAAATCGAATCAAGAAGAGGAAGTGTTGTGGTTAGAAGCAAATGGTCGGAAACAATTCGCCATGATACCATTTTCGTTCCCTTCCACTGGGCCGACTCACAAAATATTAATCTCCTTGTTTCAAAAGAATTGGATCCTGTCTGTAAAATGCCTGGATTTAAAGTCAGTGTTGTAAAGGTAAGTCCAGTTAAGGATTTCTTAAATTAAAATTTCTATGTTAGAAGACCTTACACATTGGGTTAGTTATTGAGTGTATTGTGCTATAGTTTAAGAAACATTCTAAGGGAGGAAACCTAACGTGAATAAGAAAAAGTTGGTTCTTGTAGGTAATGGAATGGCTGGAGTTAAAGCCATTGAAGAGATTTTAAAACTATCTAATGAGTTATTTGAGATTACCATATTCGGAAGCGAACCACATCCGAATTATAATAGAATACTGCTTTCAAAGGTTTTACAAGGTGATACAGAGGTAAAAGACATTACGCTTAATGACTGGGATTGGTACTCAGAAAACAACATTCAGTTGTTTACAAGTGAAACAGTGATCAAAGTTGATCCGATGAAGAAAGTCGTTGTAACCGACTTAGGAAGAATCGAACCGTATGATGAGTTGATCATAGCATCAGGGTCACTCCCATTTATCCTTCCGATTCCAGGAGCTGAAAAGATAGGTGTAACAGCTTTTCGTGATATAAAGGATACCGAAGTGATGCTTGAGACCTCGAGGAAGTATAAAAAAGCGGCCGTGATTGGGGGCGGATTACTCGGGCTCGAAGCAGCCAGAGGACTTTTAAACCTAGGAATGGATGTTTCTGTTATCCATCTCGCCCCTTATTTGATGGAAAGACAATTAGATCCACAGGCAGGGAAACTATTACAGTCGGAATTAGAAAAACAAGGAATGAAGTTTTTATTAGAAAAACAAACGCAAGAAATTGTTGGAGACGACCGCGTAGAAGGTTTAAGGTTTGGCGATGGAACGGTCCTTGATGCAGACTTAGTCGTGATGGCTGTTGGTATTAAGCCAAATATCGAATTGGCCAAAGTAAGTGGTATTGCGATTAATCGCGGTATTGTCGTGAATGATTTCCTGCAAACGAGTGTTCCTAATATTTACTCTGTAGGTGAGTGTGCCGAACACAACGGATCGGTATACGGTCTTGTAGCACCATTGTTTGAACAAGGAAAAGTATTAGCTCATCACATTTGCGGAGCGAAGACCAATGGCTATCATGGCTCCGTTTTGTCTACACAATTGAAGGTTTCTGGGGTCGAGGTATTTTCTGCCGGAGATTTTATGGAAGGTGAAGGAAAGGAAGCCATTAAAGTCTTTGATGGAAATGACAGCATTTATAAGAAGATCGTGATTCAAGACAATAAAATTGTTGGTGCCGTACTGTTTGGGGATAGCAGTGATGGAAATCGCCTATTTTCGATGATTCAACAGCAAGCAGATGTTTCCTTTACCACGAAGGTATCACTTTTACAGCCTCTTAATGATGACTTTGGGGGCAGTTTAGTAGCTTCCATGAGTGAGGAGGACATTATTTGCGGATGTAATGGTGTAACCAAAGGAACGATTATCCAGGCGATACAGAATCAGGGTTGTTCATCCGTTGATGAAATCAAAGCTTGTACCAGTGCTTCTCGGTCTTGCGGGGGATGTAAGCCGCTTGTTGCAGAAGTGTTACAACATACACTTGGGTCAGCGTATGACGGCACTTTACAGAAAGAAGCGATTTGCAGCTGCACTCATTTTTCGAGAGATGAAATAGTGGAAGAGATTAAATCCAAAGGGTTGACCCATATCAAAGAAGTGATGAATGTTCTTGGGTGGAGTACTGAGGAAGGTTGTTCAAAATGCCGCCCTGCCTTGAATTACTATTTAGGGATGGTCAATCCGATTGAATATACAGACGAAAGAGAGTCTCGGTTTGTCAATGAGCGGATGCATGCCAATATACAAAAGGATGGAACATATTCTGTTGTACCTCGAATGTACGGTGGTGTAACGAATTCACAAGACCTACGACGGATTGCTGACGTGGTAGATAAATATGAAATACCTTTAGTAAAACTAACAGGTGGACAACGGATTGACTTACTCGGTGTAAAAAAGGAAGACTTGCCAAAAGTATGGACTGATTTAGATATGCCGTCAGGATCTGCCTACGGAAAATCACTTCGTACAGTGAAAACATGTGTCGGTGAACAGTTCTGCCGTTTTGGAACCCAAGATTCCATGGGTCTGGGAATCGACCTTGAGAAGAAATTTGAAGGACTGCAAACACCTCATAAGGTGAAAATGGCTGTTTCTGCTTGTCCGAGAAGCTGTGCGGAGTCGGGGTTTAAAGATATTGGGTTTATTGGAATTGACGGGGGCTGGGAACTTTATATCGGCGGGAACGGAGGAACACATGTACGCGGGGGAGATTTACTATACACCGTGAAAACATCAGAAGAGGCGATGGAAATTACAGGTGCGTACCTTCAATATTACCGTGAAACAGCCAACTATTTAGAACGTACTTCTGCATGGATTGAACGTGTTGGTTTGACCCATGTTCGAACAGTTCTTGATGATAAGGGAAAACGTCAAGAATTAAATAAACGTTTGGATGATGCATTATCTGTTATTAAGGATCCATGGAAGGCGATAACAGAGGATGAAAAAGTAAGAAAAGAATTGTTTGAAAGTGTAGTAATGTCGTAAGAACTTACATTTAAAGGAGGACATCGTCCAATGACAAAGAAAAGCGTAGAAATGATATCAATCGGTTCTGTACGGGATCTTCCAGAACGATTAGGAAAGACTGTTTGTGTCGGGGACAAAGAAGTGGCTGTATTTAAATTATTAAATGGGAGCGTGCGTGCCGTTGAAAATCGCTGTCCACATAAAGGCGGGGTTTTGAGCGAAGGAATGGTAAGCGGTGAATTTGTTTTCTGTCCCATGCATGATTGGAAAATATGTTTGGATAATGGGAAGGTGCAGGAGCCGGATGCAGGCTGTGTGAAAACCTATAAAACCAGAATAGAAGGGGAAGAAGTATTTCTCTTAATCGATTAGTTCAGTAAAATGGAGGTCTTTTATGATTCAAACAAAGGGGAAAGTCTATATTGTTGGAGCTGGTCCTGGTGATCCTGATTTAATTACGGTTAAAGCAGCGAAATGTCTTGAACAGGCAGACGTTATTCTTTATGATCGGTTAGTCAATCCGGTGTTGCTGAAATACGGAAAGAGCGACGCTGAGTTCATCTATTGCGGAAAAGAGCCGGGAAATCATTGTATTTCCCAAGATTCCATCCATCAAATATTAGTTGATAAGGCCTTGGCTGGTAAAACGGTTGTTCGATTAAAGGGAGGAGACCCATTTATTTTTGGCCGAGGCGGTGAAGAAGCGGAAGTGCTGGTTCAAAATGGGCTCGAATTTGAAATTGTACCTGGGATTACTTCTGGTATTGCCGCCCCGGCTTATGCGGGAATTCCTGTCACTCACCGTGAATGGAGTCAATCGTTTGCTATGATTACAGGTCACTGTTTGAGTGGCAAACCTAAAAACATTCGTTGGGACCATCTAGCCCATGGTGTCGATACTCTTGCCATTTATATGGGTGTCAAACATCTTCCTTTTATATGCAGCCAACTTATTTCATATGGAAAGGAGTCTCAAACACCTATAGCTGTAATTGAACAAGGGACAACAGGAAATCAACGGACAGTTGTCGGTACACTTGAGACGATTGTTGAAGTTGTAAATGAAAATCGAATCACAAATCCAGCCATGATAGTCATCGGAGAAGTTGTCAAACTATCCGAGAAACTATCCTGGTTCCCGGAAAGTGTTAACAAAGAGATACTAATATAAAAAAATGAGATTGTAAGAGTTTATAATTAAATATTATAGACTCTTTTTTTATGGTAAAATATGATTTTACAATCAGAAAAAAATTCAAAAATCGTCGAACTAAAGATAATTGCCATTGAAATTTGATGGCTTTTTTCTTTTTCTCTCCATAATAATAATTAATTGATTTTCATGAAGGATTAAATATAATTATGTAGAATTGCATAACTAAATATACCTAATTAAGAGGGCGGAATAATGAATAAATCGGGTCAAATTATCCTGGTGCTGATTTCGGTTTTATATAGCAGTTACCAAAAGATTTACGGTCATCATCCTTTTTTTTCGATAGACTTTTTTCTTTTCACTCTGATTTCATGGGTAGTGGGTTGGCAATATGATAAAGCTCGCTATTATGAAAAAAAGGCACGTGCTAGTGAGGAGAGCTATAAGAAGTTAATAGATTCATTGCCTGCACCCGTCTATATTACGAGTAATCATAGGTTTGTATATGTAAATAAGGCTGCCATGAACATGATTGGTTCTACCAAACTAGAGGATGTAATGGGGAAATCCATTTTTGAATTTATTATTCCAGACTATAAAAGTCGTTTGCTTGAACGTTTTAATCAAATAAAGAAAGAAAAGCTGCCCGTAAACACAATCGAATACAAAGCAAAACGTTTGGATGGAACACCATTTTTCTTTGAAGTATCTTCCTTGTTTATAGTTTTTGGGGGAAAAGATGCGGTGTTGTCCATTGGCAAGGATATTACTGAAAAAATGGAAGAAACAGAACGTCTACTTCAAAAGTCTGAAAAATTGGCATTATTAGGCCAAATGGCGGCAGGTATAGCCCATGAAATACGAAATCCACTCACATCTATAAAAGGTTTTATCCAACTCTTAAGGACCAGCACTAGGAAAGAGGAATACTTTGATATTCTGTTAACAGAGCTTGACCGGATTAATGATATCGTCGGGGAGTTCCTCGTGCTTGCTAAACCGACAGCTGCCGTTTATATGACACGGGATATAAAGATGTTATTAAAGGATGTTGTCACCTTAATTAACAACCAGTCTCTTTTAAATAATGTTCAAATCTTAGTGGAATTTGATAATGATTTGCCGTTGATTAGCTGCGAAGAAAATCAACTAAAACAAGTTTTTCTAAACCTACTTAAGAATGCGATTGAAGCAATGCCTAAAGGCGGCAATATTAATCTTTTAGTTAAGGAAAAAGAAGAAGGTAAACTCTCAATTCAGATTATTGACCAGGGTGTTGGAATTCCACAAGAACGGATTTCTACACTAGGGGAACCATTTTATACTACGAAGGAAAAGGGAACAGGTCTTGGCTTAATGACTTGCTACAAAATTATCGAAGGCCATAATGGGGAACTAAACATTTACAGTAAAATTAACGAAGGAACCACCATTGAAATAATTTTACCAACAATTACTCAGCCATTATTGAAGATGGAAGTGAGCCATTCATAACGAATGGCTTATTCTATTTATTTGAAAAAATGATAAAATATCATAATAGAGTTAGATGAAAGAAATTAGGAGAGGAATTGTGGGTTCGTTACAATCTAAACAAATGCTTTGTGAAGTTCTTTTTTTAACTATTTTGTTATGTTCATCAAAAGTATAAGGAATTTTAATTAAACTGTGTCGGAGGAATATATGGAAAAGAATAGGTATGTGTTTTGGGGCCTTGTAATATCAACCCTAATATCAGCACTTGATGCAAATATTATGCAAACGGCAAGTCCAACTATAGTGAAACAGCTCGGAGGAATGGAGCTGTTTGCATGGATATTTGTTGTCTATATGTTGGCAAGTACGGTTACGGTCCCGCTTTACGGGAAATTATCTGATATGTATGGTCGGAAAAAGCTGTTAATTATCGCTGTTTCAATATTTACCCTAGGTTCGATTCTCTGTGGAATGGCCAATTCCATTAGTACGCTGATTATTTATAGAGGTGTCCAAGGAATAGGGGCAGGCGGGATGATCCCACTCTCCATGATCATCGTAGGTGATTTGTTTACGATAGAAAACCGCGGGAAAATTCAAGCGGTCTTTAGCAGCATATGGGCAATTTCATCCATCGTTGGACCTGTATTGGGTTCCTTCTTTGTCGAAGCACTAACGTGGAGATGGATCTTCTTTATCAATATTCCCATTGGAATTGCAACAGTTCTTTGTATGATTCCTTATAAGGAAAAAATCGAATTTAAAAAGACCCATATCGACTACAAAGGTTTCTTCTTATTTGGGATTTCGATTACGCTATTATTGTTATCTACGAATGTAAAAAATTCTATTTGGTATATTACCCTTGGGATTATCGGTTTGATTGTCTTCATATTGGTGGAGAGGAAAGAAGCACATCCGTTCTTGCCAGTATCATTGTTTAAAAACAAAGGGATCCTCATGTCTAACCTTTTCATGTTATTTTACTGTCTGTCCTTTTTTGGAACATCCAACTTTATTCCATTGTATCTCCAAGAAGGAAATGATATGAGTATTTATAAAAGTGGACTAATTCTTCTCAGTATTGCGGTGGGCTGGATGTTTGGCAGTACCCCCGCAGGGAAGTGGATTATACGCTATGGATATAAAAGCTTATTTATCATCGGAAGCTTGATCACAACTGCTTCAGGCTTAGCATTATACCTATTTATTACTGATTTATCTTATATTGGTCTGTTTCTAATCTTAACTATCCAGGGCGTTTCCTTTGGCTTATTATTTGCGGTTGGAACGATTGCTTCCCAAGAATTTGCTGAATCCCATATCAAAGGGATGTCTACCTCGCTGCAAATGTTTCTAAAAAACATTGGGACATCGATCGGGGTTACCATCATGGGACTCATCATCAATCAGGCAGCAAGCATCGTTATTGGAATGAAAAACGTGTTTCTTTATGCCCTTTGTTTGAGCTTAATTACGATTGTACTCAGCTTTGTCATTCCTGCTAAAACAACTGATTTAAGTGAGAGTAAATAGTTTTAAACTTCATGGTGCCTGACACCCTGCAATTGTTGGTGTCAGGCACCACTTTTTTATTCTTAAGGTTTATTTAAGTATTTTTCTAAACTCTTTTCCCCTTTGGACATAGTGCTCGCTGGACATTTGTAACAAGTCCAGGTCCTTCTGAGTAATTTCGCGGACACCCTTCCTGGAGAACCCAACACAAGGGAGCGAGGGGGAATTTTTATGCCTCCAGATAGCAGCGTATTGGCTCCTATAATACAATCCTCGCCAACTTCTACATTGTCTAAAAGCGTTGAACCCCTTCCAATAATACATCGATTGGTAAAACAATTTGTATGCACCTATTTAAGTATTGATTTTTAAAATGCAAAATTTTTTTGCTGTTTTTAATAAATTATATATTTTGCGCAAAATATTTTGGCACTAATTGAACAAAAAATCCTTTATTCATGCAAAATTAATGTTGGCACGGAACTTGCATATTATTTAACTGTAGCAAACGACAAGGGGGAACAAACATTGAAACCGTATACACATGAACCATTTACAAACTTTGCAGATGAAAAAAATAAACTAGCTTTTCAAGATGCTCTTGCCTACGTTCAATCGCAGTTAGGTAAGGATTATCCAGTTGTAATTGGAGGAGAATCAATTACAACAGAAGAAAAAATTATCTCTATTAATCCTGCAAATACAGAAGAAATCATTGGTAGAGTTTCCATGGCCGATCAAGAGTTAGCAGAAAAGGCTATGCATGCCGCATTAACCACATTTGAAACGTGGAAAACATGGAAGCCTGAACATCGTGCCAATATTTTATTCAAGGCAGCTGCAATTATGCGCCGCCGTAAACATGAGTTTTCTGCTTATCTTGTCAAGGAAGCCGGAAAGCCATGGAAAGAAGCAGATGCCGATACAGCAGAAGCAATCGACTTCATCGAATATTATGGCCGTCAAATGCTGAGATTGAAAGAGGGCTCACCAGTACAAAGCCGTAACGGAGAATACAATCAATATAATTATATTCCACTAGGTGTGGGGATTATCATTTCACCTTTTAACTTCCCATTAGCGATTATGGCAGGAACAACAATAGCAGCCATCGTCTCTGGGAATACGGTTCTTCTAAAACCGGCTAACTCAACACCAGTAGTAGCAGCAAAATTCGTTGAGTTGATGGAGGAAGCAGGACTTCCAAAAGGAGTTCTAAACTTTGTTCCAGGCAGCGGCGCACAAATCGGGGATTACCTTGTTGATCATCCAAAAACTCGTTTCGTATCCTTTACCGGTTCTCGTGAAGTTGGCTGCCGCATTAATGAACGTGCTGCCAAGGTTCATCCAGGCCAAAAATGGATCAAACGAGTCATTGCTGAAATGGGTGGTAAGGATACCGTGGTTGTAGATAATGATGCTGATTTAGATTTAGCCGCAGCAAGTATTGTCTATTCTGCTTTCGGATTTTCAGGTCAAAAATGTTCGGCAGGATCTCGTGCTGTTATTCATCAAGATGTCTATGATGTCGTACTTGAGAAGGTGGTTGCTTTAACAAGAACACTAACTCTTGGCAACCCTGAAGATGCAAATTCTTATATGGGACCTGTTATTGATGGCAGATCCTTCAAAAAAATCATGAATTATATTGAAGTTGGCAAGCAAGAAGGACGTCTTATGACTGGCGGCGATGGCGATGATTCTAAGGGCTATTTCATTCAGCCGACGATTTTTGCAGATTTAGATGAAAATGCACGCCTCATGCAGGAAGAAATCTTTGGTCCAGTTCTTGGTATTAGTAAAGCACGTGACTTTGATCATATGATGACCATTGCGAATAACACCGACTATGGTTTAACAGGAGCATTGATTTCGAATAATCGTGAGCATATTGAACGGGCACGCGAGGAATTCCACGTGGGGAATCTTTATTTTAACAGAACTTGTACGGGTGCGATTGTTGGTTATCAACCGTTTGGCGGCTTCAATATGTCAGGGACAGATTCCAAAGCAGGCGGTCCTGAATATTTACTGCTACACATGCAGGCTAAAACAACATCTGAAACGCTATAAAAACTACAGCTTAGATGCCTCGATAGGGTGGTTTTACTCCACCTGTCGAGGAAATTTAAAGGAGGAACTATAATGACAGTAACTGAGACAACTAAAACAAATCAAATCATAGAACAAACAGATAAATTTGGTGCAAATAACTATCATCCACTGCCAATCGTTATTGCCAAGGCAGAAGGGGTATGGGTGGAAAGTCCAGAAGGTAATCGTTATATGGATATGCTTAGCGCTTATTCAGCCGTTAACCAGGGACATCGTCATCCAAAGATTATTCAAGCATTGAAAGACCAAGCAGATAAAGTAACATTAACATCTCGTGCCTTTCATAATGATCAACTTGGTCCATGGTATGAGAAAATTTGTCAGTTAACCAATAAAAATATGGCACTCCCAATGAATACTGGAGCAGAAGCTGTTGAAACGGCACTTAAAGCAGCGCGTCGCTGGGGTTATGATGTAAAAGGGATTGCTGAAAATCAAGCAGAAATTATTGCCTGCGTGGGGAATTTCCACGGCCGTACAATGGGTGCTGTCTCCCTATCATCTGACCCGGAATATAAGCGCGGCTTCGGCCCAATGCTGCCTGGAATTAACTTAATTCCTTACGGTGACCTCGAAGCATTGAAAGCAGCGATCACACCAAACACAGCAGCATTTTTAATCGAGCCAATTCAAGGTGAAGCAGGAATTATTTTACCACCAGAAGGATTTTTGAAAGCGGCATCTGATTTATGTAAAGAAAACAAAGTATTATTCATAGCTGATGAGATTCAAGTAGGATTGGCACGTACTGGAAAAATGTTTGCATGTGATTGGGAAGATGTGAACCCTGACATGTTGATCCTAGGTAAAGCACTAGGCGGCGGTGTGTTCCCAATTTCCTGTGTAGTTGCTAATTCTGATGTATTAGGCGTATTCAATCCAGGTTCCCACGGTTCAACGTTTGGGGGAAATCCACTGGCTTGCGCAGTATCGCTTGCAGCATTGGATGTAATTGAAGAAGAAAAACTAGCCGAACGTTCGCTTGAATTGGGTAAATACTTCTTTGAACAATTACAATCTATCGATAATCCAAAAATTAAAACAATAAGAGGCCGAGGTTTATTTATCGGAGTTGAACTTACTGAAGCGGCAAGACCTTATTGTGAGCAGTTAAAAGAAAAAGGTTTATTATGCAAAGAAACACATGATACCGTTATTCGTTTTGCACCACCACTCACCATTACGAAAGAAGAAATCGATTGGGCTTTTGAAAAAATCAAAACGGTTTTAAGTTAATTTTTAAATAAAAAAACTATAATCTATTATACGACGGGGTGTCAGTCATGTCTGTTAAAACGATAGTAACTGAAATGGAAAAGGAACAACAAAAAGAACAAGAATCATTAAATTTATTCAATTCAACCCAAACGATTATTCAAAAAGCATTATCAAAATTGGGCTATAATAGCGAAATGTATGAATTATTAAAAGAACCGATCAGATTGTTAACAGTCCGCATTCCAGTAAAAATGGATGATGGTTCTGTCAAAATATTTACGGGCTATCGCTCCCAGCATAATGATGCGGTCGGCCCAACTAAAGGCGGCGTCCGTTTCCATCCTGAAGTGGATGAAGAAGAAGTAAAAGCGTTGTCCATTTGGATGAGCTTAAAGTGTGGAATCACCAATCTTCCCTATGGCGGCGGTAAAGGCGGTATCATTTGTGATCCGCGAAATATGTCCTTTAGAGAGCTTGAAGGTTTAAGCCGCGGCTATGTTCGTGCGGTCAGTCAAATCGTGGGACCTTCAAAAGACATTCCAGCACCAGATGTTTATACTAATTCACAAATTATGGCATGGATGATGGATGAGTACAGCCGTTTACGTGAATTTGATTCACCAGGATTTATTACTGGGAAACCAATCGTCCTTGGAGGTTCTCAAGGCCGTGAAACAGCGACTGCCCGTGGTGTAACAATCTGTATTGAAGAAGCAGTCAAGAAAATAGGGAAACAGTTGCAAGGAGCCCGTGTAGTCATTCAAGGCTTTGGTAATGCGGGAAGTTATTTAGCCAAATTTATGCATGATGCAGGGGCTAAGGTTGTGGCTGTATCTGATGAGTATGGCGCTATATACGATCCAAACGGACTTGATATTAATTACTTGCTTGATCGAAGGGATAGCTTCGGCACATTCTCGCAACTATTTAAAAATACGATCACAAACCAAGAGCTACTTGAATTAGAGTGTGATATTCTAGTGCCGGCAGCTATCTCGAACCAAATCACAGCCAAAAATGCTGCCAATATTAAAGCAGCGATTGTTGTGGAAGCAGCGAATGGTCCGACAACAATCGAAGCAACAAAGATTCTAACCGAGCGTGGTATTATCCTTGTGCCTGACATCCTTGCAAGCGCAGGCGGGGTAACTGTATCTTATTTTGAATGGGTGCAAAATAATCAAGGTTATTATTGGACCGAGGAAGAAGTAGAAGAGAAGCTTAAGAAGGTAATGGTTAGCTCTTTCGATAATATCTATCAAACTTCTAAAACACATCAAGTTGACATGCGTTTAGCAGCTTATATGGTTGGAATAAAGAAAGTTGCTGAGGCCTCTCGTTTCAGAGGATGGGTATAAAAGAAATAGAGTAATCTTTAAATGATTGAAATCTCCCTACAAGGGTGGACGGAAAAATCTCTATCTGTTCTATGACTGTACGAAATTAAAAAAGGAGTGACGAAAATTGTCAGTAGTGGTGGAAGAAGTTATTTTCAGTCCATGTTCTGGGACCGTGGAAACTGTTTTAACAGAGGAAAACGACCATGTATATGAGTGGGAAAAACTGTTTTTAATAAAAACCCAGAACGGTAGAATTGAAGAGATTTCGATCGGGATTAGCGGGTATATCACATCTTTACCTATAAAGAAGGGCCAAGAAGTTACTACTCAAACAGTCCTAGCAACCATCCAAGATGATTTGTTAATTACAGGATCTGATTAAGGAATTCGATATACTTTTAAAAAACTCTTTCCGTTCATTTGGAAAGAGTTTTTGCATGAGTGCCGCCGTCTAGTGGTAAAATATTGTCTATATAATGATTAAGCCTTGGGATAGGAGGTTGAATTTTGAAAATAAATTTGAAGGATTTTCAACAATTAACGGATTATGACAATGTTTTAGTTGTAGATGAAAATGGCATTATTATCTTTAATGATTTAGCGGATTTAAATGTACTAAAAGAAATCGGCCTTAGACCTGAAGAATTTATGGGAAAGCATGTAACCTCCTCTTATAAGAACCTTTCGCATGAAAATAGTACCATTATGAACGTTTTAAAAAATGGAAAAGCGGTATGCAATGTAAAACAAGAACTAATCATGAAAAATGGAAATCTATTTGTTACGATAAATTCTACCTATCCAATTAAAGATAATGAAAAAATAATTGGGGCAATTGAATTCTCAAAACACTTTTATACAAAAGAAAACATCCGATCCTTAGACAAATTTGCTAGTCATAAGGTTTATCGAAGAAACAATACCATCTACACCATTGATAATATCATTAGTGTGAATCCAAAGATGGAAGCAATTAAAAATAAAATTAAAAAAATTGCTATGACAAGTTCAACTGTATTGATCAACGGTAAAACAGGCACAGGGAAAGAAATGATTGCACAGTCGATCCATAATTTGAGCGATCGTTATGGAGGACCATTTATTTCACTAAACTGTGGTGCGGTTCCGCCAAACCTATTAGAAAGTACTTTGTTTGGCACGGTAAAAGGGAGCTTTACTGGTGCGATCGCTATGACAGGATTATTCGAACAAGCTGAAGGCGGCACATTGTTTTTAGATGAGATTAATTCCTTAGATTTTTATCTTCAAGTAAAACTTCTTAAAGCTATTGAAGAAAAGGTTATTAGAAGAATAGGTGGAGATAAAAATATTAGTGTCGATTTTCGAGTGATTTCAGCAACAAATGAGGACCCAGATGTTTTAGTTGCAGAAAAACGGTTAAGAGAGGATCTATTTTATCGATTGGGAGTTGTCCAGATTGATTTACCAACCTTAGCGGAGCGAAAAGAAGATATAGAAAAGCTGCTCGAATATTATATCGATTTTTATAACAATAATATGAATATTTATATTGAAGGGTGTCAGCCTGAGGTTATTGAGTGTTTTAATCGGTATCCTTGGCCAGGGAATATAAGAGAATTAAAAAATGCGGTTGAAACGGCATATAATAATGTTTCTACCAATCATATCACGATAGAGGATATTCCAAAAAGAATGAGGGAATATCACGAATCACCTACAAGTGATCAAATGGATAATAAGATCGAATCCTTAAAAGAAGCGGTAGAACAATTTGAAAAAGAGCTGATAATGAAAGAACTTAGCAGTAAGAATGGAAAATTAACAGAAACGGCCAAACAATTGGGTCTATCAAAACAACTATTGAAATATAAAATCGAAAAGTACCAACTAGGATAAACGGTCATGTGATATCAATGAAAAACAAAATGGGACGGCCACGGATTGTATAAAATCTGTGGCTGTTTTTTTGATTCAAATGAAAAACTAGTTACTTGTCGTTAAAAATATTTTACGAATAAGTAAAAATTTTTACACAAAAAGAAAGATAGTTGAAAATGACAAAAGGTATTATCAGAAAATTCTAAGGGTAAAAAATAATTTATGTTTTAAAATTTTGGGAGAGTTCTAAATGATTTTAGCATTTTAGCATAGATAAGCTAATCCTAATTGACTAAATAATTTAAATATTATAAAAGTTGGCATAGGAATTGCATTAATAAATAGTAAGTATGTAAAAGTTCTCATGTTGATAAGGAGGTGTTTAGAAAAGTAATCAACTGCAAAATCACAGTTGATAAGAATTTACATATATAACTAATTTCCATCGTTTCGTAGAAAGGGGGAGCAATAAATGATTCAATTGAAAAATTTGGTAAAATCCTTTGGTCCATTAACCGTATTAAAGGGTGTCGATTTAACGGTTAATGAAAAAGAAGTAGTTGTTTTAATAGGGGCAAGTGGCTCGGGAAAAAGCACTTTACTCCGTTGTCTAAATTTTTTAGAAGTATATGACGACGGGGAGATTCAGATTGAAGGAGAACCAATCGTTCCTAATAAAACAAATCTGAATAAAGTCCGTGAAGAGGTTGGCATGGTTTTTCAACACTTTAACTTATTTCCTCATAAAACAGTTCTAGAAAATATTATTGAAGCACCCATCTTTGTGAAAAAGAGAAAAGTGGACGAGGTAAAGCAGCACGCCTATGAATTACTAGAAAAAGTAGGATTAAGAGATAAAGCAGATGTCTTTCCAGATAGCTTGTCAGGCGGGCAAAAGCAAAGGGTAGCAATTGCGAGAGCACTTGCGATGAAGCCGAAAATCATGCTCTTTGATGAACCAACGTCAGCGCTAGATCCTGAATTAGTTGGCGAGGTGCTGCAAGTTATGAAGCAATTAGCAAATGATGGGATGACGATGGTGGTCGTTACCCATGAGATGGGTTTTGCACGTGAGGTTGCAGATCGGGTGGCTTTCATGCATGATGGACAAATTTTGGAGCAAGAGCATCCGAACAGCTTCTTTAATCATCCGCAAAATGAGCGAACAAAACAGTTTTTAAATAGCATTTTAAAATAAATAAAAGAAACAGGGGGCAATAAAATGAAAAAGAAGACGATTGTCAGTTTAATTTCAGTTATATTAATGATTTCTATCGTTCTTGCGGGATGTGGTTCAACGAAGGAAACAAACACTGCTGAGAAACAAGAAGAATTTGTTTATGCCATGAGCGGTTTATTTAAGCCTTTTAATTATAAGGAAGATGGGAAACTAACAGGTTTTGATGTTGAAATTGGTGAAGCTTTGGCTAATAAAATGGATATGAAACCAAAAGCAATCACCTTTCCATTTGAGACCATTATTCAAGGACTTAGAGATAAAAAATTTGATGCAATCCTTGGAAGTATGACAGTAACGGAAGAACGTCAGAAAGCTGTAGATTTTACGAATCCCTACTACAAATCTGGTTCAAGAATTTTTGTAAGTGCTAACAATACTGAAATTAAGTCGAAAGCAGACTTAAAGGGTAAGAAAATTGGGGTTACACCAGCAACAATCTATGAAAAGCTAGCAAAAGAGTTAACTGATCAGGAAAAAGTCATGGCTTATTCTCAAGGGGATATGACTGCTTTAATGGACTTAGCGACAGGGCGTGTTGATGCAGTTATCTGTGATGATATTTTTGGTAAAGTGGGCATTACTCAAGGTGACTTGAAAATTAAGGCAGTAGATGAATTACTACAAGTAGATAATCAAGCCATCGCAACGAACAAAGAAGATAAAGAACTAACTAATAAAATCAACAAAGCATTGGACGAAATCATTGCAGATGGAACTTATGAAAAGATTAGTAAAAAGTGGTTTGGCTACAATCTTATGGAAACAAAGAAATAATGCAGGTTGAATCAAAAAATTATCTGTTGACTGGATGGGATTTGACATGCTAGAAATTTTTCAATCAAACTTTAGCTCATTATTTGATGCATTATTAATAACAATGAAGGTAACCGTTAGTTCACTTATATTAGGAAGTATTATCGGCCTTGTGTTTGCCTTCTTTTCACTCTCTAATATTAAATTCCTAAACCTCATTGCGCAAGGTTATTTAATCCTCGTTCGTGGAACGCCTATGATAGTCCAAATCTGTATTCTCTATTTTGGAATTTCGTCCATCTTAACGTTACCGCAATTTTGGGCAGGGGTCATCGCCTTATCCGTTCACAATGGGGCATATATATCGGAGATCTTCCGCGGTGCCATTCAATCGATTGATAATGGTCAGATGGAAGCAGCACGCTCTCTTGGGATGACTTACAAGTTAGCGATGCGAAGAATTATTTTACCGCAGGCCTTCAAACGGGCTATACCCTCACTTGGAAACCAATTTATCCTATTGCTGAAAGAATCAGCACTAGTGGCCTATATTGGTATGACAGATTTATGGGGTGCTACGATGTCAATTGCTGGAGCCAATTACCGGCCATTGGAAACCTACATGGTAACTGGCTTGTTTTATCTTATTCTTGTTGGGATATTCACTTATATATTCCATAAATTGGAGGTGAAATACAGCCCAGACACTAAGAACAAGGTAAAAGCTACTCTTGCTGTAAGTTCCAAATCGACAAGCATAATTGAGCAATAGAGTTTTAAGCTAAGAAAATCATAGTCATTGGATTGTTAGTCCCAATGACTATGAATAGAAAAATGTCCTCTTATCCGTGGGCATTTTTTATTGTGTGGGAAGTCCTTGATCTTTTATTTATGGTAAAAATATTTTTACGAAATAAAAAAATTTTTACAATTATCGTTTCTCGGTTTGATTTATACCGATAAACTTTCAAGAAAATTGTAATAATTATTCATATTTCTTTAAAAATTTATTGTCGTTAATAGAGGATTTATAAGGTTTATTCGAAAATTTCACATAATTGTTAATTGGTTTTTATAAAGTTGGCACAATTATTGCATCGTATTTGAGTGATGTGCAATTATTTATTAATTTTAAATATTCATAAGGGATTGCACGATTGGTCAAATTCTAACCATTGTATGGGATTTCAGTAATTAAAGGAGTGCATCGAATGAAAACAAACAAGATTTACCTTGATAGTCTCATTTTTGGTTTTGCCTTTTTCGCCGTATTTTTCGGTGCTGGGAATTTAATTTTTCCGCCATCGATCGGATTTGTTTCGGGGACAGATTGGCCAACCGCTCTCGCAGGTTTTGTTCTTACTGGAATTATCCTGCCCTTACTTGGACTAATAGCTGTTTTAAATGCTGAAGGGAAATTTGAAGTCTTAACCAACCCAATTAGTCCATGGTTTTATAAAGTTTACAATATTCTGTGTATGTTATGTGTTGCCATGGTCGTTTCCGTCCCTCGAACGGCTGCTACCACTCATGAAATAGGCGTTCATATACTATTTCCGCATTTTCCTGCGGTTGGAACGATGATTATCTTCTTTGCCCTTAATTATTATTTTGCCAATGACCGATCAAATCTTATCGATAAAGTGGGAAAAGTGCTGACACCTGGATTATTAGTTATTTTATTATTCATCATCTTTAAAGGTACATTCGATCCAGTTGCAGCACCGATTGATACAAAACTTCCAAACGCATTTTCTAATGCTTTTACTGGTGCCTATCAGACGGGTGACCTTTTTACTGGTCTACTTTGTGCCTCAGTATTTATCGGAGCTGTTGGTAACAGAGGGTATAAGGACTCTGCTAATGTTAGAAAAGTTGCGATTAATGGTACCATCATCGCAGGTGTGGGTCTATTAATTGTTTACGGTGGCTTACTTTATATTGGTGCTACAGGTACAGGTCTATTCCCGAAAGATATTGAGAGTACTGCTCTTTTAACGGGACTTGTTCATCGTTTACTAGGCGATTATGGAACGATTTTCTTGGCTGTTGCTGTTGCCTTAGCCTGCCTTACAACGGCGATTGGGATTACAGCGTCGATTGCCGATTTTCTCAGTCAATTGACCAAAAATAAAGTAAACTATCGTACTTGGGTTCTAGTTATATGTATTTGTGGAGTTTCAGTAGGCCTGCTTGGGGTTGAAAAAATTATTAACTTCGCGCTTCCACTCTTCTTGGGACTCTATCCAGTATCGATTGTAATAGTATTCCTTGGCGTCTTCCGTAAATATATCCCAAATGCAGGGGCATACAAGGGGGCGGTCTTGTTAACGGTTTCAGTTAGCTTATTTGAAATGTTAGGAGCCTATGGATTAAACATAAAGCTTGCTAATGATTTGATATCAATGATCCCGTTAAGCAGCAAGGGGTTCGCATGGCTTCTACCGGCAATCATCGGATTTATTGGAGGAGCACTGCTTTATAGGGCAGCTCCTCGAAAAAATGACATAGGAACGGATTTAAGTGCGTAACTGATAAATTATACAATCAATGCAACTTGCTAGATTTTCAGAAAGGGAGTAAGAGAAATCAATGACTATCAATAAAAAGACTGAGTGTACCTATATTAATGGAAAGATTTTTACAGCTAATCCTGATAAACCGCATGCAACCGCGATGATCGTTCGTGATGGTAAGGTAGCATGGATTGGCAGTCAAACTGATTTAGAAAAAATTGAAGGTGAATGTGTCGATCTTCAGGGTCTTAGTGTGCTGCCAGGCTTAATCGATGCTCATCTACACCCATTGTACCTTGCTAATGCATCCAAGCAAATAGCTTGTACGCCTCCGCTTATTCATTCCATTGAAGATTTAATTAAAGAGATTAGAAGTTTGCGCGGTGCTCAAGGGAAGGATAAATGGGTTGAAGGCTGGGGATATGATGAAGGAAAGTTGCTGGAAGGACGTTCACCCACACGCTGGGATTTAGACCAAGCTGCTGCAGACGTTCCTGTTATTATTACACGGACGTGTGCACATATTGTGGTTGTTAACAGCAAGGCTTTGGAATTAGCAGGAATTACAAGGGATACACCTGAAGTGCCAGGCGGTCAGATTGACAGGGATGAAGACGGTGAACCCACTGGCATTTTACGTGAGAATGCCAAGGACCTTGTCACTCGGATTATGCCTGTGAAAACACTCGAAGAGAACGCTGAAATACTTGCCGAGTTAAGTAATGTGCTGCTCTCACATGGAATTACAGCGATAACCGATGCTATGGGCAGAACGGAACCAACTGATTATTTGGAAATGTATAATGATGCAGTCAAAAAAGGACTAAAGCAACGTACAGTACTCTACTATATTTGGGAAGATTTAAAGAAAAACCCGATCTTGGAAAACGAAAAAACTAGCCTTGAAAACCAAATCCATATTGGCGGGGTTAAGTTATTCTCAGATGGAAGTGTATCCGGCCAAACCGCATGGGTAAATCCGCCTTTCTTAGGTGAGGGGGAGAATTATGGGATCCAAATGACAACCGAGGAAGAATTATTGGCGGCAGCAGAGGCAGCAGAGCAAAATAATGTTCAGCTGGTTGTCCATGCCATGGGTGAGCAGGCAATTGATTTAATTGTTGACACATTTTATGGAAAAAAGGGCTGGCTTACAGATTCCCCTTCGATCAGAATTGAACATGCGGCTATGCCAACACCACAAGCATTAAAGCGTTCATCGGAAACTGGAATTGCTTTTGTTACCCAGCCAATCTTCTTATTTGCAGAAATTGAAAGCTACCATAATAACCTAGGGGCCGATCGAACAAAAAAGACCTATCCTGTACAGTCAATGTTAGAAGCAGGAATTAAAGTTGCCTTTTCATCAGATGCCCCTGCAACGGCATGGGCCGATCCGGTGAATCCATTTGTAGGCATAAAATCGGCTGTTACACGCTTGGCCTATGACGGGACGGACACGGGCCAAGAACAAAAAGTAGATTTAGAGACAGCTATCATTCTTTATACTAGGGCCGCTCAAGAAATTACCCGCATTCCGAAGGTTGGACAGCTGGCACCAGGATATCATGCCGATTTTATAATACTTAACCAAGATATCTTTGAAGTGAGCCCTGAGAAGATTGACGAAATACAGGTAGTGGAGACATTTATGGGCGGAAAATCCGTTTATCAAAAAGAGGCAGCATCTTTATATGAATAGAGTTCGATTTGGTCGTAATTCCCAGATTCTATCTCTAAAGAAGATAGAATCTGGCTTTCCTCCATTTCTAATTCCAGAACTTATTAGTTTTACACATTTTTTTCAATATGGTAAAACAGAAATATAATAAAGGAAAGGGAGATATTATGACAAAGTCAATTTTTATAAATGGGACAATCTATACTTTGGACCCGAATCAACCAGTAGTGGAATCTGTTGTCGTTGAGAAAGGTAGAATCGTAGATATAGGGTCACACCACGAAATGATCCTACAATGGGGCAGAAATGGGTCAAACATTATTGATTTGCAGGGGAAAATGGTTACCCCCGGATTGACTGATAGCCACCTGCACCTTTCTGGTGTGGCGTTCAACTTTTTAGACCTTGATTTAACCGGTGTAAAATCAAAAAGCGAAATGCTTGATAAAATTAGGGAAAAGGCGAATACCGTTGCGCCTGGAAAGTGGCTTGTCGGAATGGGCTGGGATGAAAATCTCTTTATGGAAGGAACTATTCCTACCATAGATGAGTTAGACGTTGTTGCACCGCACTGTCCTGTTTATCTAAAACGGATTTGTCACCATACATTTTTAGTGAATAGCAAGGCACTTGAAATGAGTCAGTATTATCCGGAGATTCATATTCCAACCGGCGGAACAGTTGTACTTGATCCGATTACCAAAAAGCCGACAGGGATGCTGCTCGAATCGGCTTCCCAGCTGATAACAAAATACATCCCGGAACGAACCTATCAAGAGTTAAAGGGTGGCTTACAGCAAGCGATGCAATTTGCGGTGAAGAAGGGACTAACAAGTGTACATACCAATGATCCTGCTTATTTAGGCGGCCTGGATTCCACGTATAAAATGTATGATGAATTAATTAACCAGGAAGGCCAAGGTTTACGCTGTAATCTGCTCATTGATTACCCCTATCTTAATCTATTGAAAGAAAGAGGAATGTATGCAGGCTATGGAAATGACAAACTACAAATAGGAGCGATAAAAATTTTTGCTGATGGAGCATTTGGGAGAAGAACGGCGCTCCTATCAGAGCCCTATCACGATAACCCGAGTCAGTTTGGAGATGCCATGTATGACCAAGAAACCATTTATAGAGTGGTTAAAGAGGTACGAGAACACGCCATGCCACTAGCTGTCCATACGATTGGAGACAAGGCTTTAGAAAATATTCTAGATATACTGGATCAATTTCCAAAAGTGGAATACCGTGATCGGATTATTCACACATCCCTGGTTCGGAATGATTTAGTTCAGCGATTAGTGGATATGAGCCGGATTGCTGATATTCAACCAAGGTTCGTGGTGGGTGATTATCCATGGGTGAAAGAAAGAGTAGGCGAAAAGAGGGAGCCCTTTTTATATGCATGGAAAACGTTACTTGAATCGGGCGTTTTGTGTGCTGGCGGTTCCGATGCACCCGTTGAACCTATAGACCCTCTTCTTGGTATTCATGCTGCGGTTACCCGTAGAACTCCTGGGGATCTACATGAAGGCTGGAATGCAGAAGAGAAACTCTCAATGCTTGAAGCCGTTAAGCTTTTTACAGTTGGGGGTGCATTCGCTACCAATGAAGAAAATCTTAAAGGGACGATTTCAAGAGGTAAGCTAGCGGATCTAACGGTTTATTCTAATAATTTATTTACAATAGAGAATCCTGACGAATTACTCAAAACTGAGATTGATATGACGATCATCGGTGGCGAAATAAAATATAAAAATTAAGGGAATGAAATAGGCGAAAGAATCCTTAAAACAATGTAAGCGCTTTATAATTAACAAAATAATTAAAATAGTCAAAAAATATTGACAAGTTATTTTTTCAATGGTACCCTTATAAAAATTGAAGATGAATCAATGATGAGAAGAGTAGATTAGGCCCTTGTTCTACAGAGAGTCGACAGTTGCTGAAAGTCGATGTCAGGACGTATTCGAAGATCATCTCGGAGATGTGTAGCTGAAACTGTTAAGTAAGCTAGACCGGAAATTCCGCCGTTACAATGGAACACGTACTTAGAATGGTACGTTGATCGAGAGCCGCAGTGTTTGTTTGTTGCGGAAGTAGGGTGGTATCGCGAGTTAACTCGTCCCTATACTATGGGGGCGAGTTTTTTGTGTTTAAAAAATGTATTTATTCTTATGAAAATTTCTTTATGGATGCAAAAAATTAGGAGGGAAAAGGAAGATGAATCAACAAGTTGATAAGAAAGTGTTTAATGTGGAGGATATTATTATTGCCAGCCATACCATTAAGGATGTTATTTCGCCAACTCCCCTGCAATACAATCACTTGTTGTCAGAACGATACGGCTGCCATGTCTACTTAAAACGAGAGGATTTACAAAGCGTTCGTTCCTTTAAAATCCGCGGGGCATATAATCGAATTAAGAAACTTAATGAAGATGAGTTAAAGAATGGAATTATCTGTGCAAGTGCAGGAAACCATGCGCAGGGGGTTGCTTATTCTTGTCATCTCTTAAATATTCATGGGAAAATCTTTATGCCAAGTACAACACCAAAGCAAAAGGTAAAACAAGTTAAATTTTGGGGTAAAGATGATGTTGAGATTGTTTTGGTTGGGGATACCTTTGACGATGCTTATGAAAAAGCAAGGGAATGCAGTCAAGAGGAAAATCGGACATTTATTCATCCCTTTGATGATCCCGATGTGATTGCTGGACAAGGGACGGTTGCCGTTGAACTGCTCAATGATTGCCCTGAAAAAATTGACTATCTGTTTGCCGCAATTGGCGGAGGAGGGCTTTTGTCTGGGGTCGGCACGTATTTAAGGCACTATTCTCCAGAAACGCAATTAATTGGTGTCGAGCCACAAGGTGCACCTGGTATGAAGGAATCATTTTTAAAAGGGGAAGTTACCTCATTGAAAGAAATTGACCCGTTCGTGGATGGCGCAGCTGTGAAGACGGTGGGATCAATGACCTTTAGCATTTGCAAAGAAATCGTTGATGATATTCTTGTTGTTCCGGAAGGAAAGGTTTGCACAACATTATTATCGTTATACAATGAAAATGCAATCGTTGTGGAGCCGACTGGAGCCCTTTCTGTAGCAGCCTTGGATATGTATGCAGATGAAATTAAGGGCAAAACTGTTGTCTGTATCGTAAGTGGCGGAAACAATGATATTGGTCGGATGCAGGAAATCAAAGAGCGCTCAAAAATTTATGAAGGACTGCAGCATTATTTTATTGTCCAATTCCCGCAACGCCCGGGTGCGTTACGTGAGTTTTTGGATGATGTCCTTGGACCAAACGATGATATTAGCCATTTTGAATATACGAAAAAGAATAATCGAGAAACAGGTCCAGCCTTGGTTGGAATTGAACTAAAGGATAAGGAAGACTACACACCATTGATTGAACGAATCAAAGCGAAGGGCTTTTTATATCGCGAAGTCAATAAAGATAGTACTCTGTTTCAAATGCTGGTTTAGTTCTCTAATGCTATTAAAAAGGTCGAAACTCATCGGTTTCGACCTCTTTTTGTCATTTAATCTATACTAAAATCAATTTCTTAACTGAATTTAAGTAATAGACTCTTAACAAATGATGCAATTACTGTATAATATTATTTGTCAATGATAGAAACAATCAAATAAGTAATGAACACTTAATTATTATATGGAACATGTCTGAAGTAGATCTAGTTTCATATTAATAATTTTGTGTAGATTCAATAGTGGAAAGAGAGTGTTCATAATGGGACGTAAGTGGAACAATATTAAAGAAAAGAAAGCTTCAAAGGATGCAAATACAAGCCGTATTTATGCGAAATTTGGGATTGAAATCTATGTAGCTGCTAGACAGGGTGAACCAAATCCTGAATCGAATCAAGCTTTAAAATTTGTTTTAGAGCGTGCAAAAACATACAATGTACCCAAACACATTATTGACCGAGCAATTGAAAAAGCTAAGGGCGGTTCTGAGGAAAGCTATTCTGAACTTCGATATGAAGGCTTCGGTCCAAACGGGTCGATGGTTATTGTTGATGCCCTGACAAACAACGTGAACCGCACGGCTTCCGATGTACGTGCTGCATTTGGTAAAAACGGCGGAAACATGGGAGTAAGTGGATCAGTTGCTTATATGTTTGATGCAACCGCTGTTATCGGCGTCGAAGGAAAAACGGCGGACGATGTACTTGAATTGTTGATGGAAGCAGATGTTGACGTACGAGACATTATTGAAGAAGATGAGTCGGTGATTGTTTATGCTGAGCCAGAACAATTCCATGCCGTGCAGGAAGCATTCAAAAATGCGGGGATTACTGATTTTACTGTGGCTGAACTAACGATGCTTGCGCAAAATGAAATCGCCCTTCCTGAAGACGCACAAGCTAAATTCGAGAAAATGATTGATGTATTAGAAGACCTAGAAGACGTTCAACAAGTCTACCATAACGTTGATTTAGGTGAGTAAATATGAAAGCAGACCTTTGTAGGTCTGCTTCTTTTATTTATTTAGTGGTGTCAGGCACCATTTTTATAGCTGTGATTACCGTTTAACAGCAGATAAAATAAAAATAGTTGAAATAATTGAAATGGAACCAATCCATTCGGCAGGGCCAAATGATACTTGGAGCCAGGCTACGGCTAAAAAGGCCGCTGATAATGGCTCAACACAAGCGAGAAGACTTGCTTCAGAAGCACGAATGTATTTCAGGCTTTCCATAAAACAAAAAAAGGCGATTAATGTACCGAAAATAATCACAAAAACTACAGCTAGAAAGGACGTTAAGCTCCAATGGCCTTGAAACTTCCATGGAGGATGAATCAAGCTAAAGCCAATCCCACCGATCATCATTCCCCAACCAACAGTAAGAAGCGACCCCCATTTATTCAACAAACTTCCAGGATAGAGTGTATAAAAAGCGAGTGCAAATGCAGATAGAATTCCCCATGTAAAGGCAGAGGATGAAATGGAGAGTGAATGGATATTACCCTTCGTCACGAGTAGAAAGGTTCCGAAGATGGCTAATCCAATCGCAATTACTTCATGTATTTTAGGTAATTCCTTTGCACGAAAACTTAAATAACAGACAATGATTACTGGTGCCAGGTACTGCAAAACGGTTGCCGTTGCTGCATTTCCTTGTTCGATAGCAGCGAAATACGTATATTGTACGCCAAACATGCCAATTACACCAAAGATTACTAGACGAAAGATATCCTGTTTATTTCTCCAAATGGCCCAGATATTCTGTTTACCCACTGTATGTGAAAAAAATAACAAGCCAAAACCTGAAAAAATCAGCCTGTTAACAACTAGCCAGTTGGTACTAAATCCTTGTTGATGAAATAAGTATTGAGCGACAGTTCCTGAAACACCCCAAAATGTTGCAGCAATCAATACTAAAAAAATGCCTTTTATCCTTGGGGAGGACATTACTGCTACTTGCGAATTCATTTGATCCCTCCATTATGAAACAATACTAATATCTTAATTTTTTAAATATAACAATGATTATATCACTTTTTAGGAAACAGTTTAAAAAACTTAAGGAAAATCAATTTTAATCGAAGGATTATGGGAGGGAAGTAGCGAATAAAGAAAATATATGTAAGAAGTTGAGAGGAGAAGAGAATTTATGGTCTATAAGAAAGCTGGTCATGCAGATTTGATGGATCAAATAGTAAGTAATTCCCAATTAGCTGAGGAAATCAAAAAGCACCCACGATTCGGCAAACCCATTCCATCCCTTCTATTTTCTGGGGATGTCTATTTCAATTTCCTCAACACAGCTAGCGATGCTGGTTATCTCCCGCCATTTGTAATTTTACAAAAGGAAATCAGACTTGAGATTTCTAAAGCCATAACATTAAAAGAACTAAAATCCGCTGAATTTGAAATAATGAACTTGATAGATGCCATTAATGAAAGAATCCTGAAATATAACTCGATTTGTCCTCCAAAGATGAAAAAAGGAAAAATTGATTTTGACAATATTGATAATCAATATAAAATTTGGGAATAAAAATATAAACATTACCAGACTTACTGGTATAAGACGTCTTTTAGCTTTATCCCTTTAAAGTATGATATTATTCTAATAATACGTTAGGGAAAGGATGTATAAGATGTCATTGGAAAGTGTGAAGGCCCATTTTAAACAATGGGATCGTGATGGAGATGTAATGGAATTTGATACCTCGAGTGCCACAGTGGAACAGGCTGCCGAGACCATTGGAGTAGCTTCAGCTCGAATTGCGAAAACTTTATCTTTTAGAGGGAGCGAGGAAAAAGCTATTTTAATTGTTGCTGCAGGTGATGCAAAAATTGATAATAAGAAGTTTCGTCATCAATTCGGCTTCAAAGCAAGGATGCTCTCACCAGACGAAGTTCTCGAACAAACTGGTCATGCCATTGGCGGTGTTTGTCCGTTTGGGCTGAATAATGAGCTTGAAGTCTATTTGGATGTATCAATGCAGCGCTTCGAGACAGTTTTCCCCGCTTGTGGCAGCACCAACTCTGCAATCGAATTAACGAAAGATGAATTATATCAGTATTCATTTGCTAAAGAATGGATTGATGTTTGCAAAGGGTGGGGACAAGACGAAGAGCAAGCAAAATTAAGTCAGCAAATCGAGGCTTAACGGTAACCTTAGGAAGCGTATGATGCCCTTATAAAATATTCAAAATAACCAAAAAAGGACCGGGCAAATTTGCCCGGTCTTCCTTATTAAACCCAATTACATTACGCTTTCGCCATTATCATAATTAAATAGCCATTCAATTCCAAACTTATCTTTTAGGGAGCCGTAGCATTTGCTCCAGAATGTTTCTTGAAGCTCCATGACTACCTTGCCGCCTTCTTGAAGTTTGTTAAAATAAGATTTAATTTTATCCAAGTCCTTATTTACAATAGCAAGGCTAATGTTGGTACCTGCTACAAAAGGCATTCCAGGAAAAACATCAGAGAACATGACGTTGCTTCCATCAATGTTCAGTCGTGTGTGCATAACCAAGTTTTTTGCTTCTTCTGGAAGTTGATATTCTGGGTTCGGAGGGACTTCCCCGAAAGTCATAGTTTGAGGTTTTTCTGTACCAAAAACCTCCGCGTAAAACTCTGCTGCCTCACGACAGTTTCCATTAAAATTAAGATAAACATCAACAGACATTTGCGATAACCCCTTTGTAATAAATTTCAATGGTAATTTTACCATTAACTGGAACAATATCAAATTCTTTGGAGGACTTATCTTCAATCAGGCTATTATAAATAATTTTGTAAATGCGGGAATACAATTTACAATAATCATATTTTGAATTTTTCAGTTTGAAAGAGGGTATTGGGTGATGAAATTCAAAATACATCGATGTAATTGTCGAAAGCTTTGGTCTATTCAAACCAGAAAAACAAAGTATACCGCATGCTCCGTTCTTTTAGATGGAAGTTGGAGTACAGAATTAAAGCCCGAAAGGAAATATAACCCAAAAGGATTTGTTACCACATATGGAAAACAAGATATCATTGTGAACCCACCAATAGAAGTCGTTAAGAAATATGAAAAAATAGCAAAACTGATTTATGACAAAAAAAATGTTAATTTCAACGTGAACGAAGGGGAATCTTTATTTTTTGCTGAAGATGGAACTTGTTATATTCTTAAAAAGTTAATGAATTGAAGGAAACCTCATACACCAAATGCTTTTGAACAAAATCCTCAATTCCGTCAATCGCCTGTTGACCTTCTGGAGTAGCAAACGTTTGAAAAACATGCCACATCTCATCCCATACTTTAAAAGTAACTTCGACATCTTTATTGCTTCCTAAATTCCTCCATTAATTTACAACGATTTTATGAACAAAGACCCCTGCATCAAAAGGGTAGATGAGGGGTCTTTATCATACCTTATCTTGGTGTGATTGGTTTCACTGAAATAGCAGGGGAGCTAGTCGAAACTATGCAGCCCTCTAAATGATCGGGATTTATTAAGCCTAGGTTAAGAGCGGCTTTGATTTTTACATCATCTGGTTTTTTCACGACTTGGATGAGTTCATTCATCTGTAATTCTTCTAATCTTTTAATGGTTTCAACCTCGTCATATTTTTCTGTTTTTCGTATTTGCCGTTGAAGCTTATAGCCGCTTATGGTAATTTCGCCTTTATGATTAGATCCTACTAGATTATTAAAGTAATTTTGAAAGGCATCCTTTAATTCATTCATTTCCATTTCTATTTCTTTTTTCTGTTTATTCAGTTCGTAATACTTAACCAACATTTCTCCTGTAATCAAGTTCCCCATGTCCTCGCCTCCTGTTGCGAACGTATATTCCTATTTTATGTTTTCCTCTTCAAAAAAATGACCTATTCACCTAAAGCTGTGAAGAATATCTTTTGACAGTTTTTTGATGATTGTAGTTTTATCTGTCTTGGTGTCAGGCACCAGCGAAAAATGTGTGGAAAGAAAAAACATTTGCTTTCTTCTGTAGATAATGGCAAGCTATATTATGATTAAAAACTTTAATGGAAAGTACAAATAGGTGATTAAGATGATTGAGATTAAGACTTCGAAGCTTAGTGATGGGGAATTAAATAGAGGGGTATTTGCGACTCGTGATATTGCAAAAGGTGAGCTGATCCATGAAGCACCCGTTATTCCTTATCCTAATGAGGAGCATGTTCATATAGAGAAAACACTGCTTGCTGATTATGCATTTGAATATGGTATTAACCACACCGCACTTCTTTTAGGATACGGGATGTTGTTTAACCATTCATATGAGCCCAATGCTACATATGAAATTAACTTCCCGAATCACACGTTTGATTTTTACGCGTACAAGGATATCAAAGCAGGGGAAGAAATCCTTATTAACTATAATGGTGAAGAGGATAATAATGATCCACTTTGGTTTAATAAAGATGAATCCGAAAGTGAATAAATGAAAAAAGGATAGATAAAGGCAGGTTATCTGCTTTATCTGTCCTTTTTCTTTACAAAAAAACTCACTCAGTTAAAAAAGTCTTACAGTGGAATCCAAATAGAAAATTAAGTATCTTTACCATAGTATTTATGAAGGAATAATCATAGGACTTTAGAAATAATATGTCATAGGGCATGTTTATTTTTACCTGTGAGATTGCCAGTAGGCATCTATTTCCAATATGAAGGCAATCCCGAGGAAACCAAAAAAGGGGTGGAAGGTTGAAAAAGATTTTTGGTTTGGGATTATTTATTTTAATGATTGGTTTATTGAGTGCCTGTAATGATGATGACACATCAAAAGAACCGTCTAGTAAACCAACAAGTGAAACCGCTAGCACGGTTGCAGGGGATGACATCTTTCAAAAAAGCTGTATTACCTGCCATAGTTCGGGTGACATTACTGGTGGTCAAGTAAAACTGGATTCAACGAAAATTCATGCCGATTTTCAAAAGAAAGAGGATCTTTATAGTTTTGTAGAAAAGAAGATGCCTAAGTCCGCTCCAGGTTCTTTATCAAAAGAACAATATGATGCCGTTGTTAATTATTTATGGGATCAAAAGGAATAGTAAATGAAGGAAGATAGTAGTCCGGAGGAACCTCCGGGCCCTTTTTTCATTCTCTCTTGAAGTGGTTCGTTTCAATTAATTGAAATATCTGGTATTATAAGAAGTGTCCCTAAATCGACCTCATCCATTACCAGCAATTATGCAAAATCGGATGGAGCGAAGGATATTTGTAATATTGCCTAACAGCTAGTGATATCCCTTTGGCAATATTTGTTGCCATAGTGAAAATTAGATGCAGATTCGTGGAAAGGAGAGAGCATTCCAATCGCGGATCATTTTCCTGTACAACCCCCATAATGCTGCAATCTCCATCGGAGGAAGTTTTTTTCCTAATCCCGCCCCAGGCAACAATGAACCGTCACGAACAACAATAGTGTTAACGATTCTTTCAGACCCTAGAACACTATCAATGGCAATGACAAAACTATTTTGTGGCAGGGTCTGAGAAACCTGTGGGATAAGCGTTTGTGCATCTAAGGGAGATTCAAGGTTTCCGATTACTGATAAGTGTTTGGGGTATAGATTATGTAGTAAGGTACCCACAAATGGACCTAGACTGTCACCACTTATGACATTTGAACCAATCCCTATTACGTAAATATGTTCTGTGCCTTCCGGAATGAGAGAATGTAATCTGTCTCGAATGAATAGTGGTGCTAGCCTATCATTAAAAGGAATAATTCTTTCAGACAAAGCGTGCCTTACGTCTATAGAAGCGTTCATGTCTATTTCCCCCCAAGCAAAATTTTTCTACAGAGTTGAACAAACGACCAAATATCGTGGTTTAATAATAATGATTTAATATTCTGCATTTACTTAAGATTATCCTTCTGTAATATTGTGAATTTCACTCAATCTCGTAGATTAGTAAATTATTCTTAACTAGGAGGAATTAAAAATTGATTATCCAAAAAGCAACTATTAGTGATCTCGATTCGTTGACGGTATTGTTTGATTTATATCGGGTATTTTATGAGCAAACGTCCGACTTGGAGGGTGCACGAGAGTTTTTAAAAGCAAGAATACTGAACAACGAATCCGTTGTGTTTATGGCTGTTGATGGGGAACATCCCGTTGGTTTTGTTCAGTTATATCCATCCTTTTCTTCAGTTAGCATGGTCCGATCATGGGTATTAAATGATTTATATGTGAAGGAACAATTCCGCGGAAAAGGTGCTGGGGAAAAATTAATACATAAGGCGATTTTGTTTGCAGAGGAAACAGGAGCAAAAGGAGTTATGCTAGAGACAGGCAAGGAAAACATTACTGCCCAAAGACTCTATGAAAAAATTGGTTTTGAAAGGGAATCGAATTATTTTTATTATTTCTCTATATGAAAAAAAAAGGTAGGTGTTTGTTCTCTCCAAAAGTGTTACTAATATTCGTTATTTTTTTGAATTTCTTTCATATTATGAAGCATGTAATCTGCTAATCTGAGAGTAAAGTAATGTAAGGAGATGATCATTCATGAAAAATTTAGCCGAAGCAAATGATGTTTTGACCGGAAAAGTGTATATGGTTGAAATGAAAGATGGGGAAATCAGTTCCTTTCGATTAATGGGCGAATCATCCACCCACTATATTTTCTCTTATTCCACTAACGAAACGGTAGAGGTTTTTGAAAAAGCAAAAAATGAAGTCATCGGCATTTTTGAGGTTCGGGAATGGTGGGACACGAAAGGGAGCGAATAAGATAATAGCTAACCCCAGTTCCGCATGGAAAAGGGGTTTGTTAGTTTTTTACCTATTAATGAGTTCATCTAAATGTTTCATAATAGCCTCACGATTACCAGCTATACGCTCTTCTCTAATCTGATCGTTTTTTAACTTTTCGAGGGACTTTTCCAAGACAGCTTGTTCGACCATTTGTGGAATGACCACGACGCCGTCCGCGTCCCCAACAATGATATCGCCTGGATGTACTGTCATTCCGCCGCATGAAATCGGGATATTAATCTCTCCAACTCCTGCTTTACCACTAGCTGCAACGGTAGTGCCCCTCGAGAAGACGGGGAAGTTCAAGCCCTTGATTCCAACAATATCACGAATGACACCATCAACTACGATTCCACCGACTCCAAGTGTTTGAGCCATGCCAACAACAAAATCACCAGCAATGGCACGATATGGATCTCCTTTAGCATCAATAACTAAAATATCCCCTGGTTTTGACGCACGAATTGCCTTTAGGACGGCAAGATTATCACCGACAGGAATCTTCACCGTTAAAGCTCTTCCAGTAAGCTTATATTCTTCTTTTAGAGGTTTAATCGCAGGGTGGAGGTTATTTAAGCCATCCATCGCATCGGATATACAAGTTGTTGGCAGGTCATAGAATTTTTTTACCAGTTGGTCCATAGGAAATCTCCTCTCATTTTTTACTCTCCTTACCGCCATTATAGCTCGGGTAGCTACACTTTGCCCATATTTTTCCACAAAAAAAAGAAAGTGGCCGATTACCACTTTCTAAAGAAGGAAAACTTTTATGGGTTAATACATGATATGTAGAACCTTGGACGTGCATGTAGTAAACATGTCCATATGGAAAAAATATTTTTAAAAATTTAAGCATGTTCTTTTAAAAAGTACTAACAAATCTTTTGAATAAGCTCAACGTTGTTATTTCTCGGTGAGTTTACTAAGGAAGATACTTCGTAAGTCTCCATTAAGTTTTCATCAAAGGGGATAAGTAGTTTTTTTAAATCATTGGTATCAGAGACGGATGGATCCAGCCATGTTTTTTCATCGTCTGGCTTCAAAATAACGGGCATCCGATCATGAATATCTTTCATTAGTTCATTGGGTTCGGTTGTTATCACAGAACAAGTATAGAGCGTTTTTCCTTCAGGTGATTTCCAAGACTCCCAAATGCCTGCCATGGCAAACAGATCATCGGATTTTAGTTTAATTCGCATCGGGGTTTTACTTTTATCTTCATGTCGTTTCCATTCATAAAAACTATCGGCGATGACTAGGCAACGCTTCTTTTTGAAGGCTGTTCGGAAGCTTGGCTTTTCCGATAATGTTTCTGCTCGGGCATTAATCATCTTATGGCCAATGGAAGCATCCTTTGCCCATGGCGGGACTAAGCCCCATTTTAAAAATCCCATCCGATTTGACTTGCCGTCATTAATCACGGCAAGTACGGCCTGAGATGGAGCAATATTATAACTCGGAGCATAATTTTCTTCTTCAAGAAAAGATATAATATCGAAACGATCAATGATTTCCTCGAACGTAGCTGTTAACGTGAATCGGCCGCACATACTATTTTCACCTCAAGATTTTGGTTACGTCTATTGTAACAAACATCATGGACAAAATCCTTTTAATACGAAACTCTAAATATGACATGAAGAAAAAAAAGGAGACCCCCGAAATTGGATTGGAGGTCTCCTTACTGAAATCAATGGGATCTGCGAGCAAAATCTACAAACCGAAATTTATCAGGCCGATGCCTTGATTCCGTAAATTGAAAGAGGGTGGCATCATCTAAATAAACATAGTTTTTTATGACGACTACATTGTGAAAGCCTTCAAGGTCTAATAGGGAGCGATCCTCGAATGAAGGTTCTTCCACGACAATTTCTTTTTTGGCAAAACTAATGGTAAGGTTTAATTTATTTTCAATATATTGGTAAATGGAATCCGCACAAATTTCTTCTGTTAGGGTAGGAACATGCTTTTTAGATAAAAAATCTTTATCTAAAATGATTTTCTCTCCGCCCATTTCCCTTGTACGAACTACCTTCCATACCAGGTCCTTACTTCCCAGTTGTAGCTGCTGCCTGACAAAACCATCGGGCTTGATTAACGAGAGCTCGTTCACAATCGTTTTTGGTTTACTGCCCATTTTATTTGCCAGTTCTTTAAAACTAACCAGCCCCGAAACAGGAAAATCAAATTTGCTGATGTCGATCACGATCGAACCTTTTCCTCTAACTTTTTGGATATAGCCATTTTGCGAAAGCAAATTTAACGCCTTTCTAATCGTTTCTCTCGATGTATCGAATTGATCTTTTAATTCGTTCTCAGAGGGAAGAAGCGTTTGTGGCGGAATTTCTCCACTTTTTATTTGCTCGACAATAATGTTGTAGATCGTTAGGTACTTGTTCGTCATTATGACATCTCCGTTCATCTTTTCAGGTAATACACAACCGACTCATATGGCCGCAAGGAGATTTCCGGGCCAATTGGTGTCGAATCCTCATAATTAGAGAGTAACATCTCACTATCATACTCATCAAGATGTAAATCAGTAGGGAGAACGAATGCTTTCTCTTTATCGTAAAAATTGTTGATCACTAGTAATTTTTCAGAGCCACTTGTTCTAACATATGCAAATATAGCATCATCTTCATTAGAAATAGGGAGATATTTTCCAACTGTAATCACATCATACTTTTTTCGTAATTGTATAAGTTTTTGATAGTGGAAAAAGATAGAGTCTGAATCTTTAAGTGCCTGCTCCGCATTGATTTCCTGGAAATTACTTGCCGTTTGAATCCAAGGAGTCCCGCTTGTGAAGCCTGCGTTTTCATTTGCATTCCATTGGACTGGTGTTCTTGAATTGTCACGGGATTTTTGTTTTAGGATGTCAATAATCTCATCTTGGTCCATACCCTCATTTTTCTTGATGTTAAAAATATTTAAGGACTCTACATCTCGATATTCATCGATGGAGTTGAAGTTAGGATTGGTCATCCCAAATTCTTCACCCTGATAAATATAAGGGGTTCCCTGCATCATATGAAGGGTGGTGGCCAGCATTTTAGCCGATTCTTTATGATATTTTTGATCATCGCCGAAACGGGACACGACCCGTGGCTGGTCATGATTACACCAGAAGAGGGCATTCCAGCCGCCGCCTTGATTCATTCCAACCTGCCAATTAGATAAAATCTGTTTTAAGGTATGAAAATCAAAGTCTGCTTTCGTCCATTTATCACCATTGGGATAGTCGACCTTTAAGTGATGGAAGCTAAATGTCATGTTTAATTCTTCTTGGTTTGGGTTCGTGTATTTAATGCAGTTATCAATCGATGTAGATGACATTTCACCGACCGTCATAATATCGTATTTTGAAAAAACTTGTTCGTTCATTTCATGTAAAAATTCATGAATTCTTGGTCCATCGGTATAAAATTTCCGGCCGTCGCTGTCATCCTGAGGGAAATTCTGGTCTTTGGAAATTAAATTGATAACATCGAGACGGAAGCCATCCACACCTTTTTTTAACCAAAAGTGCATCATTTCGTATAGGGCTGCACGCAGCTTTTCATTTTCCCAGTTTAAATCTGCTTGGGTCACATCGAATAAATGTAAGTAATACTGTTCGGTTGTCTCATCATATTCCCATGCCGAACCACCAAATTTAGATTCCCAGTTCGTAGGAGTCTCACCGTGCTTGCCGTCCTTCCAGATGTAGAAGTCACGGTAAGGATTATCTCGAGAGGTGCGTGCTTGCTTAAACCATTCATGTTCTGTTGATGTGTGATTAATAACAATATCCATTATGATTTTTATGCCGCGTTTGTGTGCTTCTGCTAGTAACCTATCAAAGTCATCCATCGTTCCATAATCTTCATGAATTGCGTAGTAATCGCTGATATCATACCCATTATCTCTTTGAGGAGATTTATAAATGGGAGTAAGCCAAAGGACTTCTACACCGAGTTCTTTTAGATAGTCTAATTTTTCAATAATGCCTTGAATATCTCCAGTTCCATTTCCAGTCGTATCATGAAAGCTTTTTGGATAGATTTGATAGACGACTGCTTTTTTCCACCATTCATTTGACATTTCAAACACCTGCCTATTTTAGATTAAGTAATTTAATGGAGAAAAGGAGGGAGCATGTCTCCCTCCTAAATATGTGATTTAGCTTTTATTTTTTAAAAGAAAATTTATTCATGCGTGTTTTAGCGAATATAATCGTTAGCATGAATGGTATGACAATTGCTACTACCATGGCAATCGCAAACATTGCCATGTGCTGACCCTGAATGGAAAGGAATCCGGGAATACCACCGACACCAATTGAGTTAGCCATAACGTGACTACCAACTGAGACAACACCTGCGATCATTGAACCAATCATTGCAGCAAGAAACGGGAAGCCATACTTTAAGTTAATACCAAACATAGCTGGCTCGGTTACACCAAGGTAACAAGAGATGGCAGCTGGAATAGAGACTTGTTTTTCTTCTTCATCCTTACGATTAATAAAGATCATCGCAAGTACAGCTGAACCTTGGGCAATATTAGATAGTGCAATCATTGGCCATAGGTTTGTTCCGCCAAGTTCACTCATTAATTGTAAGTCAATCGCATTCGTCATGTGGTGCAACCCTGTTATAACAAGTGGTGCATATGCGAACCCGAAGATTGCCGCAAAAACCCAGCCAAATGAAGAGGTTAAGCTTGAATACACTACATGAGAAATTCCAGAACCGATGCTCCAGCCGATAGGGCCTAAAACAGTATGAGCGATTAAAACAGTAGGAATTAACGCTAAGAATGGAACGACAATCATGGAAATGGAATTTGGAACAATTTTACGTAATCTAGTTTCTAAGAAAGCAAGCACTAATCCAGCTAAAATTGCAGGAATTACTTGTGCTTGGTAACCAATCATTTCAATTTTTGCAAAACCGAAATCCCAGACAGGAATATCCTTTGCACCTGCTACAGCATAGGCATTAAGCAATTGCGGAGATACTAGTGTAATACCAAGGACGATACCAAGGATTTGTGAACCACCCATTTTTTTCGTAACCGACCAGGTAATTCCGACTGGAAGGAAGTGGAATACCGCTTCACCAATTAACCATAGGAAGGAATGAACACCTGCCCAGAACTGTGAAACCTCGATGATGGACTTTGTTCCATTATCAAGTAATTTGATATCACCGATGATGTTTCTAAAGCCGAGGATTAAGCCTCCGACAACTAGTGCAGGAATTAATGGGGTAAAGATTTCGGCTAGGTGGGCCATCATTCGTTGCAGCCAGTTCATATTCTGTTTGGCTGCTTCTTTTGCTACTTCTTTAGAAGTTCCATCCACACCAGCAATTTTTACAAATTCATTATAAAAGCTAGATACTTCATTCCCAATGATGACTTGGAATTGTCCGGCTTGGGTAAATGTACCTTTTACAAGCTTAATGGACTCGATTTCTTTAATATCCGCTTTGCTTGGATCGTTTAAAACGAACCGCATTCTTGTAACACAATGGGTAACGGCTGCAATGTTTTCTTTACCGCCAATGTGTTTTAATAGATCATTTGAAGGATCTGTGTACTTCGTCATTTGTCTTTCCCCCTGTTTGAATGGGCATGACCCCATTTTCTATCCTCTATTTTTTTATCACTCTATATACAGTCATGTGTACGTTTTCATAAACGATCGTTGCTTGTATATACAAGTTATGATTACGATTTCATTTTAACTTGTATATACATGTATGTCAACAAGGAAAAATTTTATTTTTATAAAATTGCAGAAACTTTTACACTTTAAAGGAATAATGATTGAAAGAAAATTTTGAAAATGGTAATATAAAGATGTTTAAATTCTTCTGAGTTTAGACCTCCTAATTAAGGACTTGGCCTAGACCACCAAGTTCTCATTTGGACCTTTGATTTTATTTCAAAGGTCCTTTTTTTTATAAAAATCTTCCTTACTGGGTATTTTGGTAATAAAAGAAAAAAGTAGGAGGCAAACTGCCTTGGAATTTCAAACAATAAATCAATGGGATGAAAAACTTTGGAAACAGGTGAGTCCTATTTACCATCAAGCTTTCGATGGGAAAGGAGCGAAGCCGGAGAAGATCATTCGGAATATGTTTCAGAAACAGCTTTGTTTCCTACATATAGGAGTTGATGAAGGTCAAATAGTGGCGATGGCATTGACCGGGAAGTTGGAAGGAACGCAGGCCCTGCTAATTGATTATTTGGCTGTCCACCACAAATGGCAGCATCGTGGGATAGGCATGAAAATGATGAAGTATATTCAAGAATGGTCAATGACCAAAGGAAATATGAAAAGTCTGTTGATTGAAGTTGAATCCGAAGAAACGCCTGAGACACTTTCAAGGAATCGTTTTTGGAAAAAGTGCGGTTTTACCTTAACTGATTACATACATGATTACAAATGGGTGCCCGAATCTTACCGAGCTATGTTTTTGAACATGGTGCCTGACACCAACTTGCCTGAAAAGGGTGAGGAACTGTTTAAGTTAATTGAGAAGTTTCATAAGGCATCTTATCAGGGATCAGAAGTCGGAGGAAATAAAAATTAATTTTTAGGAAAAGCAGGTCTTGTTGCGGTAAGTGTAGTAAATAATATTGATGTTAATCAAAAGGGAGTGTTATAAATGAAGGGTCAAGCGACACCATACTTAATGTTCGATGGAAATGCAAAAGAGGCATTAGAGTACTACCGTGAAGTATTCGGCGGCGAAATATCAAATCTTCAAACCTATGGTGAGGCAGACTATCCGACACCGCCAGAGGCGCATGATCGTGTAATCCATGCTCAATTTAAAAAGGATGATCTTTTCCTAATGGCCTCAGACGCCTTTCCGGGGAATTCTGTCGTAGTAGGGAGTAATATTTCATTAACACTGGAATTCGAAAGCGAAGATGAAATCCGTGGGATATATGATACTCTTAGTCAAAAAGGAACGGTTTATATGGAGCTGCAAGATACTTTTTGGGGAGCAAAATATGCGAAGGTAAAGGATGCCTTTGGTGTGATTTGGGATCTTAATTATACAAAAGCCTAATTTTATTCAGAGGGAAAGGAGGCAGGAGTTTTTCGGCCTCCTTTTTTACATATAAAGTCCCGCCAAGAAAATTCCCAGTGATTTTTGATAGATCTCATCAAATTGTGACAATGGAAGTGGATTTATTCCTCGCCCGAGTTCAATCGTAAATCCTGGTCGTTTCCAATCTTGAATAAACCAATCCTTGCAACCGGCATAGCTCTCGATCGTTTTGATGGGCTCGTAACCACTTACTCGGCTAAATTCTTTTACAATGTCCTCTGATTCAGGAGGTTCAAGATTTTCAAACCCCCAGTAGATGACCTCACCTTGTGTATGAAAGGCTAGAACTCTTACAAAATTTCGTTTTTTTATTAGTTTTGCCATTGCCATTGCTTCAGGCTCTGATAAAGGTTTTTCACCGACAAAATCTCTTGGTCCAGGCTCAGTCTGATTCCTTGCCTTTTCTAATTCCCATCTAGCCGGGAATTGGTCATTTAGGTCAACCCCTCGAATATTAGCTTTCCAGTCCGTAAAATCTGTACTGCCCTTATTGAAATCAACCACTCTTTTATTCCAATTTTCGATTTCTGGGGGGCCATGTAGAACGAGGTCTACTCCATCTGGATTTACCATTGGGACAATAGATAAAATGCTTTGTTGGTAAAGTGGAAACATGGGTAGTCCTCGGATCAGATTATGATTTGTCAGAGCTAATAAATAATCATTTAAAAAGGTCATGATGATTGATGTGGTTATCCATTCATTGGCATGAAATGATCCATTATAATGAACTCTTTTTTCACCCGTTCCGATGACGATCTCTGGAATTTTTTTCCCAAGAACAGACTTACCAATCACAGGTATCTGCATAAACGGATAAACCTCTAATAATCTCTTGATATCATTCATCAATTTAATGTAATCATAACTTTGGCCACTATCCACTAATCTCCAAGTGATTCTAGTTGGAACCTTAATGGTTAGACCTACATTTAGATTTTTTTCATCAAGGTTAGGATTAACCAAAGTAATAGCCTCTAGAGGAAGAGATCTGCGTTGACCAATACTCCATAAGGTATCGCCAGGGCGAATCTGATAATCCTGGGCAGCAAAGCCTGGTAATCGTACACGTTGGCCTTCAGAAAGATTATTATGATCGACATTTCTGTTCGAATCAATTATTAGCTGCAAATTTATATGAAACATCTGGCTGTAATGCCATAATGAATCTCCTTTTCTAACGACAACCTCCATAAATACCCTCCTGCAGTAAAAAATAGTATTAATAATATCTATGCTATAGGGAATAAAATATTAGTTAGAATTAGAGTATCTTCCACCATTTACCAGTTATTGATGTATTAAACAAATCACGCTTAGTCCAAAAATCTCTGCTTCCAATTTGGCAAAGGGAGGATACAACTTTCTTCTTTTCCAAACCATTTATAACGATTCTTTGCAACTATGTCGTAAAGAAAATCCCTGAAAAGTGGAGGGAGGAAGCGGAAGATCGAAAATATGCGCCAAGCCCCGCCTAATTGACTGCAAACACGAAGAGCAGCACTTGATTTTATATAGACCTTTTCCTTTTCAATTAGGACGAAACTATTTAGGTCATAGTTTAAGCTATGCTTTTTTAATAATCTTTGGCCAGTCTCACCTTGGAGTGAGGCAAATTTAAAATAGCCCGAGGTGTCTCTTTTAATTATAAATTTCACACTGTTGTTACACAGATTGCAAACCCCATCAAACAAGATAATCCGATCCACCATTCCACCACCTTCACAACTAAGTTTGTGTTGTAATTTAGTTTAGCATAATTTCAAAAAAATTTGAGAGATGTATGGATATTTCGTTTATTTTTACCGTATTTGTGGTACCATGGAGTGTGTTCGACTATTTCTGTATAGTAAACTAGAAAATTAGGTTTTTATATATTAAGGGAGGAATATGATTGAAAAGTTTAATAAAAAAAGCTCCCTATTTACTATTTTTGCTTGTAATTCCTCTTCTAGCCAAAATTTATGAATTATTAAATTCCCGTTCACATAGAGCAATCGATATTAGTACGTCAATTGACCAAGTGATACCGTTTTTGTCGGTCTTTATCATTCCATATATCCTTTGGTATGCTTATATTTTTTGTTATTTAATCTACTTTTGTTTTAAGGACACAAAAGTATACCTTAAAACGTTAATTTTAATTGTTGTAGCAGAACTGATTTGTTTTGTTATTTATTTCTTTTTTCAAACCACCGTCCCAAGACCAACTATTGAAGGTAATAATATCTTTAATCATCTTGTTTTGTGGATTTATGCAAATGATCGTCCGTTTAATTGTTTTCCGAGTATCCATGTACTTACCACATTTGTTATCATGCTTGCTTCACTTCATATTAAAAACAAACATCTAATTAACAATGTTTGTATCCATGTTGTCGGGACTTTGATTATCATTTCAACCCTATTTGTTAAACAGCATGTCATTTTTGACATGATTGGTTCGATGTTCCTTGTTACTTTCCTTTATGGAATTGCTTTTGAATTATTGTCATTTACCCGAAAAACGGAAACTGCTTATGTAAAAGAAAAATAGTTTAAAATACCTAATAAAAAGAGTGTCTCTAGACACTCTGTTTTTTGTTTTAAAAGCTTGTTTACAAATAAGCTATAGAAAAAATAAACCAGTTAAGTCATATGGATTGTTTTAATATGTTGAAGATTAATAAAGACTGGATCTTCTTTTGCACCGATTAATTCCACGAAATTATCCTTAATCCCTTTTACCTTTCCGATAACATTTTCATTCTCCCCGATATTAAAGACGATCAATTCTCCAGTTAGTTTTTCAATTTGAACCTCAAACGATCTGGCAAAGGTGATATTGCTAGGATTTACTGGAAGATTTGCGTTGCTTAGACCGTATGGACGTTGATTATTTGTGTATGGAATTAACCATTTTAAATGGTTAAGAGATATAAACATGGTTTTGTATATTGGCGAGTAGAAAACAAAATAATTATTCATAATACTTATGATATAACCATGTAGTGCTTGATTGCTTGTTACATATATTTCTGTAAAAATACCTTTAGCAGCTGTCAGAGTTTTTCTTAGTGATATTTCTTCGTTATTATTATAAATAGGTGTGGGTTCGTCATTAAGTGTAATTTCATCAATTTCTTTAATTTCATCTTGTTTTAAATACCGCCAATTTTGGCAATGAATAACAGGGATGTAAAGGTAGTCATATCCATTAAAAACGACCCATAAATCGCTGCCTACATCAATCAGTACCCCACTTATGAATTTCTTTCCCGAAATCTCAAGACTGATATATTTTCCAATATTTTCTTTCATCTTCATATTTTCACATCCTTTCCTAGGTAATCCCATTTTACAAATAGAGGAGGGCTGATATCACTAACTAACTACTTATAATATGTTTACATTATAAGGAATGCCCAACTCATATTTGTATGGTTTTTGGGGATTTTAACAGGGGTAATATGAAGGAATGGTCTTATATATATTTTCACTATTACGATGAGATTTCATTAATTCAATCTTGATGTTCGATTGTTTCTGTTTGGCCATCCGGAAAACGGGAATGGTATTTTGCTGTCAGTATTAACTGGTTCACCGGAAAAACGAAGAACTCTTTGCTCTTTCTCCTTTTGTTTCCATACATTCTGATTGTTGCTATTATTGTTCATATCATTTGGTTTATAATCTTCTGTTTTCTTAGTTGCTTGGTTTTGTGTAGTTGTTGATTTAACTACTTTCTCTGCTTCTTCTTTTGTTTTTGTTGATTTTGTTTCATTCTGTAGTAATTTATACGGTGGAGCAGGCTGATTGTCTGTTTTTTGTATAGAAACTACTTCTTTTACTTGTTTCATTTCCTTCGATTGTTCGCTAGATATTGATTTGGTCGACTTAGCTTCTTCACACTTTTTATCTTTAGTACTCATATCATTTGACTTTTTCATTTCAGTGGAATTTTTGGACGATTCCTTTTCGTCTGTTTGAGATTTCTTAATCTTACAGTTATTTGAAACGAGCTCATCCCTGGTTTTAATCATTGTTGCTTCAATTTTTATTGGTTGTGACCAAACAATTGTATTGTTAGGTTCAAACACTTCTTCTTTAACGGTCTCTTCTTTTTTCATAGCAGATTTTTCTTTACTATTCGAATTTTTTTGTTTCGATTCCTCTTTATCACCGGAAGAAGAAGAGTGATTCTTTGAATCCTTTTTATCACCGGAAGAGGATGAATGATTCTTTGAGTCCTTTTTATCACCGGAAGAAGAAGAGTGTTTCTTTGAATCCTTTTTATCACCGGAAGAGGAAGAATGATTCTTTGAGTCCTTCTTATCACCGGAGGAAGATGAATGATTCTTTGACTCCTTCTTATCACCGGAGGAAGATGAATGATTCTTTGAGTCCTTCTTATCACCGGAGGAAGATGAACGATCCTTTGATTCTTTTTTATTATCATTATTTTCGTTTTTATTTGATGAAGACGTCTTCACAGCCTCTTCTTTAATAATACCTTTGAGGATGTTGGACACATGTGTTAATTTTATTATGATCCGTTCATCACCGTTAATTAAAGTAACAAAGTCTGTATCAATTTCGCTTAAAACACCAGTAAATCTTTGTTTGTTGATAGTCAATATCGTTACCCAAGTATGTTGAAAGGAAAGGAGTAAATCTGTTAAACTCTGTGTTTTTAGAAATTTTGCCGTTGTTTTCTCAGGTTGAAACTCTCTTGTATTTTTTGTGATTGCTTGAATTTTATCAATGTTATAATAAAAAATGTATTTATTTTCGGTTTCGAGCACTACATGGTCTGCCTCAACACCAATTAGTTTTCCTTTAAATACGTCTTCACCTACATAAAGATTTACACTAAAGCCTTTTAATAAATCCAATGCAGCTGAAAATTTATCTATCCCCATGTTTAATCCTCCTTAAAGAGATAATGAGTCGCTCCTCTAGTGGAGAAGCGACAATATTTTTATTCGTGATCTTATTTATCCTTGTTCTTGTTACTGCTGTTCTTACTACTGCTGTTCTTACTACTGTTATCTTTGTTATCATCGTCTTTATCGTCGTTGTCATTACCATTAGATTCATTGGATGAATTATCAACTTTCAGTCCGTAGCTTATGTTTCGAATGTGTTTCATCGAGACACGGACAACTTCTTCTTTAACAATCAGTGAAGCAAAATGTTTGTTTACATCGCTTAGTACGCCTTCAAATGATTCAGGACCGCCACGATTAATTTTCACCCATTGAAATCTTATTTTTCCTAAAAGCTTTACAAAGTTTTCGGCCTTTTTGAAATCAAGTTTATCTGGGACCTTCAAACCAAACTTCATATCATCTTTAGCACTTTCTGTGATACTTCTGACATGATTTGTCTTATAAAATACGACTCCATCGTGTTCTGTTAAGATGGCAAAGAAGTCTTCAAATACTGCCAGTAATTTTCCACTTCTTGATTCTGGACCTCCGCGATCAACCTTAATGGTTTTTCCAACAAATTGTTCCATCATTTCTCTATCCATAAAAGAATTATCCTCCTTTAAATTAAATAAACATTTACACTGCATCTATATGTATCACGGGGTGATGTTGTACTAATAAAGTAGCCTTTTTTTCCTGTTTTGGGTAAAAATAGGCAAAAAAAAAGGGATATGATTAGATTCATATACCTCTTATCTATACGAATAATGCTAATTCTTCTTTAAGGTAAGAGCTTCTTTTTTTAATAAAATTAAAATAAACCTTTTTTTCTTGTTCTAATGTTGCTGGGTTTGAACTAATAAAGGGATCTAGACTCATGTGTGGTTTTAAATAATCAAATAATTCATTGATAATTGGTTTTTGGACATCCAGAGTGAAGTCGTTTTCCAAAATACTTGAAAGTATTTCTTTATATTGTTTTCTAAAGTGTTTAAAGTGGAAAAGTCTTGCTGAAAGTGTGTTAAATCCTGTTAATGGTACATAATCATAAACCAGTTTTCTGCCATGGAGGTTTCTACCCCATGTCCCATCATAATCCCAAGGAGTAATTTCATATAGTCCGGTTTTACCATTTTTATATAATGCATAATTATGGATAAACCCGTCATAATTTTGGACACAAACAGCTCCAGCGACCCATCTGAAATATTTCTCGACATCCAATACATGTGGGATTTTTTTTTCAAAATCTTGATTGTTTAGGGCATTAATCATCGCGATAAAGTTTTTTAAATCAAGGATATCTTCTTTATCACCATATTTTAATGTATATCCCTGGTCTAATCGTTTTTTTATTTCTTTTTTCTTAGTTAATAAGGAGAAATTGGCTCGATTATTGGTTGCATAAATAATCGGACCATCAGGCAATTTTCTTTTTTCAAGAAGATATTGATCAAAAGATTCAATCTCTAAATAGATGCCCTTACTGTATCCATTGATATTCAGCAGCACATGCCGAGAGTGGGGAGATATGACTCCGATTCGATCAAAAAAATCCAGCGATAATTTGTTTCTACTTAATGATACATCTGAAAATTCCGCATTAAGATGAATTTCATGTGCTCCATTGACCTTGTACGGATTTTGAAAGACAATTCGATAAGATTTTTTTTTCTTATCCCTTATTACATTTCCTCGATAGGAAATTTTTACATTAAAACGATCTTCTCCTATCTTTAATACTGCAGGTACTAATTCATCATTCCAAATGTCTTTATCCAATTTTTTTAACCACTTCGGATTAATTAAAATTTCATATTTTAACACTTTAATTCTCCTAAATAACATTTTTTTTAGATATATGCATTCTCTTGGGTGGTTGTGTATAGAAACTCTAAAAAATATGGGTTAAAAATATATGATTGTCTATGTCAAATAGATAAAATCATCATAAATTGAAATAGAAAAGAAAAATTTGTTATGAAAGTGGTGGAATAATGGTACTAAAGCTTAATATTGAACAATTACTTTCACAAGCTAAAGAAAATGGTGTAGTTGGGTTTCTAGATAATAATCCTGTTGGTAAAAAAGGAGGTAACAATAAGTCAAGTTCAGACAGTTCAGGATCTACTGGCAGTGGTAAAAGCGGTAGCAGCAAAAGCAGCAGTGGAAGCTCTGGCAGTGGCAAAAGCGGCAGTGGTAGCTCTGGCAAAAGCGGAAGCGGTAGCTCTGGTAGCGGAAGCAGCAGTAGCTCTGGTAGCGGAAGCAGCGGTAGCTCTGGTAGCGGAAAAAAACCAAAAGGCCCTAAAGGACATAAAGGCCCTAAAGGTAGCAAGGGTAGCAGCGGAAGCAGTGGAAGCTCAGGCAGTGGAAGTGGAAGTGGAAGTTCAGGCAAAAGCGGAAGCGGAAGTTCAGGCAGTGGAAGCTCAGGCAGTGGTAGTAGCGGATGCGGAAGCTCAGGTAGCGGAAGTTCATGTAGCTCATGTAGCTCAGGCAGCTCAGGTAGCTCAGGTAGCTCAGGTAGCTCAGGTAGCAAAGGCAGTGGAAGCTCTGGTAGTGGAAGCAGCGGCAGTCACGGAAGCGGAAAAAAACCAAAAGGTCCTAAAGGTAAGAAAGGTCCAAAAGGTAAGAAAGGTAGCAAGGGAAGTAGCGGCAGTGGTAGCTCAGGTAGCGGCAGCTCAGGCAGCGGTAGCTCAGGCAGCGGAAGCTCAGGCAGTGGAAGCTCGGGCAGTGGAATCTCAGGCAGCGGTAGCTCAGGTAGCGGAAGCTCAGGCAGCGGAAGCTCAGGCAGCGGTAGCTCAGGCAGTGGAAGCTCAGGCAGTGGAAGCACAGGTAGCGGTAGTTCAGGTAGCGGCAGCTCAGGCAGTGGAAGCTCAGGCAGCGGTAGCAAGGGCAGTGGAAGCTTAGGCAGCGGTAGTTCAGGTAGCGGCAGCTCGGGCAGTGGAAGCTCAGGTAGTGGAAGCTCAGGTAGTGGAAGCTCAGGCAGCGGTAGCCACGGAAGCGTCAAAAAACCTCGTCCTAAAGGACCTAAAGGAAAAAAAGGAAGCTCAGGTAGCTCAGGTAGCGGAAGCAGTGGCAGTCACGGTAGCAGTGGCAGCAAGGGAAGCAGCGGTAGTAGCGGTAGTAGCGGTAGCAGTGGCAGCAAAGGAAGCAGCGGTAGTAGCGGCAGCCACGGTAGCCAGGGTAAAAAAGGTCCAAAAGGAAAAAAACACTAACAGTAGCAACCGATACTTTCAAAAGTATCGGTTTTTTTGTTCATTCCTTGTTACATAAACCTATTAAAATGCATGTGTGTTATTCGTTTATATATAAAAATATAGGTAAAAAACTAGTAGAAATATTGAAAATACTTCTAGTTACATGCTGATTTATGAAAAGACGAGACATTCGTTTAGAACAAGCCTTCACATTGGGACGTACTATAAAGCAAGGGACAATAAGGAAATAAAGGGAAAATAATGAACGAATTTTTTGTGAAGGGAGTAAATTAATTTATATGTATCATCAATCGACGGTAATCATTACCATCTTTGCTTTTATTCTAACAATGGTCCTGATCTTTATCCGTCCAAAAAATATGAATGAAGCAATCCCAGCTGCAATAGGGGCCATTATTGTTTTTGTAAGTGGAAGCGTTTCGACTGGGGATTTATTAGATATAAGTTCAAAAGTTACGGGGGCTGCAATTACCATTATCGCCACAATTGTTATGGCCATCGTACTTGAAAGTTTCGGTTTTTTTAGCTGGACAGCTGCGTTAATGTTGAAAATATCGAAGGGTTCGGGTATTCGATTATATTGGAATACTTTAATACTCTGCTTTTTAATGACACTATTTTTTAATAACGATGGAAGTATCTTAATTACTACACCAATCCTGATCTTAATTTTAAATAATCTAAAGTTAAAAAACAGGCAAAAGATACCGTTTCTCTTAAGTGGTGCGTTAATTGCGACTGCTTCAAGTGCTCCAATAGGTGTTAGTAACATCGTTAATCTAATAGCCTTGAAAATAATAGGAATGGATTTGTATCTCCAAACGGAAATGATGTTTGTTCCTGGGGTTCTGGGATTACTATTTTTATCCTATCTATTATTCCTAGTTTTTAAGAAAGATATTCCGAAAGAAATCCGCTTCCATTCCTACTCCATTCCACTGCATAAAAACCGTCCATATCATCCATTACAACAAGACTCGGAAACTTTATTCAATCAACAAAAGAAACTCATGATCAATATGCTCATCTTTGTATTCCTTGTACGGATTAGCCTTTTCGTCGCATCCTTTATTGGCATCTCAGTCTCGTTGGTAGCTGTGTCTGGTTCGGTTATCTTGCTTTTATGGAGATGGATTCACCTAAAGGTAAATCCAAAAGATGTGGTCGGTAAAATTCCGTGGCATATTTTAATATTCGCCTTTTGTATGTATGTCATCATCTATGGTTTACACAATATTGGATTATCGAATCTTCTTATAAGCTATCTAAAACCAATCGTTAATGATAGTCTGATTCATGCTAGTTTAACCATGGGTGTCATAACAGCATTTCTTTCAAATATCTTTAACAACCATCCAGCCTTAATGATTTCAACCTTAGCCTTGACGGATATGGGACTAGAACCCCTATTAACGAAAACCGTTTACTTATCAAACATCATTGGCAGTGATATTGGGTCTCTGATCCTCCCAATCGGAACTCTTGCAACACTACTTTGGATGCATATTTTAAAGACTAATAAGATTAAAATAACTTGGATGGAATATATAAAAGTGACCATTGTTGTCATACCTCTAACCCTAATTTTCACGCTAATTAGCTTGTATTTATGGCTATTACTCGTATTTGCCGCTTGATAATAAATGATACTAAAGGACTCATCTATCGATGGGTCCTTTAATATTCGGGATATTCACCACTTGTTTAACCAAAGGAAAGAGAACGCAGCCTAGATAAATTCCAAGTAAATTTAAAATCAAATCGTCTATGTCCAAGCTCCCACGATGGGAAACAAATTGCAAAACCTCAATGCATGCAATCATCAATGAAGCAATAAATAATGCCTTCCATTGAGAAAACTGTTTACACCTAAGGAATAGGCCATATGGAAGAAACAAACCAATATTAGCAGCTAGATTATAAAAGGAAATTAACCAGTTCACTTTTCCTGACAAATAAAATGCAACGGTGGAAAAGGGGACAAGATTCATTGAGTGATAGCTTTGCTCGTTTGGACGGAAAAATAACAATATCACAAGTGCAACCGTGTAGAGAGTTAACCCTCCCAAAAAGAGTGGGTAGGGAAGATTGATCGTTTCTTTCCGGATAAATAAAAGCAACCATAAGACCAACCAAACAATACAGAACAGGACCACTATTAAAACGATTGGGTGTAAATATAAAATTAGTCGAATAAAAACAGGTGAAAAAAGAATAAATATAACAAAAGAAACCATCATTGAAATAAATAATGTTTTTCTCAATTATAATGATCTTTTTTGATAATATTCTGCCATCATTTCTGCAGGAACCATGCTTCCACCAGTTGCCCAAATGATATGTGCAGCATTGCTCATTTTATCCAATAAATGATGGTTCCGTAAGTAATCATTTCCCTCTCTACATAAGAAAACCGGTCCAATCATCCCTGCGAGTGCAGAAGGCTCTAAATGAATTTCTTCAGTATCGACAAGATCCTTGAGCAATTTGTATAATTGTTCGTCGCTTATTGTATAACTTCCACTTAAGAAAGGATCAATAATTTTGCCGACAAATCCCGAGGGTCTACCGACAGCAAGTCCATCTGCATCGGTGACATTGTCAATTCCGATATCCTGAACAGAAATTTGATCATGTAATCCCGTCATTAATCCGAGTAACATACAAGGAGAATGGGTGGGTTCAGCAAAGAAACAGTGGACGTTATCTTTAAACAATTGCTTCAATCCAAATGCTACGCCTCCTGGACCACCGCCAACCCCACATGGCAGGTAAACGAATAAAGGGTGGTTTTCATCAACTGTGATTTCTAACTGTTCCAACTGCTTTTTCAACCGGGAGGCGGCCACGGCGTATCCTAAAAATAAATCACTTGAATTTTCATCATCCACGAAATAACAACTAGGATCTGCTTTTGCTTGGATTCGTCCTTGCTCGACAGCTTTGCTGTAATCGGCTTCATATTCAATTACCTGCACATTTTTGCTTCGAAGCAAGTCCTTTTTCCATTGTTTTGCGTCCGCGGACATATGAACTGTTACCTTAAACCCTAATTTAGCACTTATGATACCAATACTTAGCCCTAAATTTCCAGTAGAACCGACGGCAATAGAATAAAGGGAAAAGAAGGATCGGAATTTTTCACTTGCTAGAATCGAATAATCATCTTGGAGGGTAAGCAATTGTTGTGAAAGAGCCAATTCTTCTGCATGTTTGAGTATTTCATAAATACCGCCTCGCGCTTTAATTGACCCAGAGATTGGCAGGTGACTATCACACTTTAGTAATAAATCACCTAAGATAGGCTGTCCGTAATCCTGGGCTAATTTTTGCTGCATAGATGGTATGCTCACTAATGGAGATTCAATAATCCCATTGGCTGCTTTGGTTTCCGGGAAAACCATAGCGAGATAGGGAGCAAAACGATTCAATCTTTCTTCCGCATCTTTAATCTCCTCTACAGTCAGCGGAGATTTTTCAATCCCTTGCTGAGAATTTTCAAGGTTAGGATTCACCCAAAATACTTCATCTAATGATTTGAGTTTTTCTAATAATGGGAGTTTTTTGCTATCGAGCCATGTTTGTATTTCTTTGTTATTCATGTTCTTCATTGGGATACCTCTGTCTTTTGGGATTATAATCAAGCGTTTTTTTAGAATATATATATTTTATCACAAGAATATTTTTGCAACGTTATTAATTGTAAAGTAGTCGCTTGTCTTTAACACTTGTTTTCTTCTTGCATATGATTTAAATAAAAGGCATGTGAGGTACATGTATTTAGTTGGCTTTTACTCTCCAAAAGAAAAATCAGGTGTAACTGAATTGTCTTTATCCATTTATAATTGGCTTAAATTAAATACAAATATAGCTGCAGCATTCATTTCTTACGGGACTTTAGAAAAAGAAGAGACTTCAAATGAGATCATCCACGAATTTTCGAAATTAACTTTAATCGAACAAAAACGAAAAGTGAAGTTAATGAAAAAAAAGTACGATATCATTATTTATGATGCATCAAGTCAACTTTCCGAGGGTGTCTTAAAGCTTTTACCGATTGTTGACCGGTTATTTGTTGTGGGTGAAGAACATACTGATTTTGCCGTTAAACTGCAAAAAATTATTCAATTTGATAAAATATTTGATAAAAGCGTCAAAAATTTTATTACACATTTACGAGGTAGTAAAACGTTTATAATTCGTGAAAATATAGAAGATCGTGTGATTGGATTCAACTTCTCAAAAAATGAAACAAATACTATTGGTCAGATGGTGTATACAGACTATGTAACACGGTATATAGAAGAGAAATTCATTGAAAAAAATATTAAAATATTTAAGAAGATCTTATGTATACCTAAGAAGGACTTGTATAAAGGCTTACATGAATTAGGTATTGATTTTGAAAAGGCACTGCTCTTTCATGAATATGTTTTTCTCCGGGAAGCGTTAGGTCAAGATTACCAAGAAGCACTAGAAAACCTCTTTCCACTTTTAATTAATTCCACCTACAAAGAAATTTTTGAAAAATTTCAAAATGAAATAAATTTTATTAAAAAAGTAAAATTATTATGATGGATAAAAAACAGTGTTACATTGGGTAACTCTGTTTTTTGTTGTTTTAATCATCATGAAATTATTATGCTTGGATTTTATCTGAGGATAAATGTACAATCTAATAGGTGAACGTTTATTAAGATAAAATAAAATAGGTGGGAAAAAGCATGATTGCAAAGACGGAAGAGGATTTTAATGGATTGAAAGAAATTGGCAGAATCGTTGCCGCGATTCGCGATGAATTAGTGCAACGAGCGGTACCTGGGGTAACTACTAAAGAGCTCGACGATATAGCTGGTCAGTTATTTGAGAAGGAGGGCGCCATTTCTGCTCCAAAGGGGGAATACGATTTTCCCGGGTTTACGTGTATTAGTGTCAACGAAGAAGTGGCTCATGGAATTCCGAGTGATCGAGTGATTCAAGAAGGAGATCTTGTTAATATAGATGTTTCTGGTTCCAAGAACGGTTATTTTGCAGATACAGGCGTCTCGATTGTAATTGGAAAAGGTGAAGAAATTTTATCAAAAATTTGCGCTGTTGCAAAAGAGGCATTTGAAGCTGGTCTTAAAAAAGCAAAACCAGGTTCCAAAATAAACGGGATGGGTAAAGTCGTTTTCCAAACAGCTAGAAATCATGGATTAACCGTGATTAAAAATCTTACAGGACACGGTATTGGACGAACAATCCATGAAAAACCTGAATATATTTATAATTATAATGAAACCTCTGATAATGGATTGCTTAGAGAAGGAATGGTTATTGCATTTGAACCATTTATTTCAACCCATGATGAAGAAGTGTTTCAACTAGAGGACGGCTGGACCTTTGTTACAGAAAAAAGCTTTGTCGCTCAGTACGAACATACACTTATCGTAACTAAAAACGGACCAGTCATATTAACACGCTGATAACCATAGATCAAACCGGAACGTTGACTGTACGGTTTGATCTATGGTATATTTAATTTAACATTTAACTGGGAAGGGGTGAGTAATTTGGGGAGTTGTATCGAATTGGTGAAATAGCAAAATTAAAGAATATTTCCAAACGGACAATTGATTATTACACCCAAATAGGCTTACTTAACCCTATTCGGACGGATTCTAATTATCGATTGTACAATGAGGAGTGTCTTCAAATTTTAAATATGGTTGAACATTATAAAAATTTGAATATGCCCCTTGAGGAAATAAAGTCTTCCATTGAATTGATTAAGTCAGATAATACAATTGATAAACAAAAAGTAGAAAAACATGTGGAGCAGATTGCTAGTATTATGCAGCATCTGAAAGAAGAAATAAATGTCATGGAACCTATTCTTCAAAAATTAAACAACCAGCAAAAAGAATCACTTGTTAATAAATTATCATCAGAAGGCGTTACATTGGCTCAAACATTATTATTATTGTTTAGCTAAGTATTAATTTATTATTTTGATAGAAAATAAATAAACTCGTAAAAAAACAGGAGGTGTATTCCTTACTTATCTATTAAGTAAGGAGACTATTGATAATTAGTAATCTACTAATAATAGCAATTTTAATTGCATTTACAGCATTTTTTGTGGCATATGAATTTGCTATTGTTAAAATCCGCGGTACACGTATTGATCAGCTCGTTAGCGAAGGGAACAAGAACGCGATCGCGGCAAAAACGATTGTTACTAATCTTGATGAATATTTATCTGCATGTCAATTAGGAATTACCGTTACAGCTTTAGGGCTCGGGTGGTTAGGAGAACCAACGGTAGAACTTATCCTTCATCCGCTATTAAGTTACTTTAACATGCCAGAATCAATATCAGGCATTACTTCATTTATATTAGCGTTTGCATCAGTAACTTTTATTCACGTAGTTGTTGGGGAGCTTGCACCAAAGACGTTTGCCATACAAAAAGCGGAAGAGGTCACTTTGATTTTTGCAAGACCGATGATTCTCTTTTATAAAATAATGTATCCATTTATTAAAGCACTAAATGGTTCTGCTCGTTTCATCGTCGGAGTTTTTGGACTGAAACCTGCATCAGAACATGAAGTAGCACACTCAGAGGAAGAACTTCAATTAATCATTTCCGAAAGCTATAAGAGTGGGGAGATTAATCAATCTGAATATAAATATGTGAACAATATTTTCGAATTTGATGATCGAAACGCCAATGAAATTATGGTACCGCGTACTGAGATTATTGCTTTTGATATCTCACAATCTTTAAATGAATGTCTTCAAATCGTTACCGCAGAAAATTATACAAGGTATCCGGTTATCGATGGTGAAAAGGATAACATCGTCGGTATGGTAAATATGAAAGAAGTTTTTACCGAATATATTAAAGGCAAGAATGTTGAAACATCGATTCAAGAGTATGTTCGCCCAGTTATCCAGGTTATTGAATCGATCCCAATCCATGATTTGCTCCTGAAAATGCAAAAAGACCGTGTTCATATGGCCATCTTAATGGATGAATATGGCGGTACAGCAGGATTAGTCACTGTCGAAGATATTTTAGAAGAAATTGTTGGCGAAATCCGTGATGAGTTTGATGCGGATGAAGTACCTGAAATTAATAAAATTAGTGAAAATAAAACCATCGTTGAGGGTAAAGTCCTAATTGATGAAATTAATGATTTATTCGGTTTAGACCTTGACGATTCAGATATGGATACAATTGGTGGATGGATCTTATCAGAAAAAATGGATGTCGTCGAAGGCGATAAAGTTAGATATGATGATTATGAATTTAAAGTGCTTGAAATCGATGGTTACCATATTAAATCATTAGAAATTTTAAAAATTGCCAAGCAAGAATCGATAGCTTAAACTAACTCCCTCTGGTATAGATAAGAGGGAGTTTTTTTGTAACCCTATAAGAATCTAAGAAACTGACACAAAAAGGAAAAGTCCAAATCCTTATTGTGTCAGTTTCTTTCATTTTATCGGTATATCTGCCTATATCTTGTAAAAATCTTTACAAAGTATTTAGAAACTTAATAAATATTCTAAATATTTTACAAACTCTTCACCAGTACTCAACAGCAACTTCAAGTTTTGTACCTATACTTTACGTATGGATTAGCAAAACACTTTATTAATAAATCTTATGGGGTGGTACATTTGTGAGTACTGAAAAAAGCTACAATATCTACCAAGATTATTTGACGGTCCCAGCCTCTAATCTCACATTATCAAAGAATGTGGAACATTACCTCTATTTAAAAAGAGGGTATGATATTTTTCTTGCAGCCACTGGGTTTCTTATCGCACTGCCAATCGTTGTTATATTTGCTGCCCTCATCGTCCTTGAAACACCAGGTTCACCATTTTATGTTCAGGAGAGGATTGGGAAGAATGGAAAACGTTTCAAGATGGTAAAGTTACGATCCATGAGGAATGATGCTGAAAAAGAGGGGGCCAAGTGGGCAGTGGTAAATGATCCTCGTATTACAAAAGTGGGAGCATTTATCCGAAGGACTCGTATTGATGAGCTTCCACAATTAGCCTCTGTTTTAAAAGGAGACATGTCAATTGTAGGTCCGAGACCCGAAAGACCATTCTTTACAGCGAAATTTAATAAAGAGATAAAGGGATTCGAAAATCGGCTGCTTGTTAAACCAGGACTCACAGGTCTTGCTCAGGTTAGTGGAGGATATGATATTTCACCAAAAGAAAAACTTAAATTCGACCTGGAATACATACAAAATTTAACATTTTCACTTGAAGTTAAAATTATTTTGAAGACGTTCAAGGTAATTTTCACCGGAGAGGGAGCTCGTTAATAAAGGCGGGAAGCAAATGACAGTCATAAGAAGCCAACTACATAAAGGAGTAAAGTGGACTGGGATTTCTACACTTATAATTACAGCCATCCAAGTCATCCAGTTTGCATTACTTGGAAAATTAATGAGCCTATCCGAATTCGGGCTGGTAGGAATGATTACCACGATTGTAGTGTTTGCTCAGATATTGCTTGATCTTGGTTTTGGTTCAGCTGTCATTCAAAAAGAAGAGGTTACGGCTCGTGTCTTGTCAACTCTGTTTTGGCTAAATGTAATAGTAGGAATCGGGTTGTTTCTGATCTTATTCCTCTTTAGCCCTCTGATTGCTTTGTACTTTCAGCGAAGTGAATTAGTCGAACTTATACGAATTTTGGCCGTGATGTTTTTAATCGCTCCGGTTGGGCAGCAATGCCAGTATCTGTTGCAAAAAGATTTACGTTTTAATTTACTGGGGGCGATTGAAGTAGGGACTACGTTATTTTCCTTTTTAACATTGGTGATTCTTATACTTTCCATTAGTCCGATTTATGCCTTTGTTATTTCACAAGTCGTGCTGAATTCATTAAAAGGCATTCTTTATTTTATGTGTTATCAAAAGAAATGGCGGCCCTCATTAATATTTGATTTGTCGGAATGCAAGGAATACATGTCGTTTGGGGCATACCAATTAGCCTCACGGTTAGTCAATCGAATTGGCTCCAACCTTGATGTCATATTAATCGGCCGATTTATGGGTGCAGAGGCACTTGGTATATATAATCTTGCCTATCAAATTGTAACGATTCCGGTCTTAAAGATTAATCCGATTATTACCAGAGTTGCTTTTCCGGTTTTTTCGAAAAGTCACCAAAATCCAGTTTTATTAACAGATGGATTCTTACATATGACCAAGCTATTGAGTCTAGTTTCCTTTCCCATCTTGATGGGTCTCACAGCGGTGTCTAATGTGTTTATTTTAACTATTTTTGGAGAGAAATGGCTGGACGCCGTTCCAGTTGTGCAAATCATGGCAGTCGTAGGCATTCTTAGGGTTTTAATGAATCCAAATGGATCAGTTATTTTAGCAAAAGGGAAAGCAAACATAGCTTTTTATTGGGATGCTGGGGTTCTCATTCTGTATGGTGCTTCTTTATGGCTAGCTGTCATGTCGAATAAATTGGAAGTTGTAGCCTGGACCTATGCAGGAGTAAGCCTGGTGAACTTCTTAATAGGAAGATGGTTATTAAACTGGTTGATTCAACTCCGTTTTCGGCAATATCTGAAAACTATTTCGATACCTTTTCTATTATCTTTGCTCATAACTATAATCGCTTTTTGTCTGAAAGAGGTTTCTATTTATTATTTTTCTCAGACCAGCATTTGGCCACTTATTTTTTCAGTAGGCATAAGTGGGGTTGTCTATATTTTTCTACTGTATAAGATGTATCCCCCTTTTTTCTTAAGAATCATAAAAAAACAAATAAGAGGGCAAACATAATGAAGATTTTATGGATTACAAGTGTATATCCTAGTGACAAGAAACCTGGTCTTGGTGTTTTTCATGAAACTCAAGTTCAAGCATTAATCCGGTTAGGTGTAGAGGTTACAGTGATTTGTCCTTTGCCGCGTCATCCAACTTTGATCAAATATGTAAAAAAACAATACCGTGTTAATAACGAGATTCCAGTTAAGTATCTCCGAAAAGGAGTGACGGTCTATCGCCCGTCATATTTAGCTCTTCCAGGCCAACTAAGATGGGCCCAGCCAGATAAACGGATTGCAGCTTCCATATTAAAAACAATGTCGGATTACGAAATAGAGTCAGATTTAATTCACGCACATTTTGCGATGCCGTCTGGAGGGGCAGCGAGAATTGTTGCCGAACAAAAAAAGCTGCCGTGGATTTTAACGTTACATGGCAGTGATGTAAATATTTATCCAAATTTTAGTGCAGGTGCAAAAAAAGCATTTGAACATACTGTACAGGCTGCAAATCTGGTATTGGCAGTGGGTGAGAGCCTAAGGATTAGAGCAAAAGAGCTAGCAGGGAGAGATAGCATGGTACTCCCCATAGGTGTTGATTTATCACGATTTCAACCTGCAGATGAAACTAAAATGGAAATTAGAAGACGCCTTCAACTCCCTGAGGAAAAGAAGATTGTAGTTTTTATCGGAAGGTTAACACAAGAAAAAGGAGTTTTTGAACTGGCTTATTCACTTCAATGGCTTCATAATGATGTAGCTATTGTATTTGTTGGAGATGGACCAGCTAAAGATAAATTAAGGCAGCATTCCGATTTTAATAGAAGACTGTTCTTAACAGGGCAAGTTGAAAATGAAAGAGTAAGTGATTATTTGTTTGCTAGTGATGTGTTTGCTCTCCCATCTTATACAGAAGGGATGCCAACCGTTGTCATTGAAGCATTAGCCCTGAAGGTGCCTGTGATTTGTACTGAAGTGGGAAGTGTTCCGGAATTATTTGGTGAACATTGTTCACTATTAATCGAAAGCAAATCGGTATCAAGCTTAGTAAATCGAATAAACGATATTTTAAATAGAAATCTTTTTACCCCGCAGGTTCAGCATGAACTATATGAAAATATCAAAAAAAACTATCATGTTGATCACAATGCGGTTTTGCTTAAAGCTGTCTATAAGCGGACGATAGAATCCATTTATTCAACTATATAGTCTTTTCTGCAAGTAATTAAGAACTGGAAGGATTGATAAGGATGAAAAAAATAGCTGTTATAGGAACTGGATATGTTGGTCTCGTCTCTGGTACATGTTTTGCTGATTCAGGAAACCAAGTTACTTGTTGTGATATTGATGAATTGAAAATAAATGATCTCAAACAGGGGATCATGCCAATTTATGAGCCTGGATTAAAAGAGTTGGTCCACAAAAATGTTCGGAAAGGAACACTAAAATTTAGCGCTAATATTAGTCAAGAGATACAGGATGCTGAGGTTATATTAATTGCGGTAGGGACCCCAATGACATCATCAGGTAAAGCTGACTTAACCTATATAAAACAAGTCGCTAAATCGATTGGTGAAAATTTAAATGGTTACAAAGTAATTGTCACAAAAAGTACCGTGCCCGTTGGCACTGGAAAATTAATAGAATCTGTGATTAGAGAATATGGCAAAGGAAAACATCCTTTTGACGTTGTCTCCAATCCTGAATTTTTAAGAGAAGGTACTGCTATTAAGGATACGATGAATATGGAGCGCGCAGTAATTGGAGCCACAAGCGAAAAAGCTTATCAAATTATTGCAGAAATTCATCAGCCCTTTACAGCAAATATAGTGAAAGCCTCATTAGAAACAACTGAAATCATTAAATATGCTGCCAATGCATTTTTGGCGACAAAGATTTCATTTATCAATGATATAGCCAACATTTGTGAACGCGTTGGTGCTGACGTTACAAAAGTGTCCCAAGGCATTGGTTTAGATAGCCGGATTGGCAATAAATTTTTACAAGCCGGTGTTGGATTTGGTGGATCCTGCTTTCCAAAAGATACGGCTGCCCTTCTGCACATTGCCGAGGATTGTGGGTACGATTTCAAATTAATCAAGGCTGTCATTGATACAAACGAAGGGCAAAGGGTACAGCTGGTGAAAAAATTGTTACGTGCATTAGGTTCTTTAAAAGGGAAAACCATTAGTGTTTTAGGATTAGCATTTAAACCAGATACCGATGATATTCGGTCTTCTCCGGCACTGGATATTATTCCTTACTTAACAGAGCAGGGGGCAATCGTTAAGGCATATGATCCGATCGCGATTGTAGAAGCAAAAAAACAGATCGGTTATCAGTGCACCTATTCAGAGGATATATATGGAACTATCAATGATTCAGATGCATGTATGATCTTAACAGACTGGATGGACGTAAAAAAATTGGATTTACCATTAGTCAAACAATTAATGAAGCAGCCTCTGATTGTTGATGGCCGGAATCTTTTTGATTTAGAGATGATGAAAGGTCTAGGATTTACGTACCTTTCGATTGGGAGACCAGCCATTCAATCGGAATCAGTCATATCAAAGGTAATATAGGAGGGATTTTGATGAGTAAAGTGATTGTCACAGGAGGCGCAGGGTTTATTGGCTCCCATATAGTAGAGGAATTGCTTCGAAAGGATTTCAAAGTTTCGGTTATTGACAATTTTTCAACTGGTCGACGAGAAAACATCGAGCACTTACCTATTGAAGTCATTAATCACGACATAACCGATCCAAGTGTAATTGAATTAATTGTTTCCCTTTGTCCAGATTATATTATCCATCAAGCAGCCCAAGTAAGTGTGGCAGAGTCTGTCAGGGACATTCTATTTGATGAAAAAGTAAACATTAGGGGATCTCTTCATATTATTAATGCTGCGATTAAAGCAAAGGTGAAGAGAGTTGTTTTTGCTTCATCCGCGGCTGTGTATGGAAATCCTGTTGCATTGCCTGTCACCATTTCTCACCCAACACAGCCGGAATCACCATATGGACTTACAAAGTTATCTGTTGAAAAGTATTTAAAATTGGCTTGTAAACTGTATCAACTGCCATATAGTATTTTGCGATACAGCAATGTATACGGACCAAGACAAGACGCAAAGGGTGAAGGGGGAGTTGTAGCTATTTTTTCAAATCAACTAACCGAAAATAGAACACCCGTTATATATGGGGATGGGGAGCAAACAAGAGATTTTATTTTTGTTAAAGATGTGGCAGCTGCAAATGTAAAAGCACTTAATGCAAAGGAAAATATTTGTGTTCATGTGGCATCTGGATCACGCATTTCCATCAATAAACTGTTTGAAACGATGAAAAAAACTGCTGGTTCGAATCTGCAACCAATCTATAAACAAGACCGCCCAGGCGATATTCGGCATAGTATTCTTTCCAATGAAGAAACAAAAACATTACTAAATTGGGAGCCGTCTATCAACCTATACGTAGGGTTACAGGAGACACTCCAGTTCTCAAAGGATAAACAATTGCTATCTTAAATGGTTAGTTTGAAAAAGGAGAAGGAAGTTTGATGCAAAGTAATCCCCTAGTTAAACAAGCAACAGGTGTGTCAGCTTTTCTCTTAGTAGGATTTGCCATCGCCTATTCACTTGTTGAAATGCAGATTGAAATGATGGTTTTTCTTGGGTTATGGGCGATTCTCGTCTTAACTTTTTTAATAAAAATCAACGTTATTAGTAAACCTCAATTTCCTAGTGTTATGTACTTACTAGTCATGACAACATTTTTGAATCAATCTGTTTTAAACATTCATGTTGGATTTTTTAGTTTATTTTTGTATCGGTTGGTACTGATTGCAGCAGTTACTCTCTTTTTGGTTCATGTTATGAAAGAAAGGAATCTTCCTCAAATTTGGAATCAAGTAAATGTAAAAGGTGTTCTGCTTTTTCTACTGTTTTGGATGGCTTATGGCGCGGTTTCACTGCTTTGGGCAAAATCGGTTATAGAGGGAATTAAGTCGTTAATTCTTTTGGGTATGGGAATATCGTTTATCTTTTTGGCCGTCTTTACATTCAGGAAAATGATCAACTTGTACCTGTTTTATGGAATTTGGATGTTTATGACAGTCATTTTAATGGTGATTGGATTAATCAATCATTTAGCACATATCCAGCTGCCTACGTCGACATTGTATGGTGCCCCAGAGTATAAGCTGTCATATCCAACATCTGTTTTCTTTAATCAAAATGATTTTGCCACATTTCTAACAATATCATTCTTTTTTTATCTATCTTTTACAAAAAATAGTAAACATGTATTTTTGAAAACAACCAGCTTACTTTTTGCAATTATTTGTGTATATCTCATTTATTTGACGGATTCACGGGCTAGCTTGCTTGGAGTCATGATTGGCTTAATCGTTTATCTGTTTATCCTTCTTCCGAGATATCTAAAGAGAATAGCAGCTATTATTGGTTCAGCAGTGTTTCTATTGGGTGCGATCGTATTTTTCGCCAAGTTAGACGACTTGTTTAGAGCTTCGACTTTTAGTACTAGTAATGAAATGCTTTCATCTAATGTAGCGAGATTAAATTTACTGAGGAATACCCTTCACTTCTCATTAGATACCTTCGGATTTGGGGTTGGGGCTGGCAATATCCCATTCTATTTAAAAAACGAGTCAATCTATGCAACAAATCATGTTGTAGAGGTGCATAATTGGTTTGCTGAAATAATGGGTAACTTTGGAATTTTTATTTTGCTAGGTTATATAACTATGTATGCCTATCTTTTCATAGGACTCTACAAATTTTATAAAGTTGGAAGCAACAGGAACCAAAAGGGGTTACTTGAAGCATGTATGATGGGGCTTATTGGATTCGCTGTTTCAAGTATCAGTCCGAGCTCAGTTAGTAATCTATTTTTTCATTGGGTATTTCTAGGTTTAGTGATTTCTACGGTTTCTGTGCTTAAGGACAAGAAAAATCAACATCATGAAGAAAATTCCTACTAAGGAGCAAGGTTTACATGGGACATATGATTCAAGCTTTAAAAGAAAGAATGAACAAATACTTCCTAATATTATTAGCAACTACGATTTTGCTGGGCGTAATCGGATGGCTTCTTCCCGTAGGACATGAGAAATCAAATTATACATTAGAAGCATCGTTAACCTTAGGAAACTATAATAATCCAGAGTTAAATGATCCTAAACGTGTCATCAGTTTATTAACAAACGCTCCTTTTTATGAAAAACATCTGAAATCTCTATGGGAAGAAAAGTCTGAGGAAATTAGGACGAATTTACATGTAACCATAGGTCTGTATAACATGATTAATCTTTCGTATTCAGATGAATCAGAGGAAAGCACAGCCCAGGTTCTTAACGAGATTACAAGTGCCTTTTTGGCCATCGATCAAGATATGTTCCAAGAAAAACAGAAAATCATTCAAGAATCTATTGATGGAATAACGAATGAAAAAGTAGGACCTGAGGCAAAAGTAGACCAGCAACGTTTCTTATATGAACTTAAGACGGCTCAATATGACATAAAACATGCTGCATTATTAAAACCTGCTGATATTAATGCAATAAATACTGAAAATAGAGCCTTCAACTCAAAGGAAAGAGCAGTATTAGGGATTTTATTGGGCGTAACATTAAGTTTTTTATGGATCGTTTTCCCCGTCATTTTCCGGGAACAGTCATTTTAATAGGAGGTATTTTTATGAGTCCACAGCAGCCACTGATCTCAATTATAACACCTTCATACAATGCCAGTTTGTTTATCGAACATACAATCACTTCTGTAAGAAAGCAAACCTATCAAAACTGGGAAATGGTTATTGTAGATGATTGTTCTACTGACGATACACCAAATAAATTAAAATTCTATGAAAAAATAGATGAAAGAATACATGTTATTTATTTAAATCAGAATGGCGGGGCTGCTGTTGCAAGAAACATTGCTTTGCAGCATGCAAAGGGCAGATTTGTGGCATTTCTTGATAGTGATGATTGCTGGAAACCAGAAAAATTGGAAAAACAGCTTAATTTTATGCGAACAAACGATTATGCTTTTACGTTTACAGGCTACGAATTTGTATCAAATGAAGGAGTACAATTGAACAAACGGATAGGAGCTCCCAAGCAGGTTTCGTACAATGATATGTTAAAGAATACTATAATAGGATGTTTGACAGTAATGATCGATCGAAGCATTGTCGGTCAAATTAAAATGCCTAACATACGAACACGACAGGATTTAGCCACTTGGCTGGCCATTTTAAAAAAGGGCATAATTGCTTACGGGTTAAATGAAAATTTGGCCGAGTACCGGATAGGAAATCCTTCCATTTCGAGAAACAAGTGGAAAGCTGCAAAAATGAATTGGTTTGTGTATCGCAAGGTAGAAAAGCTAAACCTTATAAAAGCATTTTGGTGTTTTTCTCATTATGCCTTGCATGCGGTTGTTAAAAGAATCTAGAGGGGGATGGGACAAATGAAGAGCATACATATCATTGTGGCAACAGGTGAGTGGGATCAAGATCAACTTCGGTATCGTAGACATCGGCTTGCAGAATATTTGCAAAATCATCCTGAAACAAAGGAAGTAATCTGGTTATGTCCAACACCAAACCAAAAAGAAAAGCACAATAAAAGATTGTCAAATGGAATATTTCAATGGACCATCCAAGATATGTTTCCACAAAAAGTGTTTCGGTTTGGCCGCTATATCGATGCATTTCATAAAATTAAATTGCAGCCATTACTAACATATTTAAAAAAAGCTAAGGAAAGGTATACTGTTAATTTATGGTATACATTTCCAGGATTCCCAACACTTTCTAACCTCTTTTCTTGGAATAAAGTGGTTTATGATTGCAGTGATTTATGGACCTCTCCTATCAATGGGAAAAACTCTATCCTAGCCAATTTTAGAAAAAATATCATATCAAGGGCAGAAGAGCGGATTATTAAAAGGGCAGATGTGATTTTTTGTACCTCTGAATATTTACGTACAAGAATCATAGAAAAGTTAGGTGCTGAAGAAAAGGTGTTTACCTTTGAAAATGGGGTGGAATTTGATAGGTTTGCAAACTATCCTACACAAATGGATCATATTCTACCTGATCATTTTGACGGAACGGTTTTAGGCTTTATCGGGGGAATTAAACCTAAGCTGGATTTTGATTTGATCCAGGAAGTAGCACAAAAAAAGCGTGAGTGGCTTTTTCTTTTTGTGGGTCCAGATGGTACCAATGATCATCCTAAATTTAAAAATCTATTAACTGAGAAGAATGTTTTATGGACTGGAAGTGTCGCTCCTTCCGAGGTTCCAAAATATATGAACTTAATTGATATTGGAATTATGCCCTACAAGTCATCTCAGTATAACCAAGCGGTCTTTCCATTAAAGTTATTTGAATTTTTAGCAGCGGGGAAGTCTGTAATTGGCATGCATTTGCCATCTACTCAAAAATATGCTGAGCAGTCTGTATATGCTCTTTTAGATACAAATGATTCTAGCCAATTTATCAGTGCATGTGAACATTTAGAAAGCATCAAAAATCACGAAAACTATATCCTTAGACGTAAGACACTTGCTAAAACAAAAAATTGGAACGAAGTATTTGAGGATATGTTCCAATTAGTTTAGATTAGAACAAACCTAGTTTTTTTCATTATGGGAGACCCACAAGGGTTTCCTTATTTTATGTGTTTATTAGTCAGTTGGAAATGTAGAGAGTCTGCATTGGCACAGGTGCGTAATTTTAGGGGAAAGACATGAAATGTTTAGATAACTTTGTGGATAAGTAGATGGATAATAATTGGGTGTAGCAATCAATGTTTATTCGATTTTGTTTTGAAGAAAGAGTAATAAAAAATTCTTATAAAGGCAACTGAGATATACATTAAGAACAGAAAATTTAGAAAACTATACATGCAACTTCCTCCTAGTCAGAAAATGTACTTATAAGAAGAGCTATTGAATAGGTATTGCTATAGTTACATTTTATGCTGTTAATACGAAGAGATAATGGATTTCATGTTAATCTTTTGTAAAGTATTGAGAATCTTATTTAACAGTGGGTTTAATGTGTTAAATGAAAATTTTTTCTCCTTTGAACAAAAATAATCAAAAAACCATATGCTATTAATAGGTGGTAAACCAAAAAGAAGACCGTGGCCGATGGACACGGTCTAAAAAACAACTCAAGCAGTGAATGAGTAATCCAACCTCGTCGGCCAAAACAGGGTGGATTATTCTTTTTGTTTTCTTTTGCTCATGTGAAAAGCACCTTTCTTTTAATTTGGTTAAAGAGTTTTACCATTGGAATTACGGTAATTGACTGGTTTTGATATGCTCCAAGTTCCGAAAAAGCTTTTCCCCTTTAGCTGTTATCAGTATCATTTTGTTATTTTGAATCTTTTGGAGTAAGCCGATTTTTTCCTCATTGTATCCACCATCAATGATAATTAATTGATTTTCCAATTTTTTTAACTGCTCTTCAAAAGATCTTGCCAATGTAGGATATACGGGTTTTAGAGGTAGATTTTGATTTTCTAATGAATAAGGCGTTGTATTTGGTGGATACGGGATTAGCCATTTTACATGGTTCATTGAAATATACATTGTTTTGTAAGCAGGAGAGTGGAAGACAAAATAATCATTCATAATGCTGGTTAAATAGCCATGAATGGATTTATTTCCTGTTACATAAACCTCAACGAACATACCTTTCGCACTAGTTAATATTTTACGATAGGAGATTGAATCGGAAGTAATTGGTTTTTCTGAAGGAGGATCGTAAAAAGTTTCTTCCTGAATTAATATTTCTTTCAATTGTTGAATGTGGACAAATGGGATATATAGGAATATATTATTCCTGCCATCGTATATTACGACTATATCTAACCCGGCATCTATAAGAATTCCCCTGTGAAAACTTCCCCCGGAAATTTCAACCTCAATATATTTATCTCTTAAATCTAATAGTTCTATATTCATTTTATTTCTCCTTTTTTCAATTGTATTATCCTTGAAGTGTTCCACCAAAAAGCCATGAAACCCAATAATAAAGAACAACTAGGGTAAACAATGTTGCTGGCGGGATAACAACTATAGTGACTTTGATATATTGCCACCAACTGATCATTACTTTTCCTTTCCTTACGATATGCATCCACATTAGCGTAGCCAGCGTTCCCATTGGAAGTAGTAATGATCCCATGTCACTGCCAATAACGTTGGCAAGATAGGCGATCTTTAAGGATAATAAATCTAGGTTCATATTCGTTAACGTGAGTGTTCCAACCATTAAAGCAGGGTGATTATTAAATATGTTTGAAAGTACCGAGAGCAGGACGCCCATTAACACACTTGCATGGAGAAGGCTCCCAGAAACCATTGGACGCATAAATTGGATCAACCAGTCTGTTAGACCGATGTTATTTAGACCATAAATGATCACATACATACTAAAAGCGAAAACAATTATATACCACGGCGTTTTTTTCAGCATATCGGTTGGAGGTATCTTTAAATAAGCCCATCTCCATCCTAAAAGGACAAGCGAACCAAAAACAGCCATTAGCGAGACTGGAATGGACAAAAATGAAGCGACAAAGAGGCTAACACGGACAGCAAATACAAATAGTAGGACGTTGCGCATAAACCTTGAACGTTCCTTCTCAGAACCATGTTTCATGGAACTGGGCTTCAGTGGGTGGTAAGAAGGTAGGGACAAACCTGTTACCTTAGTAGGGACAGTTTTCGGTAAGACTTTTTTGAAGCGAAGGAACAACAGCCATGTCAGCAGTAATAAACCAAGCGTGGCAGGAACAAACATCATCGCCGTATGCAAATACAAACTCATATGGACGATTTTTAAAGCGATAAGATTGACAATATTACTTACACCAATTGGAGCACTCGATGCTGTTGCAATTAAAGCACCAGAAAGTAAATACGGGATTTTTTGATGGTTTTTCAAGCCCATATTGTTTAATAACATGACTAAAATCGGAGTGGTGATTAAAATACTCCCATCGTTATTAAAAAAGAGTGTCATGAGAAAACATAAGAGATTGACATACCAGAATAATCTGATGCCTGACCCATTTGCTTTTTCTGCAAGCTTTTCTGCTACCCAGTTAAAGAATCCAAAACTCTCTAAGACGATGGCCATTACAATCGTTGCCATAATAGTAATTGCAGCACCGCTTATCGTTTCCGCAATTATACCGAGGTCAGATAATGTAACACTACCGCTTAGTAGGACAACAATCGCACCAATCGTAGCAGGTATCGCTTCATTAATACCCCTTAGGTCTCCAAAGAATAAATCCTAGGGTAAGCAAAAAAGATACTATAGTTAACCAAACCATTGAATAATATTTCTCCTTTCGGAAGCTAGTATTTCATGATGTAATCATGAGACGACCTTACCTCCTCCTTATGCAATCCGCACATGTCCCCCCCTACCATCTATCTCTCTTGTGTTTTTGTACTGTATGTATATGTATAACAACTAAGACAGGCTTTAGGTTTGTACCTGTTTTTCCATAAATCCGCTGAAGTCTAAAAAATAAAACCTTGTTTTTGGCTGTCCAAAACATATTCCTACTATTAAGTAAATATCATTAGTACTAAAGCAGCAAAGGAGGTTTATCAAAAAAATCAGCCTCAACTTCCTGGTCAAGTAAATATCGACCAGTTTAATCAGATGTTAATTGCTCCAGAATCATTCGCAGCAAGATCTGAATCGGAACCGAGCAACTATTTGTCTATCGTGTACAAAATCTATAAAACAACGAAATTAGACCAAAAAATGAACTGAGGTGAGGACGTGAGTAAGGTAAGTAAAGATGATTTTGTTCAGGGGTTTGTGCCGAACCATAATCATGGTTCGGTTGATTATACTTCTGTGGATGCAGGTCATGTCCATCAGTGTTTAGATGTTACTTCGCCGCCAATCCAGACTCAGGATCAAAACCATATTCATTATACAGAGGGATATGTTGTTTTCGAAAATGGCCATACCCATTATTATAAGGCATATTCCGGTCCAGCTATTCCCGTAGGTAATGGCATGCATGTACATCATTATGATTTTTATATGTAACCGTCAAGTAGAATTAA
>NZ_JAGGQW010000036.1:19014-20355 GCF_018613065.1 Bacillus sp. ISL-7 | reverse complement strand
GATTGTATGCCCAGTTAGAAGAGCTAATCCATATAAGAAGATGTTGAAAGCTACCCAAGAACACTCCGTACTACCGAATTTACTAAACCGAGAATTCAAACAAGAAATCCCAGGTAAAGTATTACTCACTGATATTACTTATTTATATTACGGGAAGGGACAAAAAGCTTATTTGTCCACTATTAAGGATAGTTCCACGAATGAAATATTGGCCTATAATCTGTCAGATCGACTTACATTGGATTTAGCAACGGATACATTGGCAAAGTTAAAGAATAATAGAAAAGTAAAGTTTGCGGAAGGAGCCTTTATTCACTCAGATCAAGGAGTACACTATACTAGTCCTACTTTTCAGAAGCGTGTAAAAAAATTAGGGCTAGGACAATCTATGTCAAGAAGAGGAAATTGTTGGGATAACGCTCCACAAGAGTCTTTTTTTGGTCATTTTAAGGATGAAGCATATATAAAACCATGTAATTCCTTAGAGGAACTTAAAAGAGAAATAAGGAGTTATATGACCTACTATAACAATTTTAGATATCAATGGAATTTAAAGAAGATGACTCCTGTTGAATACAGAAATCATCTTCTAAATGTAGCATAACCTTTTTAAAAATGTCCTTTACAACGGGTACAGTTTAAAGGAATAATGACCTTTTTTTACCATTATCTCTTAACATAATCACAATTATCGGCAAAAGAACACGTGGTAATCTGAATGAACGATAGCAAGTCCAAACTAATTAAAATAATCGAGTAGGAGGAGGCTAGGCGCCACCTCCTACTCGATTTTATGCAACTATCGGGGCAGGTTAGTGCAATAAAGGGTCCAAGGCTTAAAATTTAGGATGCAATTAAAAAATTAGAAAGTTATTATTTTAGAGAAGAGGTTAACAATGAAAAATAGAGAGGAAGCTATCGGTTACTGTTTAGGGATGGGAAATACATATGAAGATTATCCATTTCGCGATAAGAATTGGACGTTAATGCGACATATAGATAACAAGAAAGTGTTTGCGTGGATATTTGAAAAAGATGGCCATATTTGGATTAATGTGAAATGTGAACTCGGTTTTTTGGATTATTGGCGTCAGATTTACAATTCGGTAGTTCCGGCATTTCATCTTAATAAGGACCATTGGAATTCGATAATTCTTGACGGTACTGTTCCAAAGGAAGACATTTCGAAATGATAAAACAAAGCTATATGTTAACTAAAAAAAGTAATAGTAAAGTTAATTTAAAAAAGTGAAGGCATTGATTCAGCAGGAAGGATTTATGTCTTTTTCTGTGGAACTTACTATGATTGTGAAATATTCTACTTAAAGTAACGGGTGCTTT
>NZ_JAGGQW010000036.1:4063-18908 GCF_018613065.1 Bacillus sp. ISL-7 | reverse complement strand
CTTCTTCAACTAACGGAGCAGGTTAGTTTAACAACAATGGGATAAAATGTAATAAGCATATTATATTTTGGAGGAATCAAAATTAATGAGTAGTCCATCAATAAATGTAGGAGACATTATATTTCAGCTAATATATTTGGTTTTTTTAGCATTAGCCATTATCATAGTCGTTTCCTTTTTCCGTTCAAACAAGAAACACAATCAACTGAACATGATTGAAGAAAAGTTGAACCTTTTAACTGAGGAAATGAAGAAATATAACAAGTAAAAGAACCACTTGGTTTAGTTTTTGACCCTTCAGATTTGTTCAACTAAAGAATTGAAGATCAAGCTGCCATTTAGGCGGCTTTTCTTATTGTGCTAAAGGACAGTTTAGTTTAAGAACCATATTTGTTAAACTTAAGGAAAAGGAAGAAAAGTTGAGGTAAGAAAAATGTATGAATTTAAAGATGAGTCCGAGAGAAAAGAAAAAAAGTTTAAGACATACATTTTTTTATTTGTTATCTCTGTTTTAATAAATACATTCATTGATTTCGATGATTTGGGAATTAAAAGGGAAGTTTATAGCCTCCTATTTTTTTGTGCTATTCTTTATTTTGGACTACGAAGGAAGTTATGGGCTGAAGTTATCATTAAATTTTTCGTTTGGCTAAATATCATTTTATTTTTCCTCATTATAATTGTTAAGGTTTTAGGATTATAGTAAAAAATAATGGTTCTTCAACTAACGGGTGCAAGAGTTGAAGATCGGAGCTGTCATTTTGACGGCTTTTCTATTTGTGCTAACGAAGCAGGTTAGCTTAAGAAGGGGAATAATAACAAACAGAGAATTATTAAGTATATAAAAATACGAGGAATGATTTTAATGGTACAACATATTTCGATTGAGGTTGATTTAGAATCATTGGAAAACAGACAAAACATTACAGGAGATGTATATTTCGTCATTGATTACCATCGTTTTTTTCCTGAAGAAGGATGGTCTGATTTTGTTGTTATTGATCGGCTACACTTAGTTAGACAGAAATTTTAAGGTCAAGTAGAATTAACTATACTAATCAGTTATGAGGAGAATCTACATGACAAAAAAAGTACGTCGATCATTTACCGAAGAATTTAAGCAACAGATTGTGCAACTATATGAAAATGGAAAGCCTCGCAAAGACATAATTCGAGAATATGAGTTAACTCCTTCTTCACTTGATAAGTGGATTAATCAAAGTAAGACCTCTGGATCCTTCAAAGAAAAGGAGAACCTTAGCCCCGACCAGAAAGAGCTGCAGGAACTTAGAAAACGTAATAAGCAATTAGAAATGGAGAATGATATTTTAAAGCAAGCCGCGCTGATACTAGGACGAAAGTAAATGTGATTAAGAACAACCAGCACAAATACTCGATATCAGCAATGTGCAAGGTCCTACAACTCCCTAGAAGTACGTATTATTATGAAGCAAAAGAACGAAAGAATGAAGATGATATAACTTCAGACATCATTGAAATTTTCCATCAAAGCCGCCAAAATTATGGTACGAGAAAGATAAAGCATGAGCTAAAGAAACGAGGGAAATTGGTTTCTCGTCGTCGTATTGGTAGAATTATGAACGAACAAGGACTTGTTTCAGCTTATCCTGTGGCTCAATTCAAACCACATAAGGATAAACCAAATGAAAGTGATCAAGTGAATGAATTAAATCGTGAATTTACACAAGAGGAAGAGTTGACCGTCCTGGTCAGTGACCTAACCTATGTAAGAGTCCATAAAAAATGGCAGTACATATGTGTATTTGTTGATCTCTATAATCGAGAGATAGTTGGATTTAGCACAGGTGAGAACAAAGATGCGCTACTAGTTTATCGTGCTCTATCGTCAATTAAAGGTAATTTGCATACAATTCAAATGTTCCATACTGACAGAGGAAGAGAGTTTAAGAACCAGGTCATTGATGAGGCACTAGAAACGTTTAAAATCAAGCGATCTCTAAGTTTGAAAGGCTGTCCATATGATAACGCAGTAGCAGAAGCAACATTCAAAATCATCAAAACAGAGTTCGTAAAGAAACGTCATTTTGCTAGCTTAGAAGAGTTACACAGTGAGTTTACAGACTATGTGCACTGGTTCAACCACCTACGCATTCATGGTACTTTAGATTATTTAAGTCCTGTGGAATACAAACTTACGCACCTTAAGAAAATTGTCTAGTTTAGTGTTGACAATCCACAGTCAATAATTTCTTGCTTGGACTAACTTCAACAATAGCTGTGACAATCATTCTATATAAAATCATCGAAGTCATGTCAAGGAACGCTGCAGGAGATGCCATTTCATACGGACCTGTAATAGTAAATACTTTAAAAAGCGCCTTACTGTTACCGGCAATGCCTTTTATCCAAAAGATCTTGTTAGAACAAGTCGCCTATAACATGGGGAACTGGATGATTGGAGAAGGAAGTAAGGTTAGCAACGAAAAAATCAATGATATGTTTGATCCAAATAACTTTGACACGCTCCATTTTCAGGGTGCTGCACTCCTTATCTTACTAGCCGTATTTGCTGTAGCATTTATAGCATTCTTATTTTCAGTTGCAGTATTCCATGCAGATATCATGTTCCTATATTTACTATCTCCCTTAGCTTGTGTATCGGTAATTGCTGATGATAATGAATACTTGGGTGTCTGGTGGCGTGAATTACTAAGTCAGATTGTTCCTATTATCGCGAAAATTTTTTTATTCGTAGTCGCACTAAGTATTTTAATCAATGAAAATATTACGTTTCTTAATTTTCTTTTACTAATGGGTTGCTGTATTCTCCTCATTAAGAGTCCGTCTGTACTTAGGAACATGTGGTATTCATCGGGTTCTGGAAGAGGAATGATCGGGGCTATGGGAGGAACAACAAAACTAGTTGCAAGAAGATTTCTATTAAAAAGATAAACAAAGGTGACTCCGAGTCTAACAAACGGGTGCTGGTATAGATCAACAAGCAGTATAAAAGGATCTTCCACTGGAAGATCCTTTTAAGAGCGATTACATAAAACAATTTTAAGAAACTTTCTTTAATTCCTCTGTTAATCGTAGGAATTCTGCTTTATTTTTGTCTCGTAAGGACAGGTCGATTTTCTTTTGAATTTTCTCTTTTCGGAAATCACGTAGGGATTTGTCTAACACCATTTCAGCAATTAGAGAATCCATGACATTTACTTCAGGTTGTGGTGAATTAAGCAAATTCTTTTCCATAAGAAATCAACTCCTTGACCTTTTTTCTATTATACTAATTATTTTCGGACTATTCAAACATTTAAAATTGGTAATTTGAGAGAGCAATAAAATGATACATACCTTATCTACATATTTTGGTTACGAATCAAATCATGAGTATGGTGGAACAATTTGCACTCCACTTGTACGGTTGGGCCATGGCTGGTGCATTATAGCCTAAATATCTTTTCAGCTATGTGAGTTCCTAAAAGAAATCAATAGGGTTGTACAATGATAGATAGTAATACCGGTGCCTACACCTAGTAACAAAAAGAGAGAATTGTGTCCATGGCGTAGGAAAAATGAGACAACGTTAACACAGTTATGGAGGACGTCCTAAAGGAGAAAGAGAGACGCAAGAAGAAATCAGCCGAACCTTTGGGAAGTGGTTAGTCTCGTTCGTGGGAGAGCTAAAGCAGCACTTGTTTGCAATCCTACACAAGTGGCAGAGAAGATGAAGGAATATTCGGCCTTGGTATCGATACATTTGTGCTATCTGGATATCCTCATTTAGAGGAAACATATCAATTCGCTGAGTTAGTATTTCCGCTTTTACCGCTGACAAAAGAGACACCATCAACATAACTCAACAAAACAATCAGCTAATTGGAGAAATCATTGCAAATCAGTATATTCCGGAAACAGTCGATAGGATGGGATTTGTTAATCTCTTAAATATTTTAATAATATAAAAAACATATATGACAACACATAAGTTATATTATTTTATGTTGTATTCGTCAAAATGTATGATATATCTTTATTTAAGTTAACTAAATCATAGTTATAAATTGTGTTGAAGTAAAGCCTATCGAGTATGAGCGGATTGCAATCGTAGATGTTATCGGAGTTGCTGTCGTAGAGTAATATATTACGAGGTGAGTACATGTTTGGAAGGGTTGTTTATAGTGACAATCTCTTCAGAGGTTATTTAATGATAAGAGGCTGAGTAATTTACTTACTAAAATACAATGGACCCCCGTTTTTGGGAGTCCAAAGCATGTAGTAATTTTCCCTGGGGGTCAAGGAATTAACGCCTTTTTATTTTGCTTCTTTAATTACTGGTAAAAAGGGGAAATATGACTAAATTACACCAAACCTTTTATCTAATTGCCTTTTTTAAAATAACTGGTTGAAGTACAAATTTTTTGTTCTATATTATGTCGAATGTGTGAACGTTTCTTGGGTTAATGTCTAAAATGTTGAATTAATTGTCTTCGTTTTTTTACAATATTCATACAGGTGTTTCAGACAGATCTGAAATCAATCTACTTAAACATCAATTTAATTTCTATATATTATTTTAATAATGGATTTTAATCATCTTTGCGTACGATTATACCCAAACTTTCTAATTTATCTATGATCTCTTTTAAAGATTTTTGTCCTAAGTTGCGTAATTTTCTTATATCTTCTTCGGACTTATTAGCTAAGTCATGAATAGTATTAATCCCATTGCGTTTTAAACTGTTAAAAGAACGAACAGAAAGGTCTAAATCCTCAATAGTCAGGTTAAGAATTTCTTTTTCGTTTGAAACTTCTTCTTTTTCCAACATAATAGGGCTATCTTGTAATTCAGGATTAAGTCCTACTAAAATAGAGAGATGTTCCTTAAACACTTTTGCACTTTCAGAAATGGCTTCGCTGGGCCCTATACTCCCATCTGTCCAAAGTTCAAAATATAACCTTTCAAAACTATCCAATTGACCGACACGAGTGTTCTCAACTAAATAACTGGCGCGTGAAATCGGTGTATAGATTGAATCTATTGGTATGGCTCCTACTTGAAGGTCATCACGTTTGTTTTGCTCTGCAGGAACATAACCACGTCCGAGTTTTGCAGTTAGGCGCATTCTAAAATGTACATTTTCTCGAAGTGTAGCAAGATGTAAGTCGGGAATTAAGATCTCTACATCACTATCATGAGAAATATCAGCAGCTGTTATTGTACCAGTTCTATGTACATCAATCATCAATTCTTTCTCATCGTCAGAGAAAATATTCATAGATAATTTTTTTATGTTCAAAATGATGGTTGCTACATCTTCTTCTATCCCTTCAATAGATGAAAATTCATTGTGTACCCCATCTATTTGTATGGAAGTGACAGCGGCACCGGGGAGTGAAGATAAAAGGATGCGACGTAATGAGTTACCAAGTGTCGTTCCAAATCCTCGAATAAGTGGTTCAACTACAAACTTTCCATACTTGTCATCCTCGCTAATCATAATCTTTTCAATTCTTGGTACTTCAATTTTTAACATCCGAATTATACACTCCTTTTCGTCATTAACACCAAAAACAACCTATTATATTTTGTTAATATACTCCAAGTACTATGAGGAATGCTAGTTCAACGGATAAAAAATGTAGTTAACAATAGTTTTTATTGTTCAGCAGCAGGAAAGTTTGAGAGACCGTTAGTTAAGAGTGGCTGCTACGGCCGCCCTATTTTTTACCCTCAAATAGTACTGTAAATTGATTTTGTGACAATCTCTTTAGGAGGTGTATTTCTTTCTAACATTTTAATAATAAATTTTCAACTTTTAAAAGTAACATCATTTGAATTTGGTAGGCGTTAATAGTTTTTGAACAATGCTTCGAGTAAATCACTTGAATCCCACAGTCTAATCGAAAAGCAACTTCTTCATGTTTCTTAGGGTTAGCTCAACGAGTCAGAGTTTGAAATTTGAGCTAATGGAAAAACTCGCTAAACAGAATGATGATTGGAATGTAACTGAGATCATTCAGCATGGTACTGAGATGAAAAAACTGTTATCAGAATTTATTTCTTAGGAGTTTTGTAAGTATATAAAAAATTACATTATGATTGCTTGCTTTACGAATATGATTCATACCTAGCGTTGTCAAAAAAATTGTATAAATGTGAGAATTAGTTGTATTGATTTTTTCAAGAAGACTCAGTCCAATAAAGCAGTCAATGCTTGTTTCGTTAGTTTTTTGTAAAATCCCAGCAACCCATGTGTTGCCACATACACTCCACACATGTTGAGTGCGTGTCGCAACTTATTTTAAAGAAAGGCAATTAACCCATAGACTTACTTCTTTCAAGTAGAAAGTAATGAAAAAGTTATTTATTAAGCAGCCTTAGCCCTGTATTCGTGCTAAGGTTATTTAATTTTTTCTGAAATCTATGTAATTGTAGTACCGTCATAATCAATTTAATATTACTAATTCCCCAAAACATTATTTAGATTATCTAGATTTCCCCAAGTTCTTTTTGCTTAAAAACATAAGTATATCGACAAAAAGTTGAATTTTTATACATATTTAAGCGATAAATTCCCTCATTTTTTATTCGTTTAGCATCAAATTCCCCCAATTTACTATAACAAAAACCTAAAGTAAAATTTAAAAGTAGTAAATTTCCGAAAAAATTCAAAAAAAACAGTCATTTGGGAGGGGAATTGATGATAAGTAGCCAACAAAATTATCGCACAAGGAGTATTTGTCCGTCTAACTTCCTGGTTAAAATCCCTTATCAAGCCTCTAACGAACGCTGGTTCAATAGAGTACGGTTTTTGACGAACCAAGCGGAAACAAGCGGAAACAAGCCAGCCCTTCAAAAGGAATCAGGTTCATTTCTTAACTCTGGACACGTGGAGTGTAGTAGAAGAAATATATGAGCTTATCCCACTTCAAACCTGAATAACATATTTAATTTTTTAAAAATTACTCCTTGTAACTTTCTTATTAAAAATGGACAATAGATATTAATAGTTCGATTCAACACTTTTTTGCAATATTCGCTATATATATCTATTAAGTAAGGGGTAGGGTTATGGAAACAGCAAAAAGAATTGGTATAGAAAATGAACAAGTACGTACCTCGCGTCAGAAGAAATGGATTTTACTTGGGATCCTTGTTCTTTTATTCATTTCTGTGATGTTAAGCATAGCTGTAATAGAAGTTAAAAAAAGTAAATCTAAGCCGTTGGTGCTAATAAATCCAACAGAAAAAAATTTTACTAAAACAAAAACAGTGTCAGGTCGTGTTGTACAAAGTCATGCTGAAACGATTTATTTAAATGCAGCAAAAGGATCTATACAGGAGATTTTTGTAAAAGAAGGGGAAGCAGTTACAAAAGGACAAAAGCTCTTTTCTTATGAAGGCTCAACAGTCGCGGCTGAGCTTGGACAAGCAGAAGTAAATAAAAAGCTAGCAGAAACAAGTGTTACTCAGATGAAAGAGCAAATCACTTCATTAGAGCAGGATATACGAGAAGCTGTGTCAACCACTACAACTGATACAACCAATACAACTGATACAACCAATACAACTGATACAACCAATACAACTGATACAACTGATACAACTGATGCAGTTGATTCAGCTTACATAGCTACTAAAGCTATCACGATCCAGTCACTACAAGCTGAACTAAATAAAGCAAAAGCTGAGCTCCGTACAGCAGAACTAAAAGTAGAAAAAAATACGTTGCAGGCTGAAAAGCTAAAAGCTGAGCTCGAAACATTAACTGTCATCAGCAACACTGCAGGTGTAATATCAAACCTGAACCAAAATGTAGGTCAAGGTTTTCGAGCAAAAGAAAATCAGCAACTAGCAATCATGCAAATCGCTTCTAATGATCCGTTTCAAATTGAAGGAAAGCTCACAGAAGTAGAAAAAGCAAAAATTACATCAGGTCAATCTATTACAGTAACTTCTAAAGTAGTAGCAAATAAGAAATGGAAAGGGAAAATTGCGGAGGTTAGTGATTATCCTACATATAAAACAACTGCAAATAAGGATAAAGATACACAACAAGAAACTATTCCATACTATTCCTTTAAAGCAAGTCTAGATTCACAAAAGGGCCTATATCCTGGCTACTATACCAGGCTTGATGTAGTAGTACAGTCAAAGCAGTTGTTAGCAGTTCCTGAAACGAGCATCATGGGCTTTGGAAAATCGACCTATGTATATGTACAAAAGAAAGGAAAGATTCAGAAACAAAAGGTAGAAACTGGTCAAAATGATGGTAAATGGGTTGCCATACTTACGGGGTTAAAGGAAGAAGACAAATTAGTAGAAAATCCATCCTGGATTGTTCGCTTTGGTACATCTCTTTTTGATTAGTATTTCATAGGTAAATTATGGTAGTTATTGATTAAAAAGAACAAAATATTGCTGTAGACACAAATGTTATTTTTCAAATTAGACATTAAGAAAAGCAAGTATAATGGACATGCCAGTGTAATATTAGCTGGCTTGTTTTTTTATATAGTATTATTTATCAAAGTAACTCACCAATACCCATGTGTTGGCACATACACTCTGGACATATCGAATGCATGAACATTCGAGTGGTAAGTTGGTGGCATGGTGGTGGCAAAATCCAACATCCTGCCACCAATTTAATCTGCCTTAACCTAATTAAACGGAAACTGTAGCCTATTAAATCAGGCATTTCATAACAAAACTGTTATAATCAGATTCGTTTTACTTCCTTGACAGGGAAGGGGTCGTATCCCTCACAGGTCATCAAACAAAGCCCTGGTAACGTTAAGTTATCAAGGCTTTTTCTATTATTATAGATTCAATTTTTGAATAGTTCAGGTGATGGTGGCAGAAATCTGATAAGCTAAAATGAGGTTTTTTGAAACCCGGCATTCATATTAGCCGGCTAGTAAACCGTAGCACCGTCAGCCGTTCTTCCTTAAATAAGCGTTCTTTTTATAATCATGAGCTTTCTGTATTGGAGAAGAATGAAAATCCTTTCCGTCGCACTCAATAGCAATCCGCGGCCCTACAAATGCAATATCAATCCGATATTTACCACAAGGCACTTGCTAGTAACCGCATACCCTGAAATCTCAGGGTAATATAAACGCTGTTCAATCGGGCTTTCAAATTTATATCGCTGCACAATAGCTGGATTTGTCTCTGGATCGGGTCGAATGCCCCCCTTAGATTCCTGAATTTAAGTATTTTCACACGGGAATAAGGGTTGGGTTTATGAACATATAAAAACGCCTTATAAGCGATATAGGGCGTTTGATTAGTTTTGTTAGCTTCTATTGTTTCTTAGTTTTACAACCAGCGCTGTGGGTATTGTCTTGTTTGAAACAAGTTATTATAGATGATTGATATAATAATTAATAGGAAAGTACCCATTACAACCGAAATAAGGAATCCCCATCCTGCTTGGGAGTTAACAGCAACAAAAGCACTAGCAGCTGCAGGAGGGTGAAGCGTTTTGGTAAGGATCATTAAAATTAGTACGATAGCTAATACTAGGCCAATAGTGAATAGACTCTTACCTAATATACTCCAAGTGATAAGTGCTATAGTGGTAGAAAATAAATGTCCTCCAAAAACGTGGCGAGGTTGAGACAGTTGGCCTTTATGAGCACAAAATACAAGCAGACAACTTGCACCCAGAGGACCCAAGGCCATGGGATATCCTAAATTAACCGCTACTAAACCAATGATGATTATTGCAATGAGTCCACCTGTAGCTGAAATAAGAGAATCAATATAATCAATTCTGTCATCTTTTGTAGCTTCGCCCCTCATTTTCTTTAAATATGCTGTTAAACCTATAATTAGTTGATTACTCCAACTTTTCTCCAAACTTTTTTCAGGATTCATAACTTTTTTCCTCTGGCTTTCAAACTAAATTTGGCAAGGGTTTTGTCAGAGTTTTTGCCATAAAAGTTATTTTATACGAAAACTATGAATATTCAAAGAAAAATATATATTCGAATTTTTCGATTACGACCGTTTTTTATCCGCTTCTCATTCTACATACTATATACAACATCAGTTACCGCTTGTGACCTGAGTGCCAGGTTAGCTGAGCTCGATTCCCAGACGGTCCCGCCAACTCAATGTTTCTTACATATTGGTCGGATAAGTTTCACAACGATTTATTTGTACTTTTTTGACGAGTCCGTTGAGACCGTTTAACAAGACCGTGTGAATATAGTTAGTCTGTAGCCTTCTATTATTAAAAAATGTAGGAGGTTTTTGATTTAAAAAAAAAATGAAAAGGTTAGAATGTATTCGAGAAATGATATTTAATTATCATCTACATGAGCTCTAAGGCACCAAAATGTAACGACATGGTTTGCCAATCTTTATAAAAGAATAGTCTGAGGGTACCCAATTTCATTTTCTGTGGTGTAGCGTGCGATGCATGGGTGGCTAACGGATACGTTTAGTTCAACAAGCAGTATAAAGGATCTTCTATATAAGACCTTTTTACATAAAACCATTTTAAGAAACTTTCTTTAATTCCTCTGTTAATCGTATGAATTCTGCTTTATTTTTATCTCTTAAGGACAGGTCGATTTTCTTTTGAATTTTCTCTTTTCGGAAATCACGCAGAGCTTTGTCTAACACCATTTCAGCAAATAGAGAATCCATGACATTAACTTCAGGTTGTGGTGAATTAAGCAAATTCCTTTCCATAAGAAATCAACTCCTTGATCTTTTTTCTATTATACTAACTATTTTCTGACTATTCAAACATTTAAAATTGGTAATTTGAGAGAGAAACAAAATGAAACCTACTTTTATCTACATATTTGGTTACGAATCAATTCATGAGTATGGAGAAACAATGTGTTGGCCGGTCTGTTTCCGGAAATTCGTAACAACCTGTTGCTGCTAGTAACCTTGCTGGGAAATGAATTTACAGGTGCCACTAGTGTTCCGGCACAAATGGCCTGGTCGCTCAGTATAGCAGGTATCTCTGCTGCCCAGGCGAGTAAAGCGTTGGGCACATATTACAAAGGAAAAATTAACATGCATGATTTTATGGTTCTAACTTTGGGCGCTTTTCCCGTTTTTAGCGTAGCAATCCATCTTCGCTCTGCAGGAGCAAGGAAAAATCGCATCTGAAGCGGCCCTGGAAAATTAAGGACGACAATCCGTCGTACGCAGCGTAACCATTGCAGATGGCGATACTTGTGCGGCTGTATTTTAGCGATACCACAGATACTCCTTTGAAGATGGTCCAAACACTGCAAATTGCGGGATATTCGGACAAGGAAGAGGTACTTTCCGCATTAGCAACAGTTTTCCCTGGATCCAGCGCTGACGACCGTATGGCAGCCATTCAGGAGACGTACGGAAACTAAAGCAGAAAAGAGGAGAGCTATGAATCTATCAAGCTATGTAGTGGAGGACGCTGCCTATCAGGCGTGGTTGCTACGCCTTGCGTTTCCACAAGCATTACCCGCTTCCTTGGCGCATGAAATTTTGAGATTTTACTCCGGTTCATCCCCAAGGAATCGATCGTCATGGGAACATTCAAGACCGATTGACTCCTCAATCGGTGAGACTAATTATAAAAGGCAGTTGTGAAAAGGTTGGCTTGAAGCCTGACCATTTTTGAGCTCACAGCCTTCGCTCCGGATTTTATCCCACGGCTGCCAGGTCTGGAAAAACGGAACAACAAATCATGAGGCAGACCCGGCATAAGCGGTCGGATTCATTGCAGCGATATGTAAAAGAGCAAGTCTGTTTGAGGATAATGCAGCCGGTGGTATTGGGCTTTGAAATAATTGAACGCGGCAAAAATAATTCCCGCATTTTCTTAATGTGACTATTTTAATATGACTATCGCTTGACTACCCATCTGTGCCCAAGCTTTAATAAAGTTAGTCTTGTTTATTTTTTGATTTTTATAGCCATAAGGGTTATTAATATAAATATAGTTTTGGTCATAACCGGTAATAACAACACTATGCTCGCTAAACGTAATTCGAATCGGTCCTTGTGGTGTATTCCACAACTGGAAATTAGATACCGGTGCAAAAGTGGTTGTAGTTATAATCCAAACTGGAAGCCCTTGTCCGACATAGCCTAATACTTCAGAAAAAGGCTTCTTCGTTAGGTTAACAGCTCTAGTTCCTACATATTTTTTTGCAAGTGATAAAACTGGGCCATTGTATACAGCTAAACCCGGTCCGTTTGCCATATCACCTACAAACCCTGTATTTGGGTTTCCCCGTAAGCCATTACTATACATCCAAGGAACTTTATTCACCTGGTTTGCTAATGTATTTTTCGTCACTTTAACACCGTGATAGTTTAAAACCATAGCTAAACTGGTCATCTCACATCCATTTTTTAAACGAGGTGCAGCCATTTGATTAAGCAGTGGAACATTCAATACAATGCTGCTGCTTGGAATTTTTGTCCCCAGCGCTTTTGCTGTAACCGGGCCCACAATTCCATCTACTTGTAGATGACGAGCTTTTTGGAATTGCCGGACGGCATTTTCTGTGTTTACTCCAAAGATGCCATCAATTCCTTTTGTGTTGTATCCAAGCGATGTAAGTTTTCTCTGTAGCTCTGTTACAGAAAGTCCCCGGCTACCTCTTTTAAGGATTGCCCCACTTGTACTAACAGGAACAAATGATCCAGATCCTCCGGATACCGCGGATGCGGAACCTGGGGGCACAACCACACCAAAACTAAACACCAGAAGAAACGCCATGGCAAAAAGACTAAACCATTTTCTCTGCAAAATGAATCCCTCCAAATTTCTAATCTGTTTATCCTAGCAAATCTTCCGCATCGACTTTATTTTAGCATTTTTTTCCATTGTATTAGTTTATATCTCATCGACAATTTTTGAATTATATCCATCATTTCAAAAAAGGTTTTCTTCGATTCACTAAATTATTTTTATTTTCAATCTTTAAATAATATTTATTTGACAAGTTTCTCACATAGGTGTAATTTACATATATAGTTATAAATTTATTAGGAGGTTTTTTATAATGGAATTAAACAATGAGTTCTTTACTAATTTTGGTGAATCCCTATTAAACATTTGGACAAACAGTTTGGACAAGGTGACTGCTTCTCAAGAAGAAATAGAAAATCTTTTGCTTCAAGCATTTACAACACAAAAAGATTCATTAGAGAAAATTGCTGGCGGCATGGACTTTATCCAGGAACAACAGAAAAAGTTAATTGAAGAAGTTCGCGATTATGTAAAGGAAAATGTTGAACCAGTTTCCGGTGAACAAGCAAGCCAAACTTTCGAAAAGTGGAATGCTCAACTAGATGAAATAAATAACCGTGTTCAACAGTTAACCTCTACTCCATACAAAGAAAGTTTAAATTTATTAAATCAGTCACAAGAGCAGTTCCAACAATCATATAAAAATCATATCGAACAGCAAAAAAAGATTCGTGATGAGGCTTTAAATCAATTTAAAACTGCACAAAAAGGATTTACGGATTTATTTGAATCCAACACAAAAATGGCATTTAATTTGTTTAAGTAGAACAGCGGATTTTCGCTGTTCTTTTTTACAATATACAAATAATATTTATATCCTACACTTAAGGGGCAATCTGTAACGAAAACGGTCTCCTAAAAAGTTCATTTAATGTTTCTCCTCATAACTACAGTATTTTCCAAATTCCAATTTCTTTTTTATTTGCTGCATATTTCGTTTTGGATAAAGAAAGGATTTCCATTGGAAAGAAAAAATCCGGTTAGCCTGTACTCTTAAATTGAATTATTTAAGGAGAGAACTCAACATGAATCAAATGCAGTGACCCCGAAAAGTTAGACACGATATTTAATTAAGCAGCTATTTGGGTTTGAGTTCGGTATTGCACCGGACTCAAACCTTTTAATTTTGTCTTAATTCTTTTGTTATTGTAATAATCGATATATATTGCTAAATCTTGTTTAAATTGTTCAACACTATCAAACTCTTGTGTATATAAAAATTCCGATTTTAAGATACTAAAGAAGTTCTCTATTACCGCGTTATCGTAACAGTTTCCTTTACGAGACATACTCTGTGTGATGTTATGTTCTTTTAATGCATGTTGGAACTGGGGCATTCTGTAATGCCAGCCTTGATCCGAGTGGATAAGTAACTTGTCATCATCTGTAAGTCGATCAAATGCTTGATCTAGCATCGTTTTAACAAGGGAATATCTTGGTCTTGAATCAATCATATAGGTGATAATTTCACCGTTAAATAAATCTAACATCGGAGAAAGATACAACTTTTCCCCGAATAATTTAAACTCCGTAATATCGGTTACCCACTTCTCATTTGGATTTTCTGCTTCGAAATTTCTATCCAAAATATTCGGTGCTGTTTTACCAACTTCCCCCTTTTACGAGCGATATTTTTTCATACGAACGATACGATTTAATCGCCAGTGTTCGGTACGGAACAAATAGAAATACAGGTATAGCGACTGTTATTAGTAACAACCCAAATACAAAAACCACAATTAATGTTGATTTGGGGAAAAATCATGCAAACCAAACATTCGAAGATGCTACAGGATTTAACGCTGAGCTATTAGAAACCGATAAAAATGGAGTATTAACCGTTCCAGTTAATGGAGTGAAAAATGCACAAGTTCATGGCTATTTAGGTGTATGGGTACCTTCCAATAAAGGCGGAGGTAGACAAATCGATGTCAATTGTTTTTGATAAGTTAGATTTGAGCCACTTTTATATGATTTGATCACATAAAAAATGAGCCACTTAATTTCCAATTCTATAAACCTCTTCTATGATAGAAAGTGACTAAGCTTACTTCATAGAGAGGACGAAAAGGATGATTGAA
>NZ_JAGGQW010000036.1:0-4036 GCF_018613065.1 Bacillus sp. ISL-7 | reverse complement strand
TGATCGGAAAAACTGGAAAAAGAAAAAGCATACAGCTATTAAAATTTTTCGTAGATTACAAGATGAAACCTTCAGTTATGGTCTTTAAACAAGGATATTTTTAATTCATCTCAAAAACTATCATTCTTTCAGTTTCAAGTTTTGTTCAAAATTATTAAAAAACCAAAGAAAAAAGCCATTCGTTTCTCTATTAAAGGCGAATGGCTTTAAATAATAATTGTATGTTCTCTGATCATAGAGAGAAGCGACAATCCCTTGTACCGCGACCAGCCAAGCACGGCCTTGATATGAATTTGTTCTGTAAACATCAACAGAACTTTTTGGTACAGTAATATTTATTTCATATTCCTTTAGTATGGTTAAGGGTGAGTCAATAAAAGATAGGTATTGAGAGATTCTATGAACCAAGTCATACTCAAGTTCAACTGACATTATCTTGGGTTGGCAGCGATCCTATTATTTTCCGCTATTCTTAATTTCTATAAGTTAGGACAGGAGGATATGGAAATCCTTATTATTCTGCAGCAGTAAAAAGCATGTTGGAGAGTTGGCACAACTTTAGATATGTTAAATAATGAACATGAGTTTTGTATGTCCAATTTAAAAGATATGTTGAATCAAAACAACTAGAATGTCACTAAATGTAAAAAACTGAAGAATTAATAGTTTAACTTTTTAAAGTATAGGACTTTGAAAGGTTTTGGATGTTTTTGAAAGATTTTGAATGAAAGTGATTGATTTTTGTTAATCTTTTAGATAGAATTTAATTAAAGAAATTGAAGTGATTTCTCTGGAAGAATAAATTTAATGGATAGCTTTAAAAGGGAGATGCTGTTTTTAGGATCTAAAAACTGTGCAAACATAGGGAATTTTAAAAAAAACAGATACTTGATGAATCATATTGTTATCGAGATTTAGGCGTTGAAGACATATGTTTATGAATACATATGTGAAATTAGGATAGTTAATATCTAGAAAAATACTTTAAAAACAATCAAAAACATTCAACGAAAAAGGGCAATACCTATATATAACAAATTTTAAAGGTATAAGATTGATTTCAAACATCGTCACTTTTAAGGTTATTTCTTAGCTACTGAAATTTTCTAAAATGACACAATAAGAAAAACAATAATGAAGGTTGTGAAATGATGATTTATACGTGCACATTAAATCCATCTGTCGATTACGTCGTACATGTACAAGATTTTCAATTAGGTGAATTAAATCGAATGTCATTGGATGTAAAATATCCAGGTGGGAAAGGCATTAACGTTTCCCGGGTTTTAAAACGTGCGGGAGTTGAAAGTAAAGCCCTTGGGTTTATTGGTGGATTTACAGGTTCATATGTCGAAGAATTTTTAAATGAAGAAGGCATTTCCACAAATTTTATTCATGTAAATGGTGATTCCCGTATTAATATCAAATTGAAAACAGATGAAACAGAAACAGAGATTAATGGGCAAGGCCCTGAGGTTAGCAATGACCAAGTCAGGCAGCTTATCAAACAAGTAGAAAGCTTACAAAATGACGATATTCTTGTACTGGCTGGAAGCATTCCAAGCTCGCTGCCTAGTGATTTTTATTCAAAGCTTACAAAAATCGCAAAAAAGCAAGGGGCAAAAGTGGTGGTGGATGCGAGCGGCAAAGTACTTCTTGATATCGTTGAACAAGGGCCTTTTTTCATTAAACCGAATCATCATGAACTCGGTGAGTTGTTTGACGTTACGATTAAGACACCAGAAGAGGCGATTCCTTACGGTCAAAGATTGCTTGAATTAGGTGCTGAAAATGTGGCCATTTCGATGGCTGGAAAAGGGGCGCTCCTGATTACGAAGGAAGCGATCTATCAAGCAACTGTTCCAAAAGGAACCGTAAAAAATTCAGTTGGTGCGGGGGACTCTCTTGTGGCTGGTTATCTAGCGGATTATTTACAAAAAGGGGATGTTGTGGAAGCATTTCGAACGGGTGTTGCTACTGGAAGTGCGACTGCGTTCTCATTAGAGCTATGTACGCAGGAAGATGTGGAGCGTCTTATTCCGAAGGTTGAAATCAAAAAAATTAGATTGGGAGTAGTTCTAGCATGAAAATTACAGACTTATTAAAAAAAGATACGATTATCCTTGATTTGCAGAGTACTTCAAAAGTTGATGTAATTGAAGAACTTGTAGGAAAGCTAGAAGCCGCAGGCCGTTTAGAAAGCCGTGAAAATTATAAGGAAGCGATTTTAAAACGGGAATCTCAAAGTACAACTGGAATTGGTGAAGGAATTGCAATACCACATGCGAAAACAAGTGCAGTCAAAACACCAGCAATTGCATTTGGGCGTGCAGTTAACGGAATTGATTATGAATCACTTGACGGTCAGCCAGCACGTTTATTCTTTATGATTGCTGCTAGTGACGGGGCAAATAATACCCACTTAGAGACACTTTCTCGTTTATCAATGTTATTGATGGATGCAGATTTCCGTCAAGTGTTGCTTAAAGCAGATTCCATTGATTTTGTCCTTAAGGCGATTGATGAAAAGGAGCGTGAAGGGGAAGAAGAGGATGAAGTTGTGGAAGATAGCAACGAGAATCTCATCCTTGCTGTTACTGCTTGTCCTACAGGAATCGCCCATACATACATGGCAGCTGATAGTTTAAAAGCAAAAGCAAAAGAAATGAATGTCAACTTGAAGGTTGAAACAAATGGTTCCAGCGGAGTAAAGGGAAAGTTAACAGAAGAAGAAATTGAAAGCGCAGTCGCGATTATCGTTGCAGCAGATAAACAAGTAGAAATAGACCGTTTCAAGGGTAAACATGTCATTCAAGTACCGGTAGCACATGGGATTCGCCGCCCTCAAGAACTAATTGAACAGGCATTGAAACAAGATGCACCTGTTTATAAAGTTGGCGGTAGTTCCGCATCGGGAGAGGAAGTAAAAACAGACTCAACAGAACGCCGCGGCTTTTATAAACATTTAATGAACGGTGTATCCAACATGCTGCCATTCGTTGTTGCTGGTGGGATTTTAATTGCCATTTCATTTATTTTTGGGGTCCATGCGTCAGATCCAAACTCCCCATCTTATAATCCAATTGCCGCGACCTTAAAGACTATTGGAAGTAAATATGTATTTTCGTTAATGATTCCTGTATTAGCTGGTTTTATTGCTATGAGTATTGCGGATCGCCCTGGTTTTGTTGCTGGTATGGTAGGCGGTTTAATGGCATCATTGGGCGGGGCAGGATTTTTAGGAGGTATAATTGCTGGTTTTCTTGGAGGATATATTGTCGTTGGCTTAAAAAAAGCGCTTATTCGTCTGCCGCACTCATTAGATGGTATTAAGCCAGTTTTATTATACCCGTTATTTGGTGTATTACTGACAAGTCTTATCATGATGTACATCATTATTAATCCTGTAAAAGCGTTTAATGATGGATTAACAACATGGTTACAAGGATTAGGGTCAACAAATTTGTTATTTTTAGGTTTAATTCTTGGTGGGATGATGGCGATCGATATGGGAGGACCAATTAATAAAGCAGCACTCACATTCGGAATTGCGATGATTGATTCAGGTAACTATGCTCCCCATGCAGCAATTATGGCGGGTGGTATGGTTTCACCATTAGGCCTTGCGTTTGCAACGACATTTTTTCGTAACAAATTTACAGAACAAGAACGTGAAGCAGGAAAAACGAGCTATATTATGGGGTTATCCTTTATTACTGAAGGTGCGATACCATTTGCGGTAGCAGACCCAGCCCGTGTCATTCCAGCATGTGTAATCGGTTCAGCGATAGCGGGTGCCTTAACAATGTTATTTAAAATTGGCTTGCCTGCCCCGCACGGTGGAGTATTTGTCATTCCAATTGTCATAGGTAATCCATTTCTTTATGCATTGGCCATTTTAATTGGATCAATTGTAACTGCGCTCATAGTTGGTTTCTTGAAACCTATCAAAATAGAAAACAATATTGAAGGTGAAAGGGCCGCATAAAGTGAGGCTTGACTGGTAATTTGACAGTAAGGCATTTAAAACTTGGGC
>NZ_JAGGQW010000035.1 GCF_018613065.1 Bacillus sp. ISL-7 | reverse complement strand
AACAAGCAACTTTATCTTCTATTTCGGAAGAAAGTTGCTTTTTTTGTCTTTTGTTCAACCATAAAAAATAAAAACGTAAGTTTTTCAGTGCCCTCCGCTTAGCGCCGAGGAGGCTCCCCGGACCGCCCGCGGAAAGCGAAGCGTCTGAAGCGGAAATCAACATCCAAATTTAAAAGAGAATATATAAAAATGAACCAGGTCAAAAGCTGCCTGGTTCATTTCATCTTTAAATTTAGTTATTTAAGGCTATTTCTAATGATTCAAGATTTTTATTCATTAATGAAAAATAGGTTTCTTTGTTTTTGATGTTGTCGGTAGACAAAACAGCAAGATTATGAATGTGTAATGCCTTTGCCCCAATTTCTTTTTGAACAATTTTTCCAAGTTTTGATTGGACATTTTGTTCGAAAAGCATATAGTGTATACCATCATGTTCAGCTACAGAAATAATTTTTTCTAATTCCTTTTGGGTTGGCTCATTAGCAGTCGAAAGACCAGATATGCTGATTTGTTCAATCCCATAACGTTTTTCCCAATAACTGAACGCCGCATGTGTAACGATAATCTTTTTATGCTTCGCATGTGTAAGCGTCTGCTTATATTTAGTATTTAGTTCATCTAACTTTTGGGCAAGTTGTTTAAAATTCTCATTGAATAGTTCTTTGTGCTGCGGCATTTGTTTAATTAATGAATCACGGATGACAGCAGCCATTTCCTTTGAATAAATGGGGTCAAGCCATACATGTGGGTTGACATCCGAATTGCTATGGTCATGTTCTTCTTCATGTGAATCGTCGCTTTTTGGGAGTTTTAGTTCCTCAGCCGTTGGGACTAATGTTACATGTTCATTTTTCAATGTTCCCTTTGCTTTTTCCACAAATCCTTCAAGTCCAAGTCCAATGTAGAAAAATAAGTCGGAATCGGCTAAATTCATCATATCCTTTTGGGATGGTTCAAATGTGTGTTCATCTGCCCCAGGGGGATAGATCGTTTTTACATTTACATATTTTCCACCAATTTGTGCAGTAAAATATTGAAGTGGGAATACTGTTGTATAAATAGTTAACTGGTCCTTCTTTTTTTGTACATGGTCTTTACTATTTGAACACGCGGACAACAGAAGACTTAATGGTAACAGAAAAGAAAGGAAAAGGATGATTTTTTTCATAAAGACTCCTTCAATATATTATTAAATCGGATTAATTACGATTTAATATCGAAATTTTTTTTGAATTCTGAATGATTACGAATGTATAATACGGAACGATTCCGATTTCCATTTGTATCTTACAAAAAAAATTCCTTAAAAGCAAGTAAAAAATTTTGTTTCATCATTAAAAATTAGGTATGCTTAGAAAGAAACAATAGAAAGGATGGTTATCATGAGTAACCCTACATTATTGAATGAGCTCTTAGACTATAATAAAAAATTTGTGGAGAACCACGAATATGAAAAGTATGAAACAACTAAATTTCCTAATAAACGTATGGTGATTCTTACATGTATGGATACCAGACTATTGGAATTATTGCCGAAAGCATTGAATTTGGGAAATGGTGATGCGAAGCTCATAAAAGACGCCGGCGGCCTAGTGTCACACCCTTTTGGAAGTGTGATGAGAAGTATACTGATTGCTGTTTATCAATTGAAGGCTCAAGAGGTTTTAGTCATTGCCCATTATGATTGCGGCATGAGCGGTCTTAAAGCTGAACCAGTGATCGAGAGTATGATGGAGCGTGGAATATCAGAAGAAACGATTGATACGCTTACATATTCTGGCATCAACATTAAAAAATGGCTTCATGGATTTGATAATGTGACCGAGAGTGTTGAGCACAGTGTAGATATCATAAAAAATCATCCATTAATGCCAAAGGGTGTTCCTGTTCATGGATTGGTCATCGACCCAAAGACAGGAAAGCTTGATTTAATTGTTGATGGCAATAAGAATTAAAGCTTCTCTTTTTCAGGAACAGGATCCAAGCCACCAGGATGAAAGGGATGACATTTTGATATCCTTTTGATAGTGAGCCAGCCGCCTTTTAAAGCACCAAACCGCCCAATCGCTTCCAGCCCATAATGGGAACAAGTAGGATAAAAACGGCAGGTCGGCGGTTTTATAGGTGAGATAACAATTTGATAAAAACGTATAATCGCTAGGAAGGCTTTTTTTAACATGCCAATCTCTCCTTAACTACAATTAACTACAAGATACCATAAATAAATAATATCGTCTAAATTGTTAATTGTATGTAAGTGGATGAAAAAACTCGGAATTTATTGTATGATAAATGGTAGATAAAAAAAGGAGTGATATCGATGCCTTCAGTTGAAAGCTTTGATTTAGATCATAACGCTGTTAAAGCCCCTTATGTGAGACATTGCGGGGTCCACAAAGTTGGAAGTGACGGTGTTGTTAATAAATATGATATTCGCTTTTGCCAGCCCAATAAACAGGCGATGAAACCTGATGTCATTCATACACTAGAGCACTTGCTTGCCTTTAATCTTCGTGAGCACTCCGAGAAGTATGATCACTTTGATATTATCGATATTTCACCAATGGGCTGCCAAACCGGCTATTACCTTGTTGTCAGCGGCGAGCCGACTGTGGAGGAAATCATTGATCTTCTTGAGGATACAATGAAGGCTGCAGTTAAAATCGTCGAAATTCCTGCTGCAAATGAACGACAATGCGGCCAAGCAAAACTGCATGATTTGGAAGGCGCTAAACGTTTAATGCGTTTCTGGCTTGAACAAAGCAAGGAAGACCTTAAACAGGTATTTGCTTAATTAGATAAGCTGAAGCTAGACAAATAATAAAAATTCCTATTCTACTTGAATAGGAATTTTTTTAAGCTTTATTTTGATCCTGATTATGTTCTTGGTCCTTCTCTTGGTCAAGATATGGATTATTTTCTATTGGGTCCACAGTATGTTTATATGTGTAGGCTTTAGAAGTGGTGCCCACGGCTAGAAGAAGGACAATGATAACAATAATAATACAAATAACAGCTACTACATACATTCGTGTGAATGCCTCCTTTTTTCTTTATTGTAGCATAAATGGATGCTTTCTTGAGAAAAGAAAAAGGGAAGCCCGTGTTTGAACTTCCTTCCTTATGTTTTTATGTACAATCAATGAATATTTCGAGGATGATAAGTATTTGTGCGATGTTGTCCGTACTCTTCTTGGGCAAATTTACCTTTCAAACTTTCAATTAAATAAATACCCATTAAATTGTATAATTCCTGCTTATCCATTTCTTGGATTAAAGCAAGTAGATCCTCATGTGACATCTCTTCTAAAAAGGCAAATGCCAGCATGTCGATATCCTCTTCATCACCGGTTAGCTTGTTTCGGTACATTTCGTACAACTCATCAACTAATTTCATTTCGATACACCTCCTAGTTATTCTTTTCCCTTATAAGTATAAAATAATTCTACCTTAACCGTTTGTAAATTAACAGAAAAATCTGTTTCTTTGATTGTATGTTTATTATAGCGTATTCATTTCTAAAAAAATAATCGAAATTTGACAAAGAATAAATTTTTTCTATTTGCAAATTACTAATGAGTAAAAGGGGATGACATAATGGATCAGCAAAAGAAGACCTATTATATAGATGTTGGAAGCGGTGAAATATCTCAAAGTGCAACAAGTTCAACCTGGAGCTATAAAATACAGGCAGATAATGAAGAAATAACCCAGCTGCGCGAGCTTTTTGACCAAAACTATTCCACCGAGTGGAAAAACTTCATTAGAGCCCATGTGCCTTATGTTGAGTATCATTATGACCGTGAAAACGATGCATATGACAGTACGATTCAGCAAGTATATGGGATGTTGCATAAACTTGGTGACGAGGAAGCAAAAAATCATATTGAAAGTATGAATATTCTACCAAAATAAAATTTTCACCTGTAAGAAAAATCCTAACTTTAGGATTTTTCTTTTTTTTATTATAATTAAGTATAAAATAGTTGAGGCGGAAATTAGATGATGCGATTTTTAGATGAAAATGGGAATCCAGTAGAATTGTCGTTTTTACCAAATGCTTTCGAAGAGGCAGCAAAACATGTGTTAGTTATTTGCCAATATGGGGAAGAGTGGCTATTGACGAACCATAAAAAAAGAGGACTTGAATTTCCGGGTGGAAAAATGGAATCAGGGGAAACTCTTGAGGAGGCAGCCCACCGAGAAACTTATGAAGAGACAGGTGCAATCCTAGGTGAGCTAAAATTTATTGCTGAGTATAAATTTACCGACCCGATGAGGTCTTATGTGAAGGCTGTCTTTTGGGGAAAGGTCGCTAGGGTTGAAGAAACGACTAGTTACCACGAAACCAATGGTCCTGTTGTTGTTAAAGGAGATATATTGCAACAGCGATTTGGGGATGATTACAGCTTTATTATGAAAGACCAAGTCGTCGAGCAATGCGTTAAACTCATTCAAAAGCACGAAAAAGAATAGCAGAAAGTACATGACAATCCACTATTCTTTGATAATTTTTTTCTCTAATAATTCAACAAGCTGGTACATAATGGTAGCAAATACCGCGATAACCAAAAGTGATAAGAAAACAAGTGTAAAATTAAATACTTGGAAGCCATAAATGATCATGTATCCAAGTCCTCTAGAGGATACTAGGAATTCACCTACGATCACACCGACCCAAGACAGACCGACATTTACCTTAAGAGTAGAAATAATCGTTGGAAAACTCGCAGGGAGGATAGCTTCTTTGAAGCATTGCCAACGAGTAGCTCCGAAAGTTTGGAGTACTTTAAGATAATTCGGATCCACCTCTTTAAATGAGGTGTATACCACAATGGTGGTAATGATAATTGAGATAATCGCGCCCATGGCAATAATCGATGAGTACCCAGGACCTAGCACCACAATCAAAATGGGCCCTAATGCGACTTTCGGCATGGCATTTAAAATAACAAGATAAGGATCAAGCACCCTTGAAATCATTGGTGACCACCAGAGGATAGCAGCTAATATCGTACCCAGTAGTGTGCCTAGAATAAATCCCAGGACGGTTTCCGTTAAGGTTACCCCAATATTGCTAACTAAAGTACCATCCTGGATTTTTTCCAGGAGTAAGTTCCATATCTTTGAGGGAGAACTGAAAAGAAGCGGGTCAATCCACTGTTTTTGACTAAACAATTCCCAACTAGAGAAAAAGACGATAAAAATGATCGCCTGATAAAATCCGACCCATCTTTTTTCAACCTGCAGTGATTGAATATAATTTTTATGGAGGAGTTCCAGCTTATTCTTTTTCTGGCTCAAGAGACTCCAACTCCTTCCATATGGTTTGAAAGATACTTGAAAATGCCTCGTGATTCCTTGCTTCAAATGGGGATATATTTCTTAGTTCCTCCGGCATCGTAAATGTTTTATAGATTCTCCCTGGACTTGGTGAAAGCAGAAAAACGCGATCGCTCATGGCAATAGCCTCACCAATATCGTGAGTAACGAGAATAGCTGTTTTTCCAAATTCATCTAATGTTTGTGATACTAAATCCTCCAATTTAAGCTTAGTTTGATAATCGAGAGCGGAAAAAGGTTCATCAAGCATAAGCAGTTTTGGTTCTGTGGCAAGCGTCCGGACGAGAGCCACCCGCTGCCTCATACCCCCAGATAACTGCCTAGGAAGCTGTTTTTCCACCCCTGTTAATCCGATTTGGCTTAACAGGCCAAGGGCAGCCAATCTTGTTTTTTGGTTCAACTGCTTTGATAACTTCAAACCGATCAGGATATTCTCTTCAATCGTTTTCCAAGGGAACAAATAATCTTGTTGGAGCATATAACCGATTTGGTTTTTTGCGGTAGTTACCGGCTTTTTTTCTAACAAGACAGTACCTTGCGTTGGTTTAAGCAAACTAGAAATAATGGAAAGCAGAGTCGTCTTACCACAGCCGCTTGGGCCGAGGAGGGAGACAAACTCGCCCTCCTCCACTGTTAATGAAATGTCGGAGAGGGCCGTGGTGGCAGAGGCTTTAGTAAAATAGGTGTGATGAATATTTTGAACGGTCAAAAAGCTCATAAGGACGGCCTCCCTTTCCTTTATTCTTTTATTATCTTTTCAGCTATCTCTGTATTTACAAGTGTTTGATGATCTACTTCTTTTGGCAGTACTCCTGCTTCGTTCATGATGTTTTGTAGATTGTTCCACTCCTCTTGGTCAAGGATAGGATCTGTTGCAAAAGATCCTTGATTTTTATAACGCTCAACAACAGTGGTCATAATTTCTAAATCTGTATCTGGAAAAAACGGTTCCACCGCTTTTGCAATTTCCTCAGCACTGTGCGACTCTACCCATTGTTGAGCTTTGTAAATTGCTCGTGTGAACTTTTCAATCGTTCCCTTATTTTCTTTCATATAGCTTTCCTTGGACATAAACGTAGTATATGGTACGTGGCCAGACTCTTTACCGAAGGAAGCAACAATATGACCTTTTCCTTCTTTTTCAAAAATACTTGCCGTTGGCTCAAATAATTGCACAAATTCGCCCGTTCCAGAAGCAAAGGCATTGGCAATATTGGCGAAATCAATGTTCTGGATTAGGTTCAAATCCTTTTGAGGATCAATCCCATGCTTCTTTAAAACAAATTCACCGACCATCTGTGGCATGCCGCCTTTACGTTGCCCTAAGAAGGTTTTTCCTTTTAAGAGGTCCCATGAGAAATTATCAATCTTTTCTCTAGCAACGAGGAAAGTACCATCGGTCTGGGTTAATTGTGCAAAATTGATGACGGGGTCGTTTGCTCCTTGGGCATAAACGTAAATCGATGTTTCTGAACCAACTAGGGCAACGTCGGCCCCCCCAGAAATCAGAGTGGTCATGGTTTTGTCGCCGCCGGGTGTTGTTGTTAGCGTGACGTCTAAACCTTCAGCTTTGAAAAATCCTTTGGCTAGGGCAACATACTGCGGGGCATAGAAAATGGACCGGGTAACTTCAGCGATTCGAACTTTCTCAAGTTTCTTTGTTTCATTTTTTGTGGAGCTATTACAAGCGACAAGTGAAAACATAAGTATAGTGATGAGCAGAAAGGAGAAACTGAACTTTAACGATTTTTTCATGAAGCGAGCCTCCTTATTTATCATAAAAAATCTGGGCTAATTGCCTAAGATATCGTATGAAGAGGAGAAAAATGTGTGAATGCCTAGAGAGAATAAATTTTATAAAAAAAGGGAAGTTTTGCTGATGAGCCAATACAATGACGGAAAGATTGTTGATATCACGCGCTTTCCTTCTCCAAATCCAAATATTGAATTAAAAGTAATCACTTACCTTTCCAATGGATTACGAGTGAAAGGCATGCTTGCGGAACCGATTGGGGAAGGTGAGTATGATGGATTCCTTTATTTACGCGGCGGCATTAAAAATGTTGGTAAAGTTCGACCAGCAAGGATTGCCCAGTTCGCAGCTGAGGGCTTTGTTGTTTTTGCACCTTATTATCGTGGAAATCAAGGTGGGGAAGGCAATGAGGATTTTGCCGGGGACGACAGGGAAGACGCCTTTTCCGCCTTTTTGCTGTTAAAATCTATTCCCAGAGTACGTGAAATACATATATTTGGGTTCTCGCGGGGTGGTGTAATGGCGCTTTTGACAGGAATTGAATTCCCTGAGACCGCGTCTGTTGTCAGCTGGGGCGGGGTCAGTGATATGTCTCTCACCTATTTGGAACGTAAAGATTTACGGAGAATGATGAAGAGGGTCATTGGCGGAACCCCTCAGAAATTTCCGGAACGGTATCAAGACAGGACCCCTCTTTATCAAATAGAAAAAATCAAAGCCCCTGTCCTGATTATCCATGGTGCTAAAGACGGAAATGTTTCGGTGGAGCACGCGTATCGTCTTGAAAGAAGGCTGAGGTTAGTAGAAAAACCAGTCGAAGCATGGTATTTTAACGAATTTACACATTACTTCCCACCAGCAGTAAATAGAAAAGTCGTGAATGATTTAACGAAGTGGATGAAAAGTCACCGTAAAAGATGATAATATATAGGTATTACAAGTAGAGGAGCGGATGTTTATGGGTATGCCTCTTGAGTTAAATACGATGATAGTAACTAAAGGTAGAGAGAAACGAGTGGAAGAAAACGTCTTTTTGCTAGAAAAAGAAGGGTACAGACTTTATCCAATCGAGATTCCGATTGATGTAAGAAAAACAATCGATAGTGATTCAAGTGGTACCGCATTGATAAAAAAAGTCGAGTTGCAAAATAACAGCACGACCATAACCTATCAATTAATATCATTAAATTCGACTAACTAATGTAAGAAAAGCGCAGGCGCCCTGTTCAGCGGCGTATGGCCTGGAGCGCTCCAACTGAGATAAAGGAAACACGAAGAGCCGAAGGAGATTCGATGTTTACTTATCGTAGGGCGGAGAGCGAAGGACACTAGCCGCTAGGGCGCTGGAGCTGGACAATTTTCAAAGTCGAAATTTATACCTTCTTATCTGGTAAGAAAGCCCATATCGAATCGATATGGGCTTTTCTATATTATGCTATTGGTCCGCCTTTTTCTTCAATATCACGTGAAACATTAGTGAATTTTTTAAAGTTTTCGCGGAACTTTGCGGCTAATTCTTTTGCTTTCTTTTCATATGCTTGCGAATCCGACCAAGTTTTAATCGGCTGTAGGACTTCGTCTGGTACACCTGCAATATGGAGCGGAATATTTAATCCAAAGATCTCGTCCTTGACCGTCTCCACATGGTTTAATTCTCCCTCAAGAGCAGCTTGAACCATAGCGCGCGTGTAGGTAAGTTTCATTCGATTACCGACCCCATATTCGCCGCCGGTCCAGCCAGTATTGACTAGAAAAACATTGGCATTGTGTTCAAGTATTTTTTCACCGAGCATATCTGCGTAACGAGTCGCAGGCAGAGGCAGGAATGGAGCACCAAAGCAAGTGGAGAAGGTAGCTTGTGGTGACGTTATTCCACGCTCTGTTCCGGCTAGTTTTGAGGTGTAGCCACTTAAAAAGTGATACATTGCTTGTTCCTTTGTTAATTTTGAAATTGGAGGCAATACTCCGAATGCATCAGCGGTTAAAAAGACAATCGTATTTGGATGGCCAGCGACGCTTGGTTGAACAATATTATCAATTGCGTGAATCGGATAAGCGGCACGTGTATTTTCGGTCAACGTTCCATCATCATAATCAGGGATTCTTGATTCCTGATTCAATGTTACATTTTCTAGGACAGTTCCAAAGCGGATGGCATCAAAGATTTGTGGCTCCTTTTCACGAGAAAGATTGATACATTTTGCGTAGCAGCCCCCCTCGATATTAAAGACACCATTAGAGGACCAACCGTGCTCATCATCACCAATTAATCGACGATTGGAATCCGCTGATAAGGTTGTTTTGCCAGTTCCAGACAAGCCAAAGAATAAAGCAACATCGCCTTCAATCCCAACATTGGCAGAACAGTGCATCGAAAAAATATTGTTTTCAGGCAGTAAATAATTCATTACAGAAAAAATTGACTTTTTCATTTCCCCTGCGTATTCTGTACCACCTATTAAAACAATTCTTTTTTCAAAAGAAATCATAATAAATGCTTCCGAGTTGGTACCATCGATAGCCGGATCTGCCTTGAAATTAGGTGCAGAAATAACGGTAAATCCAGCATCATGGGTAAGTAGTTCAGCATCCGACGGGCGAATAAATAACTGGTGTACAAATAAATTTTGCCACGCTAATTCATTTACCACCTGGATGGATAAACGTGATTTTTTATCAGCACCCGCAAATCCTTTAAAAACAAAGATCTCATTTTTCTGTTGTAAATAATTAATGACCTTTTGATAAAGCTTTGTAAAAACCGGTTCTGAAATTGGTTGATTGGTCGTGCCCCATTCAATTTTGTCTTTAGTTGAATCTTCTAAAACAATGAATTTATCCTGTGGAGACCGGCCAGTATACTTTCCAGTAGCGACACTAATTGCTCCCGTAGAAGTTAATGCTCCTTCATGACGGGTTAAGACTTTCTCAACTAATTGAGGAACAGATAATTGCACATGAACATGACTTTCATTTAACAATTGATTTAATTCATTAGGAGTATCAACAGAATTCATTTAATGAGACCTTCCTTTATTTGTTTTTAGATTGTTAATAATATAAAAAGTATAACACATTAGCTGAATTGATGTATCCTATTTAACTGGATTTATATATTATAAAACTTTAATTGAAGATATAAAAAAAATTTATAAAAGAAACTAACATATTTCGTATATTTCCCATTTTGTTGAAAAACATTTCTTAAAAAATTCATTGACATTGTTGGGCAGTGTGATATTATTCTAATTTGAACGGATACTCTCTTATCCTGAGCTGGTGGAGGGACAGGCCCAATGAAACCCAGCAACCTGCAGTATGAAAAGATTGACCACTTAAAAGGTCCTTTTCAGGATGCGAAGGTGCTAATCTGACGCAAGGCTTTGACCTTGAACGATAAGAGCGAAAGGCCCGGAACAACCTTTCCTCTCTGGTAAGGTTTTTTGTTTTGTATAAGTCCTTTATGAAAAGAGTCTCTAATAAAAATCCTTTGTTAATTACATACTAAGGGAATGAGTACCGTATCAAATTCTCGATGTTTAAGGAAGTATTCCTGTAACCTTTCTAAAACCTCGATTATCTCATATTATAGGAGGAATTCAGATGTCAACAAAACGTCGTTTGTTCACTTCTGAATCAGTTACTGAGGGTCATCCTGATAAGATCTGTGACCAAATTTCTGATTCCATTTTAGATGCTATTTTAGCAAGGGATGCTAATGCCCGTGTTGCGGCTGAAACTTCAGTAACAACAGGACTAGTGCTAGTAGCAGGAGAAATCACCACATCTACCTACGTGGATATTCCAAAAATTGTGCGTGAAACGATTAAAAACATCGGCTACAATCGCGCGAAATTCGGTTTTGACTCAGAAACCTGTGCTGTTTTAACATCTATTGATGAACAGTCTCCAGATATCGCCATGGGTGTTGACCAAGCTTTGGAAGCGCGTGAAGGTCAAATGTCTGATGAACAAATCGAAGCAATTGGTGCAGGGGACCAAGGTTTAATGTTTGGTTTTGCTTGTAATGAAACAAAAGAGCTTATGCCTCTTCCTATTTCACTAGCGCACAAACTTGCTCGCCGTTTAACAGAAGTACGTAAAGATAAGGTTCTTGATTACTTACGTCCAGACGGAAAAACACAAGTAACGGTTGAATATGATGAGAACGATAAACCAGTACGCATTGATACGATTGTTATTTCCACTCAACACAATCCTGAAGTTGAATTAGAGCAAATTCAACGTAACTTGAAGGAATATGTTATTAATCCGGTAGTTCCAAAAGAATTAATCGATGAAAAGACAAAATACTTTATTAATCCAACCGGCCGTTTCGTTATTGGCGGACCACAAGGGGATGCTGGCTTAACAGGCCGTAAAATCATCGTAGATACGTATGGTGGATATGCTCGCCATGGCGGTGGTGCATTCTCTGGTAAGGATCCTACAAAAGTGGACCGTTCAGCTGCCTACGCCGCACGTTATGTTGCCAAAAATATCGTTGCTGCTGGCCTTGCTGATAAGGTAGAAGTTCAACTTGCCTATGCAATTGGAGTTGCTAGACCCGTTTCGATTGCAGTTGATACGTTTGGGACAGGTAAAGTGAGCGAGGACGTGTTAGTTGATTTAGTAAGTGAAAACTTCGACCTTCGTCCTGCAGGTATCATTAATATGTTGGATCTTCGTCGCCCAATTTACCAACAAACAGCAGCTTATGGTCATTTTGGCCGTACAGATGTGGATCTTCCTTGGGAGCGCACAGATAAAGTAGATACATTACGCCAACAAGCAAATCTATAAAACGTTATGGGGGTTACATTCTACATGTAGCTCCCGTTTTTATTTCTCCGTCTATTTACCTGTATAGTAATTCAATTAGTGAATAAAATGTAATGTTTAGGCAGGTCAAAAGAAGTAAAAAATGATGATAATTAATTTGCCTATTGTTCACAGTGCAATTTTAATAAAAAAAGTGGTAGTATTAGAGAGTATGTTTTTCTGTCTAGCACCAGCGCAAGGCGTTTGCGCATTGGAGCAATACGTCCTTTTAAAGGATATTTAGAATGAGGTGAAGTACATAATGTGTGGTTTTATCGGTTGTGTACACGACAAAACACAAAACTATAGTGATGAGCAAAAACAACAATTTAAAAATATGAACGATATTATAACTCATCGCGGGCCGGATGATGATGGTTTTTATTATGATGATCATATCCAATTTGGGTTCCGCCGTTTAAGTATCATTGATATTGAGAGTGGTCATCAACCGCTTACGTATGAAAATGAACGATATTGGATTATCTTTAATGGTGAAGTTTATAACTATGTGGAACTGCGCGAGGAACTATTGAGCGAAGGATTAACCTTTTCAACTAGCTCTGATACCGAGGTTATTATTGCACTCTACAGCCATTTGAAGGAAAAAGCCGTCGAAAAACTACGCGGAATGTTCTCCTTTGTCATCTGGGATAAACAAGAACAAACTCTTTATGGCGCGCGTGATCCGTTCGGGATTAAACCGTTTTTTTATTTTGAAGATGGTGAAAGAACATTTTTTGCCTCTGAGAAAAAGAGTATTCTATTGGGGCTCGAAAATGATGTTATTAACTATGATTCCTTGCAGCATTATTTGACCTACCAATTTGTTCCTGAACCAACCACCATGTCTGATGGTATTAAGAAATTAGAGCCAGGTCATTTTTTTACCAAAAAGATTGGCTCACCAATGGAAATCAAAAGATATTGGAAAGCACACTTTAAACCAGTTCACAAATCAGAGCCTGACTTTATCAAGGAAATTAAAGATGTCCTGTTCGATTCTGTAAAAATGCACATGCGCAGTGATGTTCCAGTAGGCTCATTCCTTTCTGGCGGGATTGATTCTTCGATTATTGCATCGATTGCAAAAGAATATCACCCTGCGATTAAAACCTTTTCGGTAGGTTTTGAGCATAATGGATTCAGTGAAATTGATGTCGCAAAAGAGACAGCTGAGAAGCTTGGTGTCGAAAATATCAGCTATGTGATTTCACCGCAGGAATATATGAATGAAATTCCAAAAATTATGTGGCATATGGATGATCCGCTGGCAGACCCTGCTTGTGTCCCGCTTTATTTTGTTGCCCGTGAAGCGAGAAAGCACGTAACCGTTGTTCTTTCAGGTGAAGGTGCAGATGAATTATTTGGCGGCTACAATATTTATCACGAGCCGCAATCCTTAGAGGTGTTTAATAAAATTCCGAGAGCAGGAAAAGTGCTTTTAAAAGGGATAGCGGGTATGATGCCTGAGGGAATGAGAGGAAAAAGCTTTATCGAACGCGGTGTAACTCCAATGGAAGAACGTTACATTGGTAATGCGAAAATGTTTACCGAAGAAGAAAAGCGCGAACTACTAAATGTCTATCGTGAGGGATTAGATTACACTGATATAACTAAGCCGCTTTACGCTGAATCGCGTGGTTATGATCCTGTTGACCGGATGCAGTATATTGATATCCATACATGGATGCGCGGCGATATTTTGCTGAAGGCCGATAAAATGACGATGGCTCATTCCTTAGAACTTCGTGTGCCATTCCTTGATAAAGCGGTCTTCGAAGTGGCATCAAAAATTCCGACCAGCCTGAAAACAGTGCATGGAACGACGAAGTATATCTTACGTAAAGCAGCCGAAGGTGTTGTACCTGCCCATGTACTTGATCGGAAGAAACTAGGGTTCCCTGTACCAATCCGTCATTGGTTAAAGGATGAAATGAACGAATGGGCGAAGAAGATCATCCGCGAAAGCAATACGGATCATTTGATCAATAAATCATATGTGCTTCAATTGCTTGAAGACCATTGCCAAGGTAAAGCCGATAACAGCAGGAAGATTTGGACTGTGCTGATGTTCATGGTATGGCATCAAGTATATGTTGAAGATATCTATTCCTTTCAACGTGATTACGCACTAGAAAAGGCCCTGCAAACATCGAAAAATTAATCGTAAAAGCACCCAAATTTCTTGGGTGCTTTTGCTTTTTTTATTTTTGAAGTGACTTATAATATTGTCCCTTTTCTGCATATTCTGTAGAGATTCTTACCATATCTTTTATGTCTTCTGGTGTTAATTCTCTAATAACTTTTGCCGGTCTGCCAAATGCTAAGGTATTAGGGGGAATTTTTTTCCCTTGCGGAACCAGACTGCCGGCTCCAATAAAAGCACCCTCGCCGATTTCAGCATTATCAAGAATGATGGAACCCATTCCTATTAACGCTTTTTTTCGAATGATACAACTGTGTAGAATAACCTGATGACCAATCGTTACTTCATCTTCTAAAATTAGCGGGTTATTGGGGCTTTGGTGTAAGATAGAATTATCTTGTATATTTACTTTCTTACCAATAATGGTTGGGGCTACGTCCCCTCTGATAACGGTGTTAAACCAAACACTTGATTCATCGCCAATCTCAACATCACCGGTAATCGTTACATAGTCGGCAATATAAGCAGTATCAGCTATGCGGGGATACTTCCCTTTAAATGGATAAATCATTATTCTCGCTCCTTTTACATGATGATTCTATTTTATCGGAAGTATGAAGTGATTCACAAAAAATTTGTCTTTTTTATTAAAAAAGGACTAAAGATAGTTTGAAACTTTCCAACAATAGGTAATTACTAATTCCAGGGGGGAAAACTATGTGGAAGTGGGAAGCAGAAGGAGAAGCGAAGGCTGTAATCGTGATCGTCCATGGAGCTATGGAACATCATCGCCGTTATGGCTGGCTGATTGAAATGTGGCGTTCGGCTGGATTCCATATCATTATGGCAGATCTTCCGGGGCAAGGGATGACAACAAGAGCAAACCGCGGCCATATTAATTCCTTCGATGAATATATTTTCGAGGTGAAAGATTGGATACAGGCTGCTTATCGTTATGATTTACCTGTCTTTTTACTTGGTCACAGTATGGGCGGCTTGATCTCAATCCGTCTATTACAGGAAGAAAGATTGAATATTGCTGGAGTCATTCTTTCTTCCCCATGTTTAGGGTTAGTTCATACCCCTTCAAAATTTTTAGATATTCTATCGCATGGTCTGAATGTGGTTTTCCCTTCACTACGGATGAATTCCGGATTGACGGTCCAAATGGCGACAAGAAACGAAGAAGTAAGGGAAGCCGATTCAAATGATACTCTCTATATTACCAAGGTATCGATCAGATGGTATCGGGAACTGGTAGGGGCGATAAAAGAGGCATTTCAAGACCTTGAAAAAATACAGGATATTCCCATGCTTGTCATGCAAGGTGGAGATGACAAAATTGTAAATAAAGGCACCGTAAAAGAATGGTTCAATCATGTTCCATTATCTGAAAAAAGATTTAAGGAATGGCCGAAATGTTACCATGAAATCTTTAATGAACCAGAGCGGGAAGAGGTATTTGAGTATGCAAAGGATTTTGTTTTAAGTCAATTAAAAGCAATAGGTTATATTGTTTAGAAAGGTTGTCGGTTTCAATGATGCCAATCACCCTTATGTCTAGGGTATATCGCAAAATACTTCCAGCAGTACACAAAGAATTGGCTTATTGGAAAAGCCGTGCTGAAAACATTCCGAATGCGGAGCTAAGAACCCAAGCTCTCGCAAGCATTGAGCATAAAACATTCCATTGTGAAGGTGGAGCCATCCTCGCACTAACTGCTAAAGAGGACTATAAAAAAGCCATAAAATTTATCGTTGCCTATCAAACCATCAGTGATTATCTAGATAATCTTTGTGACAGAAGTACCTCCCTTGATCCTGAGGATTTTGCAGCACTCCATGAATCGATGTCAGATGCATTTGTTCTACAGGCTGGCAAAAAAAACTATTACCGGCTCCGCGTGGATCAGGATGATGATAATTATTTGTATGATTTATCGGAAACCTGTCGTTCTGTCTTAAGAGAAGTAAATAATTATGATGGAATCAAAGATTACTTGCTTGAGCTTTGCCAATACTATTGTGATTTACAAATTCACAAGCATGTAACTCAAGAGGAGAGAGTCCCTCGTCTTGAAAAATGGTTTCAAACCAACCAATACCAGCTGCCTGAAATGGAATGGTATGAATTCTCGGCATGTTCCGGTTCTACCTTAGGAATTTTTTGCCTCATATCCTATGCGCTTCGTGATGATTTTCAGCTGAGTGATGCAGAAAATATCAGGAATGGGTACTTTCCATATATTCAGGGCTTACATATTTTATTGGATTATTTTATTGATCAAGAGGAGGACATCGCGGGAGGGGACTTGAATTTTTGTTCCTATTATCAAAGTGAGGAAAAACTTTTTCAGCGGTTGAAGCATTTTGTGGTTGAAGCTGACCGGCACACGGAATACCTTCCGCATAAGAACTTCCATCGCCTGATTAATCGTGGTCTGTTAGGAATTTATTTATCAGATGCCAAGGTCCGCAAACAGAAAAACGTCCGTAAACTGGCAAAAGGCATTATCAAGTCGGGCGGCTGGATTAGCTATTTCTTTTATTTCAATGGTCTTGCCTACCGTTCTGTGCAAAAATCAGTACCGGCATTTGTAACAAGGTTAATGACAAAATAAACCAGGCGCGAGCCTGGTTAGTTATATTTTTTCAATCGCAATAATAAATGCTGGATGATTTTGTTGATTAATAAATTGGTATTGGAGCACATGTGCCGTTTTCTGGTCCATTTGCTGGCAATAGGCAAGCAAAGAATCACGCTCCTCGGCACCGCCTTTGTGACCATGATAAATAACAAGCACGATGATTCCTTCAGGTGCCATGATCTCTAATAGTTGTTGAATGGCAGCAATCGTTGTTTTAGGACGGGTTACAATTGCTTTATCACTGCCAGGAAGATAACCTAAGTTAAAAATTGCACCTGAAATCTTACCGTGATGGATGTCGGGAATCAATTGGGATAGATGTTCATGACCTGAATGAAAAATCGTGACTCGCTCTAACATGCACTTCTGTTTCAGACGTTCCTTGCTGGCAACAATGGCTTCATTCTGAATATCAAATCCAAATACTTGCCCTGATTCACCAACAAGCTCTGCTAAGAAAACAGTATCATAGCCATTTCCTACTGTCGCATCAATAACGACATCCCCAGGTTTAACCGCTTTAATGAGTAGACTTTTCGCAAATGGAAGAATCTTATCTATGTTCATTGTTACTACACCAAGTTCCCCTGATAAAATTTACCCTGCCAACTGTTCCTTTCTTTCATTTTAGCATCAATCGCATTTAAGACTTCCCACTTGTTTACACTCCACATGGGTCCAACCATTAAGTCAATTGGTCCGTCTCCTGTGATTCGGTGAACAATCATTTCTGGTGGTAAAATTTCTAATTGGTCACATACTAAGTTTACATAGTCTTCCTGGGACAGAAACTCAAGTATTCCTTTTTCATATTGCTTGACCATGGGCGTTCCTTTTAACAAATGAAGCAAATGAATCTTTATTCCTTGCACGTCTAACTTGGCAACTTCATGCGCTGTTTCCATCATCATGTCATATGATTCAAGCGGCAGACCATTAATGATGTGAGAGCAGATGCGAATGCCATGTTTCCTAAGCTTAGTAACGCCGTCTTTATAGCACTGAAAGTCATGGGCACGATTAATAAGTGAGGCAGTCCGCTCATGAACCGTTTGAAGCCCTAATTCAACCCATAAATAGGTGCGTTGGTTTAATTCCGCTAAATACTCGACCACATCATCGGGCAGACAATCAGGACGAGTGGCGATTGATAAACCCACTACGCCTTCCTGATTTAGAACTGATTCGTATTTTTCGCGGAGAACATCTACAGGTGCATGGGTATTTGTAAATGCCTGAAAGTAGGCCATATATTTGCCATCTTTCCATTTCGTGTGCATTTTTTCTTTTATTTCGTTAAATTGTGTTTCCAAGGTTTCCACGCGATTACCAGCAAAATCACCTGATCCGGAAGCACTACAAAATGTGCATCCCCCGTGTGCCACAGTGCCGTCACGGTTCGGGCAGTCAAAACCCCCGTCGAGTGCAACCTTAAACACCTTATGACCAAATTGCCCACGAAGGTGGTAATTCCATGTATGGTAACGTTTATCATCAGAAGCATATGGAAAAGGTCTAGTCTGAATCAATCAGAAAACCTCCTTTATAAAAAGTAAAAGACATAACATCAATTTTATCACGATGTGACAAGCTTATCCAAATGTAATTATTAACGGACAGGGTTGGTAAAATTTATCCAACTGTTTATGTTATAGGAAAAAGAATGGAGAACACAATAAGAAATGAAGCATTATGCTTCTATAGATTCAAGGGGATTGAGTTATTACAGAAGGGGGTTCTAAAGATGGCTACTCGCGACTCAATGGACAACTTAATGCAGCAGGTTGAGGATGCAATTCGCTATGCCGAGGAACAGTACAAACAAAGCAGCCTTCAAGAGCATTATAATGATGATGATTACACAAAGGCACTGCAACAGCTTGAAGATACTTATCTGGACATTGCTAAAATGGCCCAAAGTGCTAATTCGCAGCAAAGGGACCAACTCCATAGAATGAGACTCCAGCTTCAGCAGCTTCAGAACACAATGATTCTAGAGGGGGAAAACCTTTGAAAAAGCGTTCCAAGCAACAAAACCCTGAACAGAAAACACGGAATGGAATTAATAATCAAGATCTGGAACTCGGACAAGATTTCGATCTTGTAAAACAAGCAAAGAAGAACTATGAAAAAACAGGCGGGCAGCCGGTGAAATCCAAATTTCACCAAGAAAAAGATCAATCATCTTAATATAAGGAAGGACCCTTCATTTTTTTTCGTTGAGGGGTCTTTTTTTTTCGCGAATAATATACCGGAAAATTACTAAAAAGTGTTAAAAATCACTTGAAATACTAATTTTTCAACAAAAGCACCTTGAAAATAGAAGGAAAACCTCGTTCATAATTTGGTAACAAGTGTTGTTTAATTTGTGATGTGCCGTCACAGTTTCCCCTTTTATATCATGGTTTAAATAAGGTATGGATTAACAAAATTTATCTCAAAATCTTACTTTTTGTTCGATAAATACGGCATAAGAATGGTTCGCCTAAAACCTCCCTTTTTTGAACTTTATGTGATCGAATTCACATTTTTTACCTTGTGGTGAAAGGAAGTAATTATATGAATAAATACATATTGATTGTCAGTATAATCCTTGCCTTTCTATTTCCCGCTAAGAGCTTTGCTGAAAATAGCAGCATTTTAAGTGTGGGAGGAATTATCGATTCAAGTAATGTCGGAATTGAATTATAGGGTTTGGCGGAATAAACGTGGATTTGGCGGAATATATGGAACGGATGGCGGAATCTGGACTTCTGTCAATAAAAAAGACATTTTTTAACCAGTAAGTGGCGTATTCTTTTCTTCCGCGCTTCGTATTCACTTCGCTTGGAGACCTCTGCCTGAAGGAACAATTAAAAAAACAATTGTTCCCTTCAGGCAGAAGATACTTGGTTCTCACTGGCATCTTTATTTTGCGCCAGTTCATACGCCAGTTCGTACTCCATAGGAGTGGCGTATCCAAGCGTGGAGTGTGTTCGTTTCCTGTTATAGAAATGGATATAAAATTCTACAGCTGCGATAGCCTCAGCTTTTGTATGAAACACAAACTTATAAAGATACTCTTTCTTCAATGACGCAAAAAATGATTCAACACAAGCATTATCATAAGGTGTAGCCTTCCTGCTCATACTGATTGTAGCTTTAGCAGCCATTAATTCTTCTATATATTTGTTTGAACAATACTGAGACCCACGATCTGAATGATGAATCCATCCCTTAGCTGGATTACGCAAAGCGACCGCTTCCTTTAGGGCACGAAGTGGCAATGTTTTGTCCATACAGTCATCAATGGCATAACTAATGACACGACGAGAAAACAAGTCTAAAACTGGATTAAGGTAAATAAACCCTTCACCAGTGTGGATGTAGGTGATATCTGTTACCCAAACACGGTTAGGAGCCTTAGGTTTGAAATTCCGATTTAAAACATTTGGATACACCGGCTTTTCATGATCTGAATCGGTTGTATTGATATACTTCTTTGGCTTGGTAGCGAACAAACCTAAATCTCTCATGCGGTTAGCTACTGTCTTTTGGGAAACGATCATATTGTCCCGATTTACAAGCCTTTCATCATGGATCCTGGGACTACCAAATGAAGATAGATTATCATAAAAATGAAACTTAATGCGCTCATCTAATAAAAAATTCCACTTTTCTTTTTCGGTTTCATCCCGACCCTGGCGCTTTTCCCACACATAATAACCGGAGGTTGATACACCCACTACTTTACACATCTTCACAATGGTATGTTCATTCTTATGGGACTGAATGAAAACAAACCTTAACTCTTTTCTTGCGTGAAGATGTGCATGGCCTTTTTTAAGATGGCGTTTTCCTCTTCCATCTCAAGTCTTTTTAATCTCTCTGCTTCAAACAATTCCTTGTATTCGGAAGCTGTGAGTAACTGTTTCTGGTTTGCTTTCTCCGCTTCCTGTTGTTTCTTACGGAAAGCACTGACCCATTTTTGAAGAGTGTCATAAGGGATTTTCAGTTCATTACAAATATCTACCTGTTTCCGACCATCTAGCACCACCAATTTAGAAACATACTCTTTAAATTCAATTGGATATTTTTTCTGATTTTTCGCCATGTTTTACCCGCCCTTTTTATAGTTGTATATGATTTAAACATGACGCCACTACCGGTGTCCACTTTTTATACTAGCTTCAGAATCAGCTTTAGAATCTACAGAGTTATTCCATATTTCACGAATTTTCTATCTTATACGCCGTATCATAGCCTCCTTTATATGGAAAAGAAAAAGAATTGCACCCCACTTGAAAAAGCATTAGAATAAATCTTTGGAAATTGAAAAGTGAAATGTGAAGGGGCGTTTTTTATGCCACGTGCCTTATGGCTCTTAATAATTGGAATGATCGTTAATGTAACAGGCTCTTCATTTTTATGGCCTTTAAATACAATCTATATTCACGACCATTTAGGGAAGTCCTTATCCGTAGCTGGAATTGTTTTAATGTTAAATTCCGCCGCTAGTGTGATCGGAAACCTTTATGGCGGAAGCCTATTCGATAAAATTGGCGGTTACAAATCTATTATTTTAGGAATTAGTATTACGCTTGCAGCCCTTGTTGGCTTAACATTCTGGCACGGCTGGCTAGCATATATTGTCTTCCAAATCATTATTGGATTTGGTACGGGAATTATTTTTCCATCGATGTATGCCATGGCAGGATCAGTTTGGAAAGAAGGCGGGCGTAAAGCCTTTAACGCCATTTATGTTGCCCAAAACCTTGGAGTAGCCTTGGGTGCATCTCTTGGAGGGATTGTTGCAGCTCATTCCTTTCAACTAATTTTCCTTGCAAATACTGTCATGTACGTCCTCTTTTTACTCATAGCGGTATTTGGCTATAAGGGAATCTTAGTGGATTCAGGAAAACAAGGAACGATCGATATAAATGTTCCAACCGTTACGAACAGAAAAAATCTGTATGCCTTATTGATACTGTGTACAGGTTATTTGCTGTGCTGGGTGGCCTATGTACAATGGCCAACGACGATTGCGTCGTATACACAGGAAATCCATATCTCTTTAACGCAATATAGTTTATTATGGTCGATAAACGGAGCCCTCATTGTCGTTGGTCAACCGCTTTTAAATAGTGTGTTGAAACATCTAACCGCCTCACTCAAACTACAAATGATTATTGGCATTGGTATTTTTATTGTTTCATTTTTAGTCGCAGGGAAGGCAACGGTATTCTCAGGATTTCTTGTCGGGATGATCATCCTAACAATCGGTGAAATGTTCATCTGGCCGGCTGTGCCTACAGTTGCTTTCGACTTAGCCCCAAAGGGCCGTGAAGGCTTCTACCAAGGAATCGTCAACAGTACAGCAACAGGTGGAAGAATGGTTGGACCCTTAATGGGAGGAATGATCGTCGACATGTATAACATGTCAGCACTATTCATAGTTTTGATTGTGTTATTCCTAATCGCAATCATAACAACATTACTATATGATCGAAGTTTAAAAACGAAAATGGTGTCAGGCACCATCCATGGACAAATATAGGATTTGTCCGTGTGGGGAGGACGGTGGGGGTTCATATGCTCCCACTGTTTTTTTGTTTAAAAGGTGGAAATTTTGTCTATCCTGAATCTAGGCGATTGTTTGGGTTGCATACTTACTGAAAATTTAATACAATAACCGTAATACTTTATATTAATATTGAAAAGACAGTGATCAGGAGTAGTAATGATTCATACCCGCAAATAGAGAGTTGACGGCTGGTGGAAGTCAACCGGGTACATCATGAACTCGCCTTTGAGTTGCAAGCGTGAAGGAATAGTAAGGCTTGCCGTTTTCCGCGTTAAGGATGAATGAAGCGAGTGCAGTCAGCACTAATGTGGGTGGTACCGCGGGAAGATACATACAATCCTCTCGTCCCTTTTAGGGATGAGGGGTTTTTTATTTTTTTTTAGGAGGAAGAGCATTATGAGTTTCGACCATAATCAAATCGAACAAAAGTGGCAAAAGAAATGGGAAGAAGAAAAAACATTTAAAACAAGCGAAGAATTTGATAAAAGAAAATTTTACGCTTTAGATATGTTTCCATATCCGTCAGGGGCAGGACTGCACGTTGGACACCCTGAAGGCTACACAGCAACCGACATTCTTTCCCGCTTAAAGCGGATGCAGGGATACAATGTTCTTCATCCAATGGGCTGGGATGCGTTCGGCCTACCAGCGGAACAATACGCATTGGATACGGGTAACGATCCAGCGGAATTTACAAAACAGAATATCAATACATTCCGCCGGCAAATTAAATCATTAGGATTCTCGTATGATTGGGATCGTGAAGTCAATACGACTGACCCTGAATACTACAAATGGACCCAATGGATTTTCTTAAAACTATTTGAAAAAGGCCTAGCTTACATTGATGAAGTAGCGGTAAACTGGTGCCCTGCACTTGGAACGGTACTAGCAAATGAAGAGGTCATTGATGGCAAAAGTGAACGCGGAGGGCACCCAGTTGAACGTCGTCCGATGAAGCAGTGGATGTTAAGAATCACCGCATACGGAGACCGTTTACTGGAAGACCTTGAAGAACTTGATTGGCCTGAAAGCTTGAAGGAAATGCAGCGCAACTGGATCGGCCGTTCAGAAGGTGCGGAAGTTACCTTCTCAATCGAAGGACATGAGGAGACATTCACTGTCTTCACTACTCGCCCTGATACTTTATTTGGTGCTACGTATGCCGTGCTTGCACCTGAACATTCCTTTGTTGAAAAAATAACAGCAGCTGAACAGCGTGCTGCGGTTGACGCCTATTTAGACAAAGTTAAAACGAAGAGCGATTTAGAACGTACGGATCTTGCCAAAGAGAAAACAGGCGTATTTACTGGCGCCTATGCCATCAATCCTGCCAATGGGGAGAAAATGCCAATTTGGATTGCTGATTATGTGTTAGGAAGCTATGGAACTGGTGCGATTATGGCGGTTCCTGCACACGACGAGCGTGACTATGAATTCGCAAAAGAATTTAACCTTCCTATTAAAGCAGTTGTCGCTGGTGGTGATATTGACAAAGAAGCCTACACAGGCGATGGTGAACATATTAACTCTGAATTTTTAAATGGCTTGGATAAAACGGAAGGCATTCAAAAAATGATTGCTTGGTTAGAAGAAAAAGGGATAGGAACGAAGAAAGTAACCTTCCGCCTAAGAGATTGGTTGTTCAGCCGTCAACGTTATTGGGGTGAACCAATTCCGATTATCCATTGGGAAGATGGTTCAATGACAGCAGTTCCGGAAGACCAGCTTCCACTGATGTTACCAAAAACCACTGAAATTCGTCCTTCAGGGACAGGAGAATCACCACTTGCAGTTATTTCTGATTTCGTGAATGTTGTGGATCCGGAAACAGGTAAAAAGGGACGCCGCGAAACGAACACAATGCCACAATGGGCAGGCAGCTGCTGGTATTATTTACGTTATATTGATCCGAAAAATGATCAAGCACTTGCTTCACAGGAAAAGTTAAATCATTGGCTTCCTGTTGATATCTACATTGGCGGTGCCGAACATGCGGTATTACATTTACTTTATGCGCGTTTCTGGCACAAATTCTTGTATGATATCGGTGTGGTTCCTACCAAAGAACCATTCCAAAAGCTATTTAACCAAGGAATGATTTTAGGTGAAGGAAATGAAAAAATGAGTAAATCAAAAGGGAATGTAGTAAACCCTGATGATATCGTTGGCAGCCACGGTGCTGATACCCTTCGCTTGTATGAAATGTTCATGGGACCGCTTGATGCATCGATTGCTTGGTCGACCAATGGGTTGGATGGTTCCCGTCGCTTCTTAGATCGGATCTGGCGTTTATTGGTTGAGGAAAATGGAGAATTAAATCCAAAGATTCAAGCAAATGAAGAAACCTCTAGTTTGGAAAAAGTGTATCATCAAACCGTGAAAAAAGTGACTGAGGATTATGAAGGTTTGAGGTTTAACACGGCCATTTCACAAATGATGGTATTCATTAATGAAGCCTATAAGGCAACTGTACTTCCAAAAGAGAATATTGAAGGATTCGTTAAATTGCTTGCACCTGTTTGCCCGCATATCGCTGAGGAGCTTTGGGAGAAGTTGGGACACAGTGAAACGATAACTTACGAAGCATGGCCTGCATATGATGAGGCAAAACTAGTGGATGAAGAAGTTGAAATTGTCATCCAGGTAAATGGTAAAGTAAAGACAAAACTTATGGTACCAACAGATGCAAGCAAAGAGTCACTTGAAGGCATTGCGATGGAAGATGCGCATATAAAGGAACAAATTGAAGGAAAAACAATTCGCAAGGTAATTACAGTTCCAGGAAAGCTTGTTAATATTGTTGCAAATTAAAAGAACGGCCCCTTTCTTGGGGCTGTTTTCCTGAAGGGGATGGACTAGATGGAAGAAATTCAAACGATTACACCAGAAGAATTAGAAAAGAAGCTTGAGGCAGGGGAAAAACTTGAGCTTGTAGACGTAAGGGAAAATGAAGAAGTAGTATTCGGGATGGTACCAGGGGCTAAGCATATTCGCATGGGCGACATTCCTGCTAATCTCGACTATTTTGACAAGGATAAGGAATATATTTTTATTTGCCGCTCAAGTGCCCGCAGTGGGAATGTTTGCTATTATCTACAGGAACAGGGCTATAAGGTAAGAAATATGGTTGGCGGCATGCTCGCATGGACTGGAGAAACAGAATATACAGAATAACCGATTCCACGTTGGAATCGGTTTTTTTTTTGAAAATAAGCCCTTTTCTTTGTTAGTGCGTGACCTCAACCTTAGGTTTATCTCTCATCAACATGCCTCCTAAAAGGATAAGCGGCAGGATATTGACTGCAGCAAGTACGGCTCCTTGAATGTCTGTACCAATCAATAAACCATGTATCGTAACGAATATATATAGAATCGGATTCAATGCATGTAATTTCCGCCATTTTTGATATCCTATTTTTTTTCGTGCTTTGGAGGTAACGATCGTCATAATTAAGAAATAAAGGGATAGTGTGCCAAGCGCCATTGGCAAGGGTTTATAGTCCGTATTAAACGGAATGAGTATCTCTACCCATTGTAACGAGATATATGAATCGATTAGTAAAAATCCAACGTGGCCACCCACAAGATAAAGGGCCCAATTAGACAGTGATTCATGCAAAAATAGGGAAGAAGTGACCTTTTGTTTTCGCTTTTTCTGAACTTGAGAGTATAGTCCAATGATGACAGACAAGTAAAGTAAAAGGTAAGCTACCAAACCTGTAGCGCGGATCATATACCATTCAAACATTTCCAAGTTACTCTCCTCCTCCCCAAATATCTCCGTCTTTAGTAATTAACACAGCCTGGACACTTTTTCTATTTATCCACTCTTGACCAGCCTGTTTACCAAGTAAAAGAACCGTTTTTGCCCAAACGTCAGCTTCCAAAGCAGTAGGGGCTGTCACTGTTGCCGATACAATCTTACTTTTACTAGGTTTTCCTGTTCGAGTATCAATCAAATGATGCGTCCACTCTCCATTGATCCGCCATGTTCTTTTCATGGTTGTGGACGTCGCAAGCGCCCCATTTTGAACCTGAATCGAAGAAATCATCGTTGGTTCGGCAAATGGACTCTCGATCCCGATATTTAATGGTCGTGGCAACGTGCCGAAAATGCGTATATCACCACCCACGTTGATAAAGCCATAGCTCAACCTATCTAAAAGCAGTGCGGCACGATCAATCACCCAGCCTTTGGCCATTCCCCCAAGATCGATTTTTGATAATAGGGTTACGGACCGTTTACTTTCATTTAGTATAAAAGGTTGCGAACTTATCGCAGCCATTGATGAAGGGGGAGTTACTGCTAACTCTTTCCCCTTTATCATTTCAATCGATTTTGAATAGCCGTGGTTTTCAAGCGTCGATAGAATGCTAGGATTAAAAATACCTTCCGTTTCTTCAAAAAATCGAAGAGCGTCTGATAAGATTGAAAACATCTCATCGCTAACGATGACTTCTTTTTCAACTTGTTGATTTAATCCTGATAGTTCACTATCGGAGCGGAAACGGCTGCACGTACCCTCTATCAATTCAAATAGCTTGTAGATGGGCATCATATCGTTGGCAAATAACTCATGATTAATAGAGATATTCACAATAGTACTCATGGAGGGGAACTGGTAGGTAAACATCAGGTTCCACCTGTAGTCGTGTCAAAGCCGCCTTGATGTCCCATTTCAGGTCCGCCGCCATTTGAAAATTGATCCTGTTGATTACTGTTTCCATTGAATTGATCATTATTATTCGAGTACTGATCACTAGAATCATCATTTTGATTGTATTGCGATGAGTTACTGTCATCAAAGGATTGATCAAAGTCGCTGCCATGGTCAGTACGTTGTTGTGTATTAAAGCTATCCTGTGATTGCTGATTAGAATTATTATTTGAGGATTGCCCTTGAGTAAGTGAGACTTGATTGCTCGCTTGATCGCCATTTGATAGACTAAGATAGGATACCATTCCAGCTACTAATGCCAAACTCCCAAAACTAACGCCCCAAGAGATTTTTTGTTTTTTATCCATTTTTAATGCTCCTTCCTATAGGTGAAACTGTCTTTCTAAAAAGGAGTTTACAAGTTGAATCTTAAAATAACCTTAATTTTTCAGTCTGCTTATTTTTAAAATTCAGATAAGTTGTTAATAATGATAGTAAAAAAGAGAGGGAGAGAGAAAAGTGATACAGGTTAAATTGTTTGATCGGGAGCATGAGAAGGATTTAGAAAAGGAAATGAATCGGTTTTTAAGAGGGATAGATGAAACAAGCCTGCTCGATATTAAATATAATGTGGCAGCAATGCCGGAGGAAGAAGAAGAGGAGCAGATTTATTGTTTTTCCGCGATGATAATTTACAAGGCCTGACAAATAGTCAGACCTTTTTGTTTTTTGCAGACAGGGCTGCATTGGTACCAGCTAATCTTCCAGTTACAAGGGCAGAGGTAATATTATACCCGCCTGTATAACCATGTACATCAAGGATTTCACCGCAAAAATATAAACCGTTCATTAATTTTGAGCCCATCGTTTGTGGCTCGATTTCTTTAACAGACACACCGCCGCCAGTGACAAAAGCTTTTTCAAGAGGCAAGGTGCCATTTACTTTTATCAGGAATTGCTTGCAGCTCTTAGAAAAACTACGAATTTTTTCATTGGAAATCGTGCCGCCTTGCTCAGATGGGTCAATCCCATTTTGTTCTAATAGAAATAGAAGATATCGTTCAGGGACTAGCCCTTTTAGTGTATTTTTAATGCTTTTCTTAGGCTCACTTTTAACAAGCGCAAGAATTTCTTGAAAAACTTCTTCCTCTTTTTTGTCTGGTAAGGCATCAAGGCTCATGGTTACTTCTTTTAAATTCCACTTTTTCATAGCTTTGACTACGAACTGACTGCAGCGTAGCACGGCAGGTCCGCTGATTCCAAAATGGGTAAAAATCATATCCATGCGGTGCGAGATAATCGGCTTACTTTTCGGATTCAAAACACTTAAGTCAATGTCTCTTAGTGATAAACCTTGAAGGGCTTTATTTTTAATAAATGGTTCGCTCGAGGTGACAGGGACTTCAGTTGGAAATAAATCCGTAATCGTATGACCGGCTTTCTTCGCCCAGGCATACCCATCACCAGTTGAACCTGTATGTGGAACTGATTTTCCCCCAACGGCAATCACGATCGATTTAGCTGATAATTTTTGACCATCTTTCAACAAGAGGGCAGAAACGGTTCCATTTTCATAGAAAAGGTCCTCTACAGGGCTATTTTTGAAAATCCTGACACGAAGCTTTTCTAACTGATTTAATAGGGCGTCAACGACAGATTGAGCCTTATTGGAAACGGGGAACATCCGCCCGTGATCCTCTTCCTTTAATTCGATACCTAATTTTTCAAAGAACTTAATAATATCTTCATTACTAAAGATTGAAAAAGCACTATATAAAAACTTACCGTTCCCCGGCAGGTGCTTGATGATTTCCTCGATTGGCAGGCGATTGGTCACATTACAGCGACCACCTCCAGAAATAGCCAACTTTCTGCCGAGTTTGTCTCCTTTATCAATTAATAGTACTTTTGCGCCTTTTTCACCAGCTGCAATGGCCGCCATTAACCCAGAAGGTCCGCCGCCGATGACAATTACATCATAATCCATATTTCCACCAACTTTACTTTAATCCGTCACTCCATTATAAACATTTATCATCAAAATAAAACGAATGTGACCTTTTTTCATAAATTTAACTTGGAAGTTAGTAGCGTCTGAGAGAAAGAAGTTGTAAACTACTAATAGTGTGCAAAAAAAGTCGAATTATTTGTGAAGAAGCGCACGTATTTCTTCGGGTAGGAAGGGATTCTATGCAGTCAAAGCTTTTAAGAGGAACATTTATTTTAACGTTTGGAACAATACTATCTAAGGTTATTGGATTAATTTATGTTATTCCGTTTTATCAAATTGTTGGGAAACACGGGACGCAGCTTTATTCATTTTCATATGTCCCATATACCATTTTTATCAGTATTGCAACGGCGGGTGTACCGCTGGCTGTTTCAAAATTCATTGCAAAATATAATGCACTTGAAGAGTATGCCGTTGGCCGAAAGCTTTTTAAATCGGGACTAGTGGTTATGTTGTTGACTGGGGTTGTGGCATTCTTAGTGATGTATTCCGCTGCACCTATGTTAGCTGAATTAAGTCATCCTGGTAAAGGACAACTGGCCAATGTTACGACGGTTATTCGGGCTGTTAGTTTTGCATTGATCGTTGTGCCAATTATGAGCTTAATCAGAGGTTACTTTCAGGGACATCAATCAATGGGACCTTCGGCTGTTTCACAGGTTGTTGAACAAATCGTACGAATTATTTTTACACTTGCAGGAGCCTATGTTGTTCTGAAATTTTTACATGGCACTATTGTTTCGGCAGTTAGCGTTGCCACCTTTGCAGCATTTGTCGGTGCTATCGGAGGATTAGTTGTTTTATTTTGGTATTGGTATAAAAGAAAACCCTATTTGGACGAGCTACTTGAACATGATAAAGGGACCAGCCAAATTTCTTTAAAGGAAATCTATAAAGAAATTCTTTTATACGCAGCGCCCTTCGTTTTTGTCGGGATTGCCAATCCGTTATTTCAATTTATCGATCAAATTACCTTCAACCGGGCGATGTCCGTAATGGGCAATGCAAAGCAGGTGGCTGATGCGGCCTTTGGTATATTAAATTTCGAGTCACATAAAATTGTCATCATTCCTGTATCACTTGCAACGGCCTTTTCTTTAACACTCATACCGAGTATTACAAAGGCATTTGTAGAGAATGATCAGAAAAACATGGACCGGCAATTAAACCAAACCTTTCAAGTTTTGCTCTATTTAACATTACCGGCTGCTATCGGTCTTTCGTTATTGGCCGAACCGGTTTACACAGCTTTTTATGAGCATGATAATCTAGGGACACAAGTATTAGGCGCCTATGCACCTGTTGCGATTCTTTTTTCACTCTATTCTGTCACAGCAGCCATATTGCAGGGAATTAACGAACAGCGCTTTACCATCTTAAGCTTGCTTGTGGGTTTATTAATAAAATTTGCGCTAAACATTCCATTAATTAAAATGTTTGAAACAAGAGGGGCCGTTCTCGCCACCGCGCTTGGTTATACGGCAGCGATTGTCATTAATTTAATTGTGATTAAGACATTCTCCGGCTATCGTTTCCGGCTGGTATGGCGGAGGAGTTTATTAATTATCATCTTCGCAGGATTGATGTGGGCAGGAACAGAAATTGTTTATAAATTACTATTACTATTCCTTTCTCCTGCATCAAAGGGTCAATCCGTCTTGCTTATCGTGATAAGTGCCGGAGTGGGCGCCGTCATCTATTTTTACTTGGGCCTGAAATCAGGACTAGTGAACCGTTTATTTGGTGACAGGGTCGATCGAATCAAGCAAAAACTAAGGTTAAGATTTTAAAAATCTTCTTAAAAAGGAGATGGGACAGTTGAGAATTGATAAAATGCTAGCTAATCTTGGCTATGGCAGCCGAAAAGAAGTGAAGCAGCTTTTAAAAAGTAGTGCGGTCAAGGTTGATGATGTGGTAGTCAAGGATGCAAAACAGCATGTGGATACGACCAAACAAACCGTGACTTTAAATGGTGAGGTTATTGAATATAAAGAATTTATCTATCTAATGATGAACAAGCCTCAAGGGGTCTTATCAGCGACAGAAGATAGCTCTACTGAAACGGTTATCGATTTATTAGAACTTGAGGATCAGGTCTATGAACCGTTTCCTGTTGGCAGATTGGATAAGGACACAGAAGGCTTACTACTGATCACCAATGACGGTCAGTTGGCACATCGATTACTTTCACCGAAAAAGCATGTTCCGAAAACGTATTTTGCTGTCATCGATGGTGAAGTGACGGAAGAAGATGTTGTGGCGTTTGCTAATGGAGTTACCTTAGATGATGGCTACGAAACAAAGCCAGGTGAGTTGAAAATAATAAAATCCGCTATCCGTTCTGACATTGAGCTAACCATCACGGAAGGTAAATTTCATCAAGTGAAAAGAATGTTTGAAGCTGTTGGTAAAAGAGTGGTTTATCTCCAACGGATTTCAATGGGCCCCTTGCCGTTGGATGAGACACTGGAGTTAGGTGAATATCGGGAACTGACAGACGAAGAAGTAGAATTATTGCGAGAATATCAAGTAAAATAATCTTAAAAAGGAAAAAGCAGCTAAAAAAATAGCTGCTTTTTCCTTTTAATAAAAAATTTCGCTATGAAATAACGTTATTAAAGCGTGAATATGAAATTTTCTTGCCTTTAATAAGTTCAATCAGCGAATCCATATTCTCATTTATTGGTTGATTATTGATAGGCCTTCACATTCAACATTGTTTCTAAATCGACAATTTCAACATTTCTTTTTTGCAATTCTTCTATGAGGAGTGGTAAGGCTTTTTTGGTCTCACTCTTATCGGAATCGGAGTGCATTAAGATAATGTCACCGTTTCGAAGATTATCGATCACATTGCGAATGATATTTTTTGAATCCATTTGGGACCAATCCAGGGTATCAATGGACCAGAGGACAATGGAATAGCCCTCTTGTTTTGCAACCTCTGCCACCTGTACATTTGTATCTCCATATGGTGTACGAAGAATAGCCGGCTCCTTGCCAATAACTGATTTAATTGCTTTCCCAGCTTGATCAATTTCGAGTCTAGTAGCGCTTAAGCCTAATTTGGTTAATTCCACATGATTAAAGCTATGGCTTAAGACTAGGTTTCCATTTTTAAAGGCATCCCTTACAACATCAGGATGCTTATTAACCTTACTGCCAATAAAAAAGAAGTTTCCTTTTACATGGTGGTTTGCCAAAATCTCAATGATTGCCGGTGTGATTACTTCATCAGGTCCATCATCAAACGTTAGGGCCACCTGTTTTTTATCAGGGCCATTAATATAAACACCCTCTTGGTTTTTAGCAAAGAGGACGATATCTTTCCGCCATTTTTGCATCGAAGCCCAAGCTGATTCTGATAACTGATTGGAGTTTCCTTTTACATCAAGGATGTATTCGTTATTTGATGCTGTGATGGTAGATCTTTTTGGGTTAAAAACAGAAATATGATCAATCACATTACTACTTTTCGGAAAAATCAACTTAAGCTGAATTTCCTGATTCAATTCATAAACATAAATATTTTCATTATTATTGTCTCGTATTTCCGTAGGCTGCCCGAATGATCTGATCACCATCTTGTCTGTAATTTCTTTGAGGTCAGCATCATAGGAACGAACGTCGAAAATTTCTCCTGCCTTGTTATAGCCTAAAACGATGTTTTTATTGTCATAGGTGGCATAGGTGCCAGAACCTGCCTGATCAACCTTGTCGGGTTCACCCCATTCAGAGTTAACTTGTTCGATTGTGCGATCAAGCGCATTAAATGGACAATCCTTCACCATTCCTTTTTGAGCCAAATCCTTAATATTATCGAGCTTTTTTAAATAGGATTGGTTTATTTCCTTAGGCTGTAGGCCATTTTGCTTTTGCTGTACATTATTACTTGGATGAATCTGTTCCGAATCACAAGCAGTTAATAGTGTAGAAAAAGAGAAAATGACTGTCAAGATAGGTGTTAACAACTTCATTAGGGGTTTCACTTCCCATATTTTATTTAATCTATTCTTGATTTAATAATAGCAAAGACCTTTCATTTTGGAAAAATTAAACTCAATCGCATGAAAAAAAGGACAAGCAATCAGCTTGTCCTAGATATAACGTTTATTTTCAATTAAGCCTGTAGGAAAGATTGTAACATCCAGTTATGTTTATTGAGTTTACCGAGTAAGCCTAAAAACATATCACTGGTTACCTCGTCATTGTTTTGTTCAGCAACTTCCATCCCAGCTTTTAATTCATCAATGATTAAGGAAAAGTCATGGACAATTGTCTGAACCATTTCTTCAGCAGTTAATGTTTCACTGGTTTCTTCAATGGTTGCAAGTTGAAGATATTCTTTAAGGGTAGAACTGGGACTGCCGCCAATGGTTAATAATTGCTCAGCAAACTCATCAATTGTCGCTGCTGCTTCCTCATATAATTCTTCAAATTTGGCATGTAAGGTAAAGAAGTGAGGACCTTTCACATACCAGTGAAAACGATGTAATTTAGTATATAGTATATTCCAGTTTGCAATTTGTTGGTTGATTACTTGTTCAACGGTCATTTTAGCATTCCTCCTAATTTCTTATCTGAATTAATTATATCACATATTATTTAAAAGTAAATATTAAATGATAATAATTATAATTAAGAAAGGGAACTTTTTTAAAAAATTAGTAACTAGGTAGAACTCTGGGTATCTTAATAATATTTACTTGCAAAGGATACCTTAATTTTAAGGGGGAACTGTCATGAGACTTACACACGAGCAGGCTATTGAGTTACACGGCTTTAATAACTTGACGAAATCGTTAAGTTTTAATATGTATGATATTTGTTTTACAAAAACGAGGGAAGAACGTGAAGCCTATCTGAAGTATATAGATGAACAATACAGTGCAGACAGGCTGCAAAAAATTTTAACCCACGTATCAGATATAATCGGTGCCCATGTGTTAAATGTGGCGAGTCAGGACTTTGAACCAGCCGGGGCGAGCGTGACTCTATTGGTATCAGAGGGTCCAGTTGCGAATGCGCCGTCTGAGTCCTTTGAGGAATCTCCTGGACCGCTGCCGGAATCGGTGGTGATTCAGTTAGATAAGAGTCATATCACGGTTCATACATATCCGGAATTCCACCCTGATGAAGGAATAAGCACATTTCGGGCAGATATTGATGTTTCGACATGCGGGGAAATTTCGCCCCTTAAGGCCCTTCATTATTTAATTCGATCATTTGAAACAGATGTGATGACAATTGATTATCGGGTCCGCGGCTTTACAAGGGATAAGATAGGGCATAAGCTCTTTATTGATCATGAAATAAATTCGATTCAGAATTACATCCCTGAAGATGTCGGCGAATTATTCGATATGATTGACGTTAATGTCTATCAGGAACATATTTTTCACACAAAATGCAAGCTGCGTGAATTCGATTTAAATAACTATTTGTTTGGATATACAAAAGATAAGCTTTCACCTGATGAACATATTGAAATCACGGAGCGATTAAAGATTGAGATGGATGAAATCTTTTATGGGAAAAATATTATCCAATAGTAATGGAGCCGAAGGAAAAGTCATTAATTAAGGATCTATGTTACTGGAACAGAGTCATAATGGGTCACGTAGGAGTATCTACGTGACCGAAACAGTGGTTGAAGCAAGAATAGGGTAACGTAGGAAGTGTCTACGTGACCGAACCAGGTGTCTAACTAAGGATAGGGTAACGTAGGAGGTGTCTACGTGACCGAACCAGGTGTCTAACCAAGGATAGGGTCACATAGAAGGCGTCTACGACCGAATCAGGTGTCTAACCAAGGATAGGGTAACGTAGAAGGTGTCTACGTGACCGAATCAGGGGTCTAGCTAAGAATAGGGTCACGTAGAAGGTGTCTACGTGACCGAACCAGGGGTCTAACCAAGAATAGGGTCACGTAGAAGGTGTCTACGTGACCGAACCAGGGGTCTAACTAAGAATAGGTCACGTAGAAGGTGTCTACGTGACCGAACCAGGGGTCTAACCAAGGATAGGGTAACGTAGGAAGTGTCTACGTGACCGAGCCAGGGGTCTAACCAAGGATAGGGTAACGTAGGAGGTGTCTACGTGACCGAACCAGGTGTCTAGCCAAGGATAGGGTCACATAGAAGGCGTCTACGTGACCGAAACAGTGGTTGAAGCAAAAAGGGTCACGTAGAAGGTGTCTACGTGACCGAAACGAATGGTGATTGAGAAAGCAGCCTTTCAAAGTCAAATTTTTAATCATCTAACAGATGATGCAGCATTCTATTTTTATCATCAAAAAATTGTTTCATAATCCGATAATGATTCGTTTCCTCAAGTGTATTTTCAATAATTCCTTCTTCTGTAAATTCAAAGATTTTCGCACTAGGATAAGCCATGATGATTGGCGAATGGGTAGCAATAATAAATTGGGAGTTCTCTTTCACCAAATCATGAATCCTTGTCAGCATCGACATCTGCCGCAGTGGGGAGAGGGCTGCTTCTGGTTCATCTAAAATGTATATCCCATTACCGCCAAACCGATGAAGAAACGTGGCAAAGAAGGCCTCACCATGCTACTGTCCATGCAGGGAAACACCTCCGAATGATTCAATGACCCTTCTTCCGCCGCCTCCTTTATCCAGATCCTCAATATTAGAAGCAACATTATAAAAACTTTCAGCGCGCAGAAAAAATCCATCCTTAGGTTTTTCGATACCCTTTATTACTTTGAGATAGTCTGCAAGAGGAGAATGTGAATCATAGGTTGAAAAATTGAAATTAAAAGAGCCGCCTTCTGGATTAAAACCAAGAGCAACCGCAATCGCTTCAAGCAGGGTGGATTTACCCATGCCGTTCTCCCCGATCAGGAAAGTAACATTCGGATGAAAAGCTAGTTCGTCTAAGCCTCGCAAACTGGGCAGGTTAAAGGGATATTTATTAAAAGAAGAAATTTCATCTCTTTTCAGATTAATTCTTCGTAAATATTGAGTATTTATCATATTTATTACCCCAATTTTTATTTTAATATGGAAAGTTAGCAGATTGATTAATATTAAAAGTAGCATATTTTACTGCTTATCCTATATTTTGATTTGTAATAATTATGGGATGAAAGTATATTGAATGAAAATTACGGTGACTTTACTTAATGTGAAGTCACCGTTTTTCTTTTAAAAAAGAAATGCTTGACGTGCAACCAAATGGTGTTATATAGTCTTAATGTGAAACCAAATGGTTTCGTAATGAAGTAATAATCGCAGCACAATTCGGGGAGGCAATTAAAATGGGAAATGAGTCACAGGCAACATTAGAAGATATAAAGTATACAGTCGTTTACAATGCTCCAATTGCTAAAGTATGGGATGCAGTAGCTACAGCAGAAGGTCTGGGTGCGTGGTTCATGCCTAATGACCTTCAACCAGTTGAAGGTCATGAATTTCACTTAAATGCAGCGCAATTTGGTATGTCGCCATGTAAGGTAACACATGTCGATCCGCCTAACAAACTTTCATTTAATTGGGGAAAAGATTGGACACTAACTTTTGAATTAAAAGAACTGGATGATAAAACAGAGTTAACTCTTATCCATGGTGGCTGGGACGCTAACAAAGTTACAGAATTCGGTGCTCCGCATACTCCGATCCGCGATAACATGAATCAGGGCTGGGCAGGTCTTGTGAAAAAATTGCAAGCATATGTTGAGGCATAAATGGCGGCTTCATCGGCAAAGCATGATGTTTTTCAAGCCATCGCTGATCCAACAAGGCGAAAGCTGTTAAAACTTCTTAGCAAGGAAGAGATGCCTGTCACGGCGATAAGTGAACACTTTCCGATAAGCCGAACCGCTGTGTCCAAGCATTTACGTGTATTAGCTGATGCCGGGCTGGTTAAGGAACGGAAAGCCGGCAGGGAAACAAGGTACAAACTTGAGCCGGAGCCTTTAAACGAACTAAAGGATTGGCTCCAATATTTTGAGTTATTCTGGGAAAATAAGCTCTCAGCACTTCGGCTATTTGTTGAGTCGGATGTGAAGGAAATCAAACATCTCCATCCGGCAATTGAAAAGCCAGAAGACAAAAAAGAATAAAAAAGTGATACCCATGTAAATTTTGGGTATCACTTTTTTAGTTTTTAATGAGAGGTCTCCACGGCAGTCTTGGAATGTTGCAGATGACTTGTCACCCATCCAATCCCCCCCGCTATTACTAGGTAGAAAAGTAAGATTAGTATTTGCTGTTGTAGTTGGGACCAATCCCCTAGGGAGATAACATCTTGAAAGCTCCGTAATGAATGGGCAATTGGTAAAACATTACCGATCTTGCTTAGGATAGGATTACTCAATTCACCCGGGAATGTTCCACCACATGTAGCTAATTGTAAAACCAATAGTGTGACAGCCATAAATTTCCCTGCAACACCAAACAATGTCACTAACATAAGGATGACCGTCATGAAGGTTAAGGAGACAATGACACTGGATACAATAAACAAGGGAACACTTACCACATGTACTTTGAATCCGAAAAGGACTACCAAATCGACAAATAACACTTGTATTAATGCGATTAAGTACTTAAGTCCGAGTTTATTAATAAAATGCTCTGTTCCATTAACCTTAAGATCTTGTCTGCGTCCTAATGGAAGGATGTTAGCTGCCATTATTCCACCTACATAAAATGCTAAAGATAGAAAATAGGGGGTAATTCCAGTCCCATAATTCGGAAGTTCTGAGAACATCGAGGTTAATTGGTTATTATTATGGATACTAGACGTTTGCATAGCAGCATCATTTAATTTTGTGGCTAACTCGTCTGAACCAACGCTCAATTGATCCAAACCATCTACTAACTGATTGGTGCCGTTATTTAATTTACTTCCACCGTTTGCTAAATCAACTATTCCATTATTTAAAGAGGAAAAACCATTTTTCCATTGAACGAAACCATTGGAAAATTGTACGGTTCCCTCAGATAATTTGTTTGCCCCGGTGGCAGCATCATCCATTTTATCGCCAAGCTTTGTCATACCATCTTGAACTTTTGTTTGTCCTTGAACTAATTTGTTTGCCCCTTGAGCAAGTTGGACTTGACCACTTCTCAATGAATCAGCTGCTTTTGATAGGCCGGTTGACATGGCAGCAATTTGTTGGAAGGTAGGATCATTTTTCATATCAGGGTGATTTTGTAAAAATAGTTCTACTGCTTTCGATAATTCATCTGTCGTGTTTTTCACCCCTGCTTGACCTTGAGATAACCTTTCACTATTCAAAGCCAAAGATTGCATGCCTTCTGTTAATTGTTCCATCCCAACTTCTACACTTGCATGACCTTCAGAAAGCTTTTCCATGCCATTAGAAAGTGCTAGTGAGCCCTCTTTTAAACCGGCAAGCCCATGAGTCAATTTTTGTTGACCGTTTGAAAGCCGCTGACTTCCATCCTCTAACTTTTTTGCACCATCATTTAAGCGGTCGACACCATCTGACAGCTGGATCATTCCATTCTTAGCATCGATTGTTCCTTGATTAATTTTTGAAGCACCATCGCCGGCATCACGTAAGCCTTCTGCTAATTCAACAAACTTTGAAAATACGCCATCTGCGTAGGATTTCGTGATGCTAGCTGCTATTTTTGTCTTCATTTCTTCCGTTGCGGTCGTACTAATTTGTGAGGCAACAAAGTTTTTTCCTGGATTTATTTTAAAATTTAGTTTTGCCTGCTCGGGATGTTCATCCATTAATGTACTAACTATTTGTGAAAAATCTTTTGGAATCGTCAGAACCATATAATATTTCCCGTCTTTCAAACCTTGGTTTGCGGTCTTTGCAGAGAGGAAATAGAATTTGAGATCCTTGTTTTCTTTTAAGTTTTTGACAAATTCCTGACCTGCCTCAATCGACTTGTTATCCATCATCGATCCATGATCTAGATTGACGACAGCGACAGGAAGTTGATCTAACCGTCCATAGGGATTCCAATAACCAGCAAGAAAGAAACCAGAATAAATTAACGGAACGATTAATAGGAACACTAAGGCAATCCTTCCGTGCTTATGATGCCACATCATCTTTAAATCCCTAAATACTAAGTGAATTCCTTTCATAATGACCCCTTTACATTTAAGTTTTTTACATAACCACAATGATAAATACTTTTACGTATATTGTATAATATATAATTAGTTATTATTTAGTAGCTTTCAAGCTATTGATAAGGGGGCATAATTGATGGAGTTTTTACAATTACAGTATTTTCAAACAGTTGCCAGACTTGAGCATATGACCAAAGCCGCAGAAGAACTTCAAATTGCCCAACCCTCTTTAAGTAAAACCATAGCACGATTAGAGGAAGATTTGGGTGTTCCATTATTTGATCGGAAAAATCGACAGCTCCGGTTAAACGACTACGGAAAACTCTTTTTAGATCGAGTGAATCGGATATTTTTAGAATTAAATGAAGGGAAAAGAGAAATTGCGGAAAGATCTCATCAAAGGCAAACGCAAATTACTTTAGCGGTCAGTATTCCAAGAGTCCTTCCTGAGTTATTGAGTTCTTTTTTAAAGCTTTTTCCTGAAATTAAATTTCAACAAGTCCTAGAGTCAACCTCCTCAATGAAAAGCCGGCTGGAAAAGGCGGAGATTGATTTTGGTATTTCATCCGTGCCTATTGAGGGGACGGATATCGTCTGGGAACCGCTAATGACTGAAGAAATCTACTTAATTGTTCCCCCAGAACATCGTTTATCAAGGAGAAAAGAAATTTTTCTTAATGAAGTAAAGGACGAGCCTATTATCGGTATGAATGCTGGTTTCGGATTTAGAAACTTAACAGATGAATTTTGTCGTAAGGCAGGATTTGTTCCAAACATTGCTTTTGAAGGAGATGAGCCGGGGGTGATAGGGGATTTAGTTAAACAAGGTTTAGGGATTGCTTTTATTCCAGAAATTTCGTGGCTCCATCATACGAATCCCTTTCCAAACAAACTGAGAATCATTGAACCAAAATGCCAAAGGACCATTGGGTTAGGCTGGTCAAAGAGGCGTTATTTATCTGAGGCGGGACAAGAATTTCGTCAGTATGTGATCGAGTACTTTTCAAAGCTTTCTCTTTGAAAAAGCAAAAAAGGCCAGCAAGTGAATTGATGGCCTTTTCTGTATTATTTTTTAAGCGATGATTTCATTCGTACCATTTCGTCTAACAATAAAAGAGAGAATGATTAGAAAGCCAATTGTTACCAAGCTAACGGTCGTACCAATTAGATTATTTGGATTAAACACAAATCCAATAAAGATAATACTTAAAGATACAATGGCGAAGATGGTCGTATATGGAAACCATTTTACGTTAAATGCCGGTTGACTTTTGTAAAGTGGTCTTAGTTTTAACTGTGCAGCACAAATACTAATCCAGAGGAGCATGACTGTAAACCCTGGAATGGTCATGAGATAGCCGATTACCTCACTAGGTGTTAGATAGGCTAGGTAAACACCTGCTAGTATACATATACTTGTTAGCATTATTCCTGTTAATGGAATTCCCTTTGCAGAGAGTTTTGCTAACCCCCTAGGCGCAACGCCACTTTGTGCCATAGAAAACAGCGTTCTGGATGTCGCATAAATACCTGAATTTGCAGCGGACAGTACGGCTGTCAGCAGGACAAAATTCATAATATGTGCTGCTCCGGGTAACCCTGTTGTACTGAAGACCTGAACGAAGGGACTGTCTGCACCCGTAACCTTGTCCCAAGGCATGAGTCCACAAATGATTAGTATTGGTAATATATAAAAAATAATAACACGCCAAACTGCCCCTTTAATAATCTTTGGCAATACTCGTTCAGCATCCTTTGTCTCGGTAACAGCGATCCCAATTAACTCCGCACCACCATACGAAAACATGACCACTAAAAAGGCGCTGAAAGTTCCACCCATTCCGTGCGGGAAAAATCCGCCGTGTGCTGTGTAGTTAGCGAGCGGATCCTGGATCGAGCTTGGAATAATTCCTAATAGGAGTGAAAAGCCTAAAATAATAAACGCTATCAGCGCTATGATTTTAATTCCAGCAAACCAAAATTCAAGTTCCCCATAATTTTTTACTTGAGTTAAATTAATTCCTACGATTATAACTGCGCAAAGGAAACTTAACACCCATAATGGTATTGTAGGAAACCAAAATTGTAGGAAACTTCCCGCTGCTAATAATTCAACAACCGTAACAAGAATCCAGTTGATCCAGTAAAGCCATCCCACGATATACGAAACTTGGAATCCAAATGCTTTGTTTACTAAATGCTGTACATTTAAATTTGGAAAAGCAAGCGCCATTTCCCCTAAGGCAGCCATTATGATAAATAGTAAAAGACCGCCAATTAAATAAGCAATTACAACACTCGGTCCTGCAATCGCCAAAGTGTCGGAACTCCCTTTAAAAATCCCCGTACCAATCATACCAGCTAAGGCTATAAACTGGACATGCCTCGGTAATAATCCTTTTTGTAAGTTCTGATGATTATTTTTCATGTTATTCCTACCCACTTATCTTTTTTGCTTAGACGCTTTTAAGCGCTAAAGTATTTTTTGATATTAATATACTACCATACTATTGAAAACTGTCAATTAGTGTTGAAGATTTTAGATCAACCCATATTACTGTTTCTACACAAGTATAGTGGCTCAGCTCCCTCCCAGCGTGTTCTTGCTATGGGGTTAAAATATTATCCATAAGAATTTTTTTTGGTTGAAGGAAACATTGTTTGAAATGGCGAATATAATTAATTAAGGCAGGAGATGATTAATATGTTCGTAACCCCTCGATTGCAACGGAGGATTTTCATTTATTCCTATGTTTTTAGAAAACTAGGGATCCTAAGTGAACAGGAATATCAAAAAATCACGAACCAAGTACATGAGCACCATTGATTTTAGACAAACAAAAAGCACGCGAGATGGGCTCGCGTGCTTTTTTATGAAATTATGCTAATTTATTTTTTTATTAAGAAGACATTTTTACTCTCTTTTGTGTTGTCGTCCATTTTCCACGGCTTGGGCTAATTACCAAGTCATTATAGGCTAAGACATTTAAATCTCGTTGTATGGTGCGAGGAGTGATACCAAATTCCTCTACAAGTTCTTGCGTAGAAACAGTGCCGTTATTGCGGATAAACATGTAGATACATTTGATGCGGTTTAACATCCGGTTAGTTGAAGGTTTCAAAGAACCACTCCCTATCCTTTTTTCAAACCCATGGCAATACCCTGCTACCGACAGCCTATTTGAAGATTCCTCTTCAAGAATATGTAGTTTTCTTTTCCGCGCAGACATCTCCTTTTTGTGGATGATTAATGTGGATACTTAGATGTCATACATCTAACTTTATTGTAACCACAAAATCAAAAAATTTCCACCAATATACTTAATTTTACAAAATAAACATCTAAAATTTACAAAAATTGTTCGGATTATCGCCCTCCCTTACCATACTCTTACTATAGGTTATGGGCGATAATGTATGGATTATGACTAATTATTTGAATTTTTAGTTAAATTGGTTGATTTATTTTTTGTATAATAAAAAAACAACGTTTATTGAAGCAAAATTGATAAAATATTTACAATAATGATATTGTTATGGTGGAAGTGAGTTCATCAACGATAGGGGGATTTACATCTGACGAAGATTGATTGGATGAGTGAAGTTGAAAAAAGAAATCAGTCCCTGATTACGGACACACAGGATTTATTTTGATTTGGCCATGAATGAATAACAAATAAAAAGGGGATATAGAAGAATGAAATTTGCAATCTTGAATGGGGAAATTATTGAGCGTTCAGAAGCAAAGGTTGATGTGGAAGATCGCGGTTATCAATTTGGTGATGGTGTATACGAAGTTATCCGTGTCTACAACGGAAAAATGTTCACAGGAACTGAACACATGAATCGTTTTGTGAAAAGCTTGGATAGTATTGGGATTGTACTTCCTTATACTATGGAGCAATTAACGAAATTGCTAGAAGAACTTGTTGCAAAAAATAATCTTCAGTTAGGGACCATATATATGCAAATTACGAGAGGAGTCGCACCCCGTAATCATGCTTTTCCGGCGGAAAATATAACTCCCAGCCTTGTAGCTTATACAAAGGAAGCGCTCAGACCTTTGGAAAGTTTGAAGAAGGGAGTAAAAACAATCGTAACAGAAGATATTCGTTGGCTGCGTTGTGACATAAAAAGTTTGAATTTGCTTGGCAATCTATTAGCAAAACAAAAAGCGGCTGTTGAAGGTTGCTTTGAGGCGGTCCAACATCGCAACGGCAATGTTACGGAAGGAAGTTCGTCGAATATCTATATTGTCAAAAATGGTTTTGTTATTACGCATCCGTCGGATAATTTAATTTTAAAAGGGATTACAAAGGATGTAATATTGCAGATTTGTACTAGTAATAATATTGTGGTGAAGGAACGAACATTTACACTTGATGAATTGGCCAATGCTGATGAAGTATTCCTATCAAGTACTACTTCAGAGGTGATGCCGATTATTGAAGTGGATGGTAAGAGAGTTGCGGATGGTTTACCAGGCACTGTTACACGAAGGCTGCAAGAAGCATTTGAGCAAGAAATTGAAAAACAATGCGGAGCACTTAAAGATAAAACCCTTAATTAGAAAAAAGACGTGAACACAGGAGTGTCCACGTCTTTTCTAATTAATATTGAAACAAATCACTGGATAAGTATCGTTCCCCCGTATCACATGCAATACAAACGACCACATCATCTGGAGTTAACCGTCTGGCAACTTCTAATGCGGCGAAGCAAGCACCGCCAGAGGATGGTCCGACTAGAATTCCTTCTTCGACAGCCAACCGACGTGCGATATCATAGGCATCTTCATCATTGATTTGATGGATTTCATCATAGACATTTTGATTAAGAATAACTGGGATAAAACCTGGGCTTGTCCCAACCAGCTTGTGTTTACCTGGTTTTCCGCCTGATAAAACAGGCGAGCCTTTCGGTTCGACAACATGGACCGATAAATTTTCATAATGCTCTTTTAATGTTTCCCCTGTGCCAGTGATGGTTCCTCCAGTTCCAGCTGTTGCGACAAAAGCTGCCAGCGGTTTACCGATTTCCTTCATCGCTTTGATAATTTCAACAGCAGTAGTGAAGCGGTGCGCATCTGAATTTGCGTGATTTTCAAATTGCATAGGGACAAAACTATTTGGAATCTCACTTGCTAATTCAAGTGCTTTTTGGATGGCTCCTGGCATTTTTTCAGCCCCAGGTGTAAGGACAACCTCAGCCCCGTATGCCCTTAGGATGCTGATTCGTTCTTGTGTCATCGTATCGGGCATCACGATAATCGATTTATAGCCGCGAGCAGCAGCATTCATGGCAAGGCCAATCCCTGTATTTCCACTGGTCGGCTCAATAATCGTTGAACCTGCTGTTAATTTTCCAGCCTTTTCTGCTTCGATAATCATATTAAAAGCTGCCCGGTCTTTAACGCTCTTGCTGGGATTAAAGTACTCCAGTTTTAAATAAACCGAGGCCCCGTCCTTTGGTGCTAATCGATTTAGTTTCACTAATGGTGTATCTCCGATTAATTCAGCGATATTGTTGACTACTTTCATAGGGACCTTCCTTTCAATACCTTGAAATAAGTTCTAAAATTATAGTTTCCTATCTAATAATAAATAAATTTATGCTCTATGTAAAAAATATCGGGTAATTGTCTGTTTGCTAATAGATACATTTAGGACAAAATAGACTAAAATTAACTAAAGAAAGGAAGATAACAATGGAACATCGATCTCATTTTTTCTTTGCCGTAAGAATACCAGAACAAACAAAATTAACGATGCAAGAACATATGGAAAAAATAAAGGAACGAATCCCATTTAGCCGCTGGGTTCATTATCAAGATTTGCATATAACCCTAGCATTTCTAGGCAGTGCTCCACCTGATAAACTTGCACTTGCAGAAAATAATGTTAAGGATGCCCTTAAAGATGAGAAAGCTTTCACCCTGAAAATCAACAAACTTGGATTTTTCGGAAGTGCTGATTCTCCTCGTGTTTTTTGGGCAGATACCGATGAAAGCAAACATTTACAAGCCATCAGAAAAAAGGTGTTTTCTGCTTGTGAGAATGCAGGGTTTCAACTTGAAACCAGACCCTTTCGACCTCATATAACACTTGCTAGAAAGTGGGGCGGGGTCCATCCTTTCCAAAAGGCAATGCTTGATTTATGGGAAGATCTTCAGCCTAACCCTCTCTCATTTGAAGCAAGTGAAGTAGTATTATATCGGACAAACCTTAATAAAACACCCAAGTATGAAGCCCTAAAAGTATTTCCTTTAAATTACACAAAAACATAAAATTAAAATAAGGGTTGGTAATATGAAACAAATTTACTTTATTATTAATCCAAAAGCTGGAAATGGCCACTGCTTTAAGATTTGGGAACGGGTAGAACAGCAACTCAAAGTTGAACAGGTTTCCTACCTTGCATTCTTTACCGAATATCCAGGCCATGCAAATATCCTTGCCAGCCAAATTACGTTAAAGAACCCTGAGCAAAAGATGATCATCGCTGTTGGCGGAGATGGAACGATGCATGAAGTGGTAAATGGAGCAGTGAAGGATAATAATATTACACTGGGATTTATCCCTGGTGGGTCTGGAAATGATTTTTCCAGAGGATTTCAAATTCCTGTCGACCCCGTGGAAGCATTAGCAGTGATTCTCCGCCTCGCGAAACATAAAGGTCTGCCTATTGATATTGGGAAAATTACCATAGATGATTCGAATCAGCACTATTTTATTAACAATGTGGGTGCTGGGTTTGATGCAATCATTTCTTATGAAGTTAATCAATCCCGGATGAAGGCATTACTCAATAAACTTTCGTTGGGCAGGTTGGTTTATGTTTATTTTCTATTAAAAAAATTATTTACTTATAAAACCTCAACAATTGATTTATCAATTGACGGAGAAAAGCATATATTTGAACAAACATGGTTTGTAACGGTTTCCAACCAACCATATTATGGCGGTGGAATGAAAATTGCCCCTGTGGCCGAGCCTGATGATGGACTTTTTGATATAACCGTTGTTAAACGATTATCAAGGTGGAAGCTTTTACTCGTTTTTATCAGTGTGTTTTGGGGGAAGCACATCTATTTTAAAGAAGTGAAAACTTATACAGGAAAGGATGTTTCTATCCAATCCCCTTCAGCCCTTTTTGTTCACGCAGATGGGGAGCATATTGGATTTACTCCTTTGAATATACATCTTCAAGCAAGAGCTTTGGAAGTGTTGTCGAGAATAAAACGTCCGGAAGAAGTGGAGTTGAAAGAGAGGGACTCGAATGATTGCTACTGACCGAAATTTCTTTGCCTATCTAGATGAGATGAAGATCATTACGATTCTTCTACCACTTTCCTATCATCACGGTTTGTCATCCGCTTTCTTAATTTCTAGTGATTTTCAAGAACATCCCTTGAAAATCATCGAGAAGAGTCAAATAGATAATAATATGAAATATATTTGTGAATTTTCAAAAGACTATTCCTTTGAAAAACAATATGTGATTATAGATGAACATGGCGGGAAAACAGACCTGCATATTGGTGCAGTGATTCGAACGGACGCCTTTGACGAGAAATTCTATTATGACGGTAATGACCTTGGTGTTACGTTTCATGCTGGCCAAACCTGTTTTAAGCTATGGGCCCCAACCGCCACCCAAGTTAAATTAAAGTTACGTCCTGCTAATAGCAGCTTTTCAGAAATTGTAAAAATGAAACGAGAGGATCGCGGCATATGGTCTGTTACTGTCAACCGTGAATTAGAATTCTATCAATATAGTTTCCTCATCCTTGTTAATCAAGAATGGCGAGAGGCTACAGATCCTTATGCTAAGGCTGTGACGGTCAATGGCGAGTTTGGAGTGATTGTGAGGCTTGAGAAAACACATAGGCCGCGTCCAAACTTACCCGCTATTGAAAATGCCGTAGATGCAATCATTTATGAAACACATATCAGAGACTTAACGATCCACCCTAAAAGTGGTGTAAAGAATAAAGGACTTTATCTAGGTGCAGGTGAGCTAAATACAAAAGGGATCGACGATGAACCTACAGGATTATCTTATATAAAAGACCTTGGTATTACCCATATAGAATTCCTCCCCTTCCATGATTTTGCTGGCGTCGATGAACTGCAACCAAATAATGAATATAATTGGGGATATAATCCTCTCCATTTCAATGCTCCCGAAGGAAGCTATTCAACGAATCCTGCCAATCCCTATTCAAGAATCATGGAGTTAAAACAGTTAATTGATCAAGTTCATAGTCTTGGACTTCGAGTGATTATGGATGTGGTTTATAATCATGTTTACATCCGTGAGAATTCCTCCTTTGAAAAGGTGGTCCCGGGTTATTATTTCCGTCATAACGAAATTGGACTCCCTTCCAATGGTACAGGGGTTGGGAATGACATTGCATCAGAACGAAAAATGGTCAGAAAATATATTGTTGATTCGATTCGTTATTGGCTGAAGGAATATCATATCGATGGTTTTCGCTTTGATTTGATGGGGATATTGGATGTAGAGACTATGAACGAAGTAAGGAAAGTGTGCGACAGTCTGTCAAAAGGAACAATCATCATCGGTGAAGGCTGGAGTCTCAACACACCTCTTCCAGTTGAGCGGAAAGCAACAATAGCAAATCAGGCAAAAATGCCAAAAATAGCTCAATTCAATGATAAATATCGTGATTGTATAAAAGGTAGTTCATTTAACTTGTTTGATAAAGGTTTTGCCTTAGGAAATGAGCACTACGTTGAAGCCGCAAATGAGGTTATAACGGGCAGTATCGGTTTTACGAAACAGGGGGTGGCCCTTTTTAATGAACCCTTCCAATCAGTGAACTATGTTGAGTGCCATGATAATCATACAATGTGGGATAAACTTATTGCTTGTCTCCCTGATGCAGAGGATTCTTTACGAATAAAATATCATCGTCTCGCAACGAGTATTGTCTTATTATCACAAGGAATTCCATTTCTCCACAGCGGCCAAGAGTTTTTGCGAACAAAAAAGGGTGATGGAAATAGTTATCGTTCTCCTGATCCAATCAATCAACTTGATTGGGATAGAAAGATAATATATAAAGAAAACGTAAAATATATTAAAGGACTTATTCAAATCCGTAAATCTCTTTATTCTTTCCGAATGAGAACTTCTGCTGAAATCCGTGCAAATATACGACAATTACCATTAGCTGCACCGATGTTGGGGTATTTGTTTAATAGGGAAGATGATGTAATCTTATTAATTAACCCTTCGTCAAAGAAGCAAGCAATTTCGATACCAGAAGGGGACTGGGCTGTTTTAGTTGACCATGAACAAGCTGAAATTTCCTCTAAAAAGATTTTGCATGGTGGCGAAGTTTTGATGGAGCCAGTTTCCATAAATGTTTTGCTAAAAAAATAGTTTCTTCAGATTTACTTGACGAAAAAAGGTAATCCGAGATAAAATTTATTAAGATGGCTATTGTGTGCAATGGTTTCAATAGCTTTTTTTTATTTCTAAAAAAATAAAAAGCTGTTAATGAAACTGTGGTAATATAGGACCTTCCGGCAGCGCAGGTTTTACCTCTTAGAAATAAGGGGAATAAGCCCATTAGAACGGCATAAATTGAAGGTGAGCAATTTTGGATCATATACTAGGACAAGAATGGGAAATTACCCCTGCTGGAGGCAAAACAGGTGAAGCCTTTTATGCGAAATATAAAGACCAAAGGCTTTTTTTAAAGCGGAATTCTTCTCCGTTCCTTGCTGTACTCTCAGCAGAAGGCATCGTCCCAAAGCTTGTTTGGACAAAACGGTTGGAAAGTGGAGACGTCATAACTGCACAGCAGTGGCTTCCCGGCAGAGAGTTAAAGCCGTCTGAAATGAACCAAGAACTCGTGGCGAAACTGCTTAAGAAAATTCATTGCTCCGAGCCAATGTTAGGAATGTTAAGTCGATTAGAGAGCTCTCCAATGCATCCTGAACCGTTATTGCAAAGAGTTGCAAACGAGTTAGATGAAGAGGTACTCCTAATGCCTGAATCGCAAAAAGCAATGAACTTTTTAAAAAAAGAAGCTTTAAATGTTTATTGCGATGAAAAGGTGGTTTGTCATGGTGATGTCAACCATAACAATTGGCTGCTTGCAGAAGACAACCAGTTGTACTTGATTGATTGGGACGGGGCAATGATTGCCGACCCCGCCATTGACCTAGGGCTGCTCCTTTATTGGTATATTCCCGAAGAAAATTGGCAGGATTGGCTTAAGCTATACGGAAAAAAGCTGACAGATAACCTAAAACTGCGCATGAAATGGTATGTGACCATTCAAACTCTTTCTTCTATCCAATGGTATAAAAATAAAAATCGCTTGGAAGAAATGAACAAATGGATAAAGTTCTTAGATGGAATTCTCTAGTTAAGAAAACTGACCAATATCGCTAACCCAATTGGATAAATTTTCTTGGTTTGATAAGATGTGTTGATCTAAATCTGCTGTGCCAACACCATGTTGGCTGTACTGATATACTTCCTGTAAGATATTTTTAACATTTTGATCAACCTGTGTATTAACCATTAGGGATTTTACTAAGCGTTCCAGTTGTTCACATTCTGAAACGGACCCGCAGCAATCTGTTTGATGATTGTTTAATATATCTTTTAATAATGTAACTTGGTCACCATGACTTAATGGCATGAATGTACACCCTCTCAAGTGTTATTTAAAAACAAGAATTCACACTGTTAGGTTGTGAATTCTTTTTTTGTTTATGCATCATCTTATTTCCATATAGTTAAACTTGTAAGGACAAATGGTGCATGATATGTAGTAAACAATATTATTTTTAGGAGTGTCATAAATGAGAGTCAGACATAAACCTTGGGCAAAGGAAAAAATAGAACAGCATCCCCAATATATAGTTGCCAATCCAGAACAATATAAAGGAAAATGGCATGAAGTATTTGAAAACGATCATCCACTTCATATTGAAGTGGGCACAGGAAAAGGTCAATTTATTACGGAAATGGCGAAAGCAAATCCGGGGATTAATTATATTGGGATTGAAATATACGACAGTGTCATCATTACAGCATTGGACCGCTTAATTGAAGCCGATTTACCGAACCTCAGGCTTCTTAACGTAGATGCAAATGATTTAGCAAAATACTTTACAAAGAATGATGTGAATCAGGTCTATTTAAACTTTTCTGACCCATGGCCAAAATATCGTCATAGAAAAAGAAGATTAACATATAAGGATTTCTTGAAGCTTTATGAGGATATTATGGTTGATGGTGGAGAAATCCATTTCAAAACCGACAACCAAGGGTTATTTGAAAATTCTTTAATGAGCTTTTCGGAGTACGGTTTATTATTAAAGTACATTAGTCTAGATCTTCATAAAAGTGATTATGAAGGTAACATCATGACAGAGTATGAAGAGAAATTTTCAGAAAAAGGAAGTCGCATTTATCGTTGTGAAGTAAAGTATCAAAACTAAATTTTAGGGACAGTTCAATTTTGAACTGTCCTTTTTCGTTTCTCTAAATAGTTAGTCAATGTTAATATATAGAAAAAGGTACAAAGGGGGATGGAAAGTTGGAAACATTAAAAATAGGCGGCGTATCATTGAAGTGGTTATCTGGAGGGGTAACCAATTTAGACGGTGGTGCCATGTTTGGGGTTGTTCCAAAAGGGTTATGGTCCAAGAAATATCCACCCAATGAGAAAAATCAAATTGAATTGCCAACAGATCCCATGTTACTTCAAATGGATGGAAAGAATTTCTTAGTAGAAACCGGTATTGGAAAAGGAAAGTTATCGGAAAAGCAATTAAGAAATTTTGGAGTCACCAAGGAATCGGAGCTTGATGAATCATTAATAAAATTAGGGTTAAAAGCAGAGGAGATCGATTACATCCTGATGACCCATATGCACTTTGACCATGCCGGCGGCCTAACCAAGTTTGAAAATGATCAATATGTTTCCGCATTTCCCAATGCACAAATTATTACCTCACAAGTAGAATGGGACGAAATGCGTAACCCCAATATTCGTTCGAAAAATACATACTGGAAAGAAAACTGGGAAGCCATTGAATCACAGGTGGTTCCTTTCAAGGAAAACTGGAATTTAGGGGCGATTACAATGGTCCATACGGGGGGCCATAGTGATGGACATTCTATCCTTGTCGTAGAGGACGAGGGGGAAATGTTAATTCATATGGCAGATCTGATGGCAACACATGCCCACCAACCGGTATTATGGGTAATGGCCTATGATGATTACCCAATGACCTCAATAGCGGCAAAGGAAAAATGGCTGCCATACGGCTTTAAAAAAAATGCATGGTTTAGCTTTTATCATGATGCCTATTACCGGGTAGTGAAGTGGGACGCTAACGGAAAGCAAATAGTGGAGAGCATCAAGAGGGAAAGGTAGGGTGAAAATAGCCGAAGGTACCATTCATGAGAACGGAAATGCTTTTAGATTCCTCATAAGAGATTCATGAAGACAAGAATAGGAACGGGAAAGCGAAAACTGTCCTCATGAGGGGTTCATGAGGACAAAAATTGGGATGGGAAAGCAAAAATGTCCTAATGTCCTTGCCTCTGTACAAGGCGCGTTTACGCTTAATCTTATGATACAAGTTCCACTGATAAATTACGCACATCTAATAAAGTTCCCGTTCGGGCATCTGCAATGAATTCAAATTGTTCGTTTGTGCCATTGTTGTTTTTAGAAATACCACCTTTGTAAACACGATAATTAATCTGCTGCTTTTCATACGGCTCTGCTTCCATATGTATCCATGACCCGCTAATCGGACCATTCTGCTTAAATTGTTTTTTGACTTGCTCTAATACTTTTTCAGGTGAAACAGGGGTCTTACAGTTAACCATTTCTTTAGCAGCAAACCCACCGATAATACCAACTGCTGCACCGAGGAAAAACGACTTCCAATTCATAACAGGACCTCCAAAAAAATAAATTTGGAAAAGATTACTATCGAGAATTCTCTTCTTTAGTATATCGTATTTGCTATGAGGAACATAATATGACAAATATTAAATTCAATTGTTGGAAAGAGAAATCGAAGTTCTGTAATATAAAAATATCTACATAAACTACCAAAGAAATCCAAAGGAGCCTCAAAAAAATGAATGAACAAACCTTAAAGCTTTTTCAAACGTTAACAGAGCTTCCAGGTGCCTCTGGAAATGAACACTTAGTAAGAAAATTCATGAGAGAACAACTGTCACAATACTCAGATGAAATTGTTCAAGACAATCTTGGCAGCATCTTTGGGGTGAAAAGAGGTACGGTGACTGGTCCAACTGTTATGGTGGCCGGTCATATGGATGAAGTGGGCTTCATGGTTACTTCTATAACGGATAATGGAATGCTTCGTTTTCAGCCGCTTGGCGGATGGTGGAGTCAGGTTATTCTTGCTCAGCGGGTTCAAGTAATGACAAATAATGGTCCGGTGATTGGTGTCGTTGGTTCCATTCCACCACATCTATTGGACGATGCAAAACGCAACAAACCAATGGAAATTAAAAATATGCTGATCGATATCGGCGCAGATGACCGTGAAGATGCAAAACGAATTGGGATTAAGCCAGGACAGGCGATTTTGCCTATTTGTCCATTTACTCCAATGGCTAATCCGAAAAAAATATTAGCTAAAGCATGGGATAATCGCTACGGCTGTGGTTTAGCGATTGAATTGCTTCAAGAACTTAAAGACGAAACCTTGCCAAATACTCTCTATTCAGGTGCAACGGTGCAAGAAGAAGTAGGCTTACGTGGTGCCCAAACTGCCGCCAATATGATTAAACCTGACCTCTTCTTTGCACTGGATGCAAGTCCTGCCAATGATATGACAGGAGATAAACAAGAGTTTGGCCAATTAGGCAAAGGGGCCTTGCTCAGGATCCTTGACCGGTCTATGGTCACCCATCGCGGGATGAGAGAGTTTGTACTAGATACAGCGGAAACACATAATATCCGTTACCAATATTTTGTTTCACAGGGTGGAACAGATGCCGGTCGTGTTCATCAATCAAATGAGGGCGTTCCAAGTGCTGTTGTTGGTATTTGTTCTCGGTATATTCATACGCATGCCTCCATTGTTCATGTTGATGATTATGCAGCGGCTAAAGAGTTAATTGTTAAATTAGTCAAGGCTTGTGACCAAACAACGGTCGATTCCATTAAAGCCAACAGCTGAATTTAATGGGGGGCATTTTACAATATGCCTCCTTTTACTATGTCTAAAGGAGTTACTAGAATGAAAATTATCATTGGTTCAAAGAACCCAGCTAAAATTACTGCAGTAAAAAACAGTTTTTCTCATGAAGATGAGTATGTTTCCTTAGATATCCCATCGGGTGTCAGCGAGCAGCCTTTTTCCGACGAAGAAACGATTAGAGGAGCCATTAATCGAGCGGCAACTGCCTTAAAGCAGGGAAATGGGGATATTGGGATTGGACTTGAGGGAGGCGTCCAGGAAACGAGTTACGGTTTGCTTATTTGTAACTGGGGGGCTCTTGTATCAATTGGGAGGGAGCCGATTATTGCAGGTGGAGCAAGACTCCTGCTGCCTGAAGAAATAGCCATTCGATTAAGGGCGGGTGAAGAACTCGGACCGGTTATGGAAGATTATGCGAAAAAGGAAAATGTAAGGAAACAAGAAGGTGCAGTCGGGATTTTTACAAATGGAATAGTGAATCGTTCTGAAATGTTTACTCATGTTATGAACCTTTTAGTGGGACAATATCAAAGGAGCAAATAATTGGACTGAAATGCTGCAGGACTGATATGATTTGTGAAGATGTTACGAAAAAGGTCATATATTCAAATGGAGGTGTTGAATTTGAAGAATTTAGAATCAGTTGAACAATTTGAACAGCTGCGCGATCATGGGAAAACGATCTTCATGTTTTCTGCAGGCTGGTGCCCCGATTGTCGCGTGATTGAGCCGGTTCTACCGGAAGTAGAGTCCAAATTTAATGAGTATACATTCATCCATGTAGACCGTGATCAGTTTATTGATATATGTCAGCAATTAGACGTCTTTGGGATCCCGAGCTTTATTGCCTTTGAAAATGGGAAAGAGCTGGGTCGATTCGTAAGTAAGGACCGAAAAACGCAGGAAGAAATTGAAGGTTTTATTTCGGGTTTGAAATAAAAAAGTCCGAAACCCTCCATCACCTTTTGAGATGGAGGGTTTTTATTGTAAAATAAGCTGTGCAGCTCCTAAAATGGAGGGATTAAAAGATGAAAATGGATAGCAGAAAAATGAAAAGTGAATTAGAACAGCGCTTGGCTAGAAAAGATCGTTTAATAACTTATGACCGTGAGAAGGACCAACTTCGATTTGAAAGTAAAGTGTCCGGTAAAGGTATAACAGTAGCATTACCTGGGATTATTGCCAAATGGCATAGTGAAAAGGAAAAAGCCATTGATGAAGTCGTTTATTATATCGAAGAAGGGCTCCGTGCGATGGAGGACGACATTCAATTAACCAATCATGAGAAAAAAATCTTTCCCGTTATCCGCTCCACTTCTTTCCCATCAGAAGCAGAAGAGGGTGTGCCATTCTTAGTTGACGACCACACAGCGGAAACAAAAATTTATTATGCGTATGATCAAGGCAGTACGTATCGGCTAATTGACTCACGTATCATGGCTAAAGAGGGCTGGGAAGCTAAAAGGATTAAGGAAATTGCCTTATTTAATGTAAGATCCCTTTCGACTCCTTTAAAAGAAGACCAAGTGGCTGGCAATAGTTTTTACTTCCTCAATACCAATGATGGATACGATGCAAGCAGGATCCTAAATAAGGGATTCTTAAATGAAATGGAGAAGCAAATTACTGGTACGATGGTACTTGCTGTTCCACATCAGGATGTATTAATTATCGCTGATATTCGTAATGACAGAGGCTACGATGTTCTAGCGCAAATGGCAATGAGCTTTTTCGCAAACGGTCATGTACCAATCACTGCCCTTTCATTTTTATATGAAAATGGTGAATTAGAACCTATTTTTATTTTAGGAAAAAATAAATAATTAAAATAGAAGAAGGATCACATCAAGAAAGGTGATCTTTTTTCATTGCACGATATTTAGTCTTTATGTATTTTGACTCATTTCAAAGAATTATGTCGAAAAAATATGAAAAACTGATAAAATAGAGTGATAGTGAAAGTTGAAAGTAGAAAGAGTGATAGTTTTGAGCTGGTTCCAAAACTTTTTTCAAAGATTAAAAAAAGAGGAAGATGATGAAGAATTTGACAGTTATATTATACATAAACATGAAGGTCCGCCGTTACTAAACAAATATGAAAATCTAAAGGATTTGGATACAAAAATATCCTATCAATACCCAAAGGGAAGCAATCGTCCTTCTTATACACCCATTCCTAAGGTAACTCAGAAAGTGAAGGAAGAAACATTGCGTCAAAAACGAACAGAGCGGCTTCCGGAAAAAAGAAAAATGACGGAAAAGTCTGTGGTTCAAACAGTCAAAAAGGAAGTGCCTAAAAGCAAACAAGAGCCGCTGCCTAAAAAGAGGGGTCCCTTCCAACCAACAGAAATTCCTTCGCCTGTTTTTGGATTTAATCAGCGGCCTAAGAATACGGATATCATAGTCGAGCATGAATTAAGCCATTTTTTAAACGATGATGTTGAAAATCGGTTTGATAGTTTAGTTGTTTCAAAAGAAACGACGATCGAAACGGAGAAAACTGCACCATTTGTAAACGATGAAGAGCTAGAGGTGGAAACAACTTGGTTAGAAATTAATCAAGTAGAACAAGTGGGCCTTAACAAAGAAAAGCCTTCATCTGAACTGCTGGAACACACGATCGAAGAGATTGTTCCAATTCCAATGGCAGAAATTCAGATAGAATTGGTTGAAGTTGAAGAGGAAGTAACACAAGAAGAAGCGACAGAGGAAGTAACACAGGAAGAGGAATCAACAGAAGAAGTAACACAGGAAGAAGATTCAATAGAGGAAGTAAAAGAATTAATTGCAGTTTCAACAGAATCCATTGAGGAAGCGGAAGTAGTTGAGGCTTTATCTGAACCGCCCGCACCGAAGCGATCTAATTTGCCATTTAATGTGATGATGTTAAAACAAGATAAACAGAAATGGGAAGAGCGAAAACGAAAAAGAGGGCTCGAACAGCCGTCTGAGGTCCCCACTGAGAATAAGCAGGCAGAGAAGGTTAGTCAAGTAATTGACCTCTTCCCAATCAAGGAAAAAGAGAGTCTGATACCTACGGATGATGGCTATTATGTATTCCCAACAGATAGTTTACTTAACCCTCCTGTTACGGTGGTGAATGATACCAAATGGTTACTAGAGCAAGAGGAGATTTTAAACGAAACCTTACAAAACTTTAATGTAGGTGCAAGTGTTGTTAATGTGACACAAGGTCCTTCCGTCACCCGCTTTGAAGTTCAGCCGGAGCCGGGTGTAAAGGTAAATAAAATAACTAACTTAAGTGATGATATCAAGTTAAGCCTTGCCGCAAGAGATATTCGGATTGAAGCACCTATTCCCGGAAAACATACCATTGGAATCGAAGTTCCAAACCAAAAGTCGCGACCTGTATTCATTAACGAAATTATTCAAAGCAGCATCTTTAAAGAATCAACGTCACCATTAACAGCGGTACTTGGCCTTGATATTGCCGGAAAACCGATTGTAACTGACTTAAAGAAGATGCCCCACGGATTGATCGCAGGAGCGACCGGGTCAGGAAAGAGCGTTTGTATTAACACGATTTTGGTTAGCTTGCTATTTAAGGCGAGCCCAGAAGATGTAAAGCTTTTGCTGATTGATCCAAAAATGGTGGAACTTGCTCCATATAACCGTATTCCACATCTTGTTAGTCCAGTTATAACAGATGTAAAGGCGGCAACAGCTGCATTAAAATGGGCTGTAGATGAAATGGAAAGACGTTACGAACTATTCGCCCATACAGGCGTTCGTGACATTAACCGCTTTAATGAATTGGCTATAAAACATAAACAGTATTCAGATAAACTTCCATTCATTGTTATTGTCATAGATGAGTTAGCCGATTTAATGATGATGTCCCCAGCAGATGTGGAAGAAGCAATATGCAGGATTGCTCAAAAGGCTAGAGCCTGCGGTATACATCTCATCGTGGCAACACAAAGACCTTCGGTGGATGTGATAACTGGATTAATTAAAGCCAATATTCCGACACGAGTCGCCTTCTCTGTTTCTTCTCAGGTCGATTCGCGGACGATTATTGATATTAGCGGTGCTGAAAAGTTGCTAGGACGCGGCGATATGTTATTTTTAGAAAACGGCTCCTCTAAACCCGTCCGTCTGCAAGGAACGTTTGTATCGGATGAAGAGATTGATCTAGTGGTGGGTCATGTGAGAGAGCAGCGGGAGCCAGAGTACTTGTTCGAGCAAGAAGAACTATTAAAAAAAGCACAAGTAACCGAAAATGAAGATGAACTTTTTTATGAAGCCTGTGAATTTATTATTGACCAAGGCGGTGCTTCCACTTCAAGCCTGCAAAGGCGGTTTAAAATAGGATACAACCGAGCGGCAAGGTTAATGGATATGCTTGAGACCCATGGGTATATTACCAGCGCAAATGGAAGCAAGGCACGTGAGGTTTTAATTACCTTAGCCGATTTAGAGTCAATTCAAGATGCTAGTGCAAATAATTAGTTTATAGTATTCTTTAATGACAGGAACAAATAATATATAGTGGACTGACTAGTGCGGCTGTCAAGATTTTAGGTCCGCAAATAGTTTTTCAGGATGAACAATGTTATAATTATTAAATATGTTTTTACAAGTAACTGAATTTTTTAGGGTGCAATAGCACTCAGTTTTTCTTATTAGCAAATACAGACAGATGTCATATACTGTTATACAGATAGACGTTGTTGGAGGTTCTTCTATGACTATTTACCATTTTGTAGGTATAAAGGGGTCTGGAATGAGTGCACTCGCACAAGTTCTACATGATATGAAATTTAAAGTGCAAGGCTCCGATGTCGAAAAGCGCTTTTTTACACAACTGGCCCTTGAACAATCAGGGATAACGATCCTTCCCTTTCAAAAGGAGAATATCAAGCCAGGAATGACGATTATTGCAGGAAATGCTTTTCCAGATACCCATGAGGAAATTCAAGAGGCGATGAAGCTAGGTCTCCCTATTGTGCGATACCATCGGTTTTTGGGTGACTTTATGCAGAACTTTACTAGTGTTGCGGTCACCGGTGCGCACGGTAAGACGTCTACAACAGGTTTACTCGCCCATGTGATTGAAGGGGCTAAACCTACCTCGTTTTTAATTGGTGACGGAACTGGTAAAGGTAAAGAGGGCTCGGAATACTTTGTATTTGAAGCCTGTGAATACAGAAGGCACTTCTTGTCTTATTTTCCTGACTATGCGATTATGACAAATATCGATTTTGATCATCCCGATTACTTTGCTAATATTGATGATGTCTTTTCGGCATTTCAGGAGATGGCCATTCAGGTGAAAAAAGGAATATTCGCTTATGGCGATGATGAACAGCTTCAAAAAATCCAAGCAAAGGTCCCTGTCTTGTTTTATGGTTTTGGCGAGGAGAATGACTATCAAGCCAAAAATATTGTGAAAACAACAAGTGGAACGAGCTTTGATGTATTTATTCGTAATACATTCTATGATAATTTTTCCATCCCAACCTTTGGTGATCATAGTGTGTTAAACGCACTTGCTGTTATTGGATTGTGCCATTATGAAGAAACAAATGTAGAGATAGTCAAGGACCAATTAACTACCTTCCAAGGTGTAAAAAGAAGATTTTCCGAAAAAAGAATTGGGACACAGATTTTAATTGATGATTACGCCCATCATCCAACTGAAATTAAAGCAACTATCGATGCAGCAAAGCAAAAATATCCGGATCGGAAAATTGTGGCGGTCTTCCAGCCACATACTTTTTCACGCACTCAAGCGTTCTTAGAAGACTTTGCGAAAAGTTTACGTGAGGCGGACAAAGCCTATTTGTGTGAGATTTTCGGCTCTGCTCGTGAAAATCATGGAAAACTATCAATCAAGGATCTCCAGGACCGAATTGAAGGTTCCGAAATAATTACCGAAGAAAATACATCCGTACTAAATGAACATGAAAACAGTGTAATTATTTTCATGGGTGCTGGAGATATTCAAAAATTCCAAGAATCTTACGAAAAACAATTAACTAAATAAAAAGAAGGATGCCAGCAAATGTTGGCATCCTTTCTTTTATTTAAGGTTTTCAGGATTTAACACTTCTAATTCAGGAATAACGAACAGACCATCTTTGCGGATTAATACCTCATCAAAATACATCTCCCCACCGCCATACTCAGGACGTTGGATATTAACCATATCCCAGTGGATATTTGAATGGTTTCCATTAAAGGCATCATCATAGCATTGTCCAGGTGTAAAATGGAAGCTGCCAGCAATCTTTTCATCAAACAAGATATCTTGCATTGGATTGAGGATAAAAGGATTTACCCCAATGGCAAATTCCCCTATATAGCGGGCCCCTTCATCCGTATCAAATATTTTATTGATACGGCTAGAATCGTTAGACTCAGCTTCTACAATTTTCCCGTCTTTAAAAGTCAGCTTCACATTTTCAAATGTAAAGCCTTGATACGGAGATGGAGTGTTATAAGTGATAACCCCATTAACGGAGTCCTTAACAGGCGCAGTATAAACTTCACCATCAGGAATGTTTAACCGTCCTGCACATTTAATGGCTGGGATATCCTTAATGGAAAAGCTTAGATCCGTTCCTGGACCAGTAATTCGTACTTTGTCAGTACGATCCATAAGCTCCTTAAGACTATCCATTGCTTTATCCATTTTTCCATAATCAAGGTTACAAACATCAAAGTAAAAGTTTTCAAATGCTTCCGTACTCATCTTTGCTAATTGGGCCATGGACGAAGTAGGATATCTAAGTACAACCCATTTGGTCTTAGGAACACGGATGTCACGATGAACCTTTTTACCAATGGTATTTCCATGGACTTTCATTTTATCATCAGGAACATCTGATTGTTCACTGATGTTATCACCCGAACGAAGACCTATGTATGCATCCATTTTGCTCATCACATTTGCTTCAAATTCTGCCATCATGTTAAATTGCTCTTCCTGTGCACCTAATAAAAGAGAGCGATCCACTTGGTGGTCCTTTAAGAGCACAAAAGGGTATCCCCCTGCTAGATAGGCTTCCTTCACGAGGGCAGTCACAAGTTCACGCTGAAGTCCAAAGTTTTCAATTAAAACTTTTTCTCCCTTCTGAAGCTGTACCGAGTAATTAATTAGATTTTTTGCCAGTTTCTCAATACGTGGATCTTTCATATTTTTACGCCTCCAACAGAATTAAGTAAGTACACACATATTGTAACCGAATAAAGGCCGAAAGTTGAAAAATAAAATTCTGCTCCCAATCCGAGATTAAATTTTTATTAGAAGCGGCAGGAAATGAAGACAATTTTATGGAAGTAGTATAAGATAATTAGCGAGGTTTATATCTATACTTGATGGGTAATACATATTGATAGGATTAAGGCGGAGGTGCACGATGCAAATTATTTTATACTTAAGCGTAGCCTTGATAGCGATTGCGTTTTTTGTACTTGTCATATTTTTATCGACAACACTTAAATCATTTCAAGTTACACTTACAAACGTTTCGAAGACATTATCTGGATTAGAAAAACAGTTGGAGGGTGTTACAGCAGAAACCACGATTCTTTTACAAAAAACAAACGCTCTAGCTGACGATATTAAGGAGAAATCCGATAGTTTAAATAGTGTGGTTGGAGCCGTAAAAGACGTAGGTACAACCGTCACTAAATTTAATGGGACTTTACAAAACATTACTCAATCTGTAGATAAACAAATAGAGGAAAGTAAAGAAAAGGTCTCGCAAATTGTTCAATGGAGTCATATCATTCTTGAATTAAAGGATAAGTGGCAAGCTAGGAAGCAACAAAAAAACAGGGTAAGCTTAGACGAGGGCAAGAAGGTTAGATCCCATTAGAATAAAGAGGAGGAAATTAAATGCCTAATAGAGAATATGATTCACGGGATACGAATCAAACTCGAAATGAGGAGTCTTCCAATAGCTTTTTGCTGGGAGCAATTATCGGAGGAGTGGTTGGTGCAGCTGCGGCACTGCTTTTGGCTCCCAAGTCCGGAAAGGATCTTCGCAATAAGTTTAATAACCAAGCTGGAACGATCTTCGATAAAACAGCTGCCATGCGTGAAAATGTAATGACAAAAAGCAATGAATTAGCGTCCAAAGGATCCAGCCTTTCCCAAGGAATTGTCCTACAATCCCAAGAACTATTGAACAAGGTAAAAGGAAAAATAACGAGCCAAGACGAATTGAAAGAAGAAGGAGAATTAAACTATATTCCTCTTCATACTCCAAAAGAAAAGATAGAATCGAAGAAGTCAATCGAAATTGGACCACTTGATAGCTCAGAAATAAGAAAAAAGCTGGAAGAAGCAGAAAAAGCCTTTGATGAGGAAGAAAATAAGGTTAAAGTATAAAAATTAGTCGCAAGCTAAATCTGTTTATTTGTTATAAAAACGGTGGAGTGATAAAATTACTTCACCGTTTATTTATTTTCTGGAGGTATGTACACATGTTAGAGAAAATTGATTCAATTGAACAATTTGATGAAGTATTAAAAAAGGAGAGTTCGTTTTTTCTCTTAAAGCATAGCCTAACGTGTCCGATTAGCCATGCTGCATATAAAGAATATGAAAAATTTGCAAATGAAAATCAAGCTGTACCCACTTATTTCTTAGCTGTTCAGGATTCTCGCCCCTTGTCCAATGAAGTAGCAGAGAAATTCCAAATCAAACATGAATCGCCACAAACCATCTTGTTTTCAAACGGAGAGCCTTTATGGAATGCTTCACACTGGAAAATAACAAGTCGTTCTTTGACAGGTGCTTTTGGTGAAAATCAATCATAATATATTACAAATGCTTTAGTGCTTAAAAGCGTTTAATCATTAAAGAAAAAACAAGTGACAAACAAATATTTATCCGCTATAATAAGTCCTAATTATTAAATTGTTATAATATTTAAATTCTTAAACTTGAGCCGATATTATAATGACAGAAGAAAAAAAGGCATTCAGAGCTTTATTTTAAAGAGTTCTGATTAGCAAAGGAAGGACGGGGACGAAGGATGGGCAAAAAAATTGAATTAGAACAATTGAGGTCGCGTGTCGATGAACTAAACTTAGAATTGTTGAGGTTAATTAATGAAAGAGCACAGCTCGTTCAGGATATAGGGCGGGTTAAAGAAAACCAAGGGGTTTACCGTTACGATCCAGTCCGTGAAAGAAAAATGCTTGATATTATCAAAGAGAATAATGATGGCCCTTTTGAAAATTCGACCATTGATCATATTTTTAAAGAGATTTTTAAAGCTGGTCTTGACCTGCAACAGGATGACCATAGTAAAGCCTTACTCGTCTCAAGAAAAAAGCAGCCTGAAGACACCATTGTTACCTTAAAGGGTGAAAATATTGGCGATGGTAAACCACACTTCGTTTTTGGTCCATGTGCAGTCGAGTCATATGAGCAAGTGGCAACTGTAGCAAAAGCAATGAAAGAAAAAGGATTAAACCTATTACGTGGCGGAGCTTACAAACCTAGAACATCTCCTTACGATTTTCAAGGGCTAGGTGTTGAGGGATTAAAAATCTTGAAACGTGTTGCAACGGAATTTGATATGGCTGTTATTAGTGAAATTGTTAACCCAGCTGATCTTGAAATGGCTTGTGACTATATCGATGTCATTCAAATTGGGGCACGTAATATGCAGAACTTTGAACTGTTAAAAGCAGCAGGTTCCGTCAAAAAACCTGTTCTGTTAAAAAGAGGGATTGCGGCTACAATCGAAGAATTTATCAATGCTGCTGAGTACATTGCGGCACAAGGGAATGGGCAAATCATCCTTTGTGAGCGTGGCATAAGGACTTACGAACGTGCTACAAGAAACACTCTAGATATTTCAGCAGTACCTATTTTAAAGCAAGAAACACATTTACCTGTAATGGTTGACGTAACGCATTCTACAGGTAGAAGAGACTTATTATTGCCATGTGCGAAAGCCGCGATAGCAATTGGTGCAGATGGTGTTATGGCAGAGGTTCATCCAGATCCAGCAGTGGCACTTTCGGATCAAAAGCAGCAAATGGATCTTAATCAGTTTGATAAATTCTATAATGAACTGCTTGCATCCAATTATGTTCGACTCTAATTTCAAGTAGATAGTTTTATGAAAAACCTTCTGCAACTCCTTTGCAGGAGGTTTTTTTGATAATATTTAGCTATTTAGCAAAAATGTTGACAAATGCAATTGCGGCTTTAATCTTCTTGTCGTATCATTAAAATACATATTAAAGATTGTTTACGTTCTCACAAACAAAAACAAAAACTAAATGTTTAAGTTTATACAAGCTGATGTAAAATAAAGAAAACGATGTTCGTTTTAGGAGAGTGTGTTAAGTGAATATTACTATTTATGATGTAGCAAGAGAAGCCAGTGTTTCAATGGCAACCGTTTCCCGTGTGGTTAACGGAAATCCGAATGTAAAGCCGGTGACCCGCAAAAAGGTGTTAGAAGTAATTGACAGATTAGGCTACCGTCCAAATGCTGTCGCTAGAGGATTGGCAAGCAAAAAAACTACTACAGTTGGAGTTATTATTCCAGATATTTCAAATATCTTTTTTGCCGAATTAGCCCGTGGGATTGAAGATATTGCAACGATGTATAAGTACAATATCATTTTAAGTAATTCCGACCAAAACAAAGATAAAGAATTACATTTGCTTAATACGATGCTCGGTAAACAAGTGGATGGATTAGTCTTCATGGGTGGTAATATTACAGCCGAACATGTGGAGGAATTTGAAAAATCACCGGTACCGATTGTGTTGGCAGGATCGATTGAAGAATCAAACAAGATACCTTCAGTAAATATTGATTATGAAGAAGCGGTATATGACTCAATCAAGGAATTTATAGAAAAAGGTCATAAGAATATTGCCTTTGTAGTTGGACCACTTCATGAACCTAAAAATACGTTCAAGAAGTTGAGAGGGTATCAAAGGGCATTACAAGATTCCGGCATTCCTTATAATGAAGAACTTGTGGTTGAAGGTGATTATACGTACGATTCTGGGATTGAAGCAATAGAAAAACTACTTGAAGTGGCAGACCGACCTACAGCCATCTTAGTGGGTTCTGATGAAATGGCATTAGGCGTTGTCCATGGTGCAGAGGACAAAGGCTATAAGGTCCCTGAAGATTTTGAGGTTATCACATCTGACAATACAAGGCTATCACTAATGGTGCGCCCGCAGCTTACAACCATTGTTCAGCCATTATATGATATTGGCGCGGTTGCAATGCGGCTCTTAACCAAATTAATGAACAAAGAAAAGGTGTCAGAACAAATTGTGGTTCTCCCACATCGGATTGAACAGCGACAATCTACAAAATAAAATAATGGGGTGGCCACATGTTGGCCACCCCACTTTTTTATACGGATTCGCTCTTTTGCTGACTTCGAATCGGATAAAGTGCTTTTTCGAGGGTTAATAAATTCTTTTCGGTAATTTCTGCTTTTCTAGGGATGGGAGTATAAAAGTTGTCTGGATCGTCCCATTCCTTTGGTAACGAAACAGGAGCTTCCTTCCGCCAGGAAGCTAACCACTCCTTAGGTAAACTGCCATAACAGTTCGAGTTTTCTATCATCTCCAGCCAAATAAGGGCCCATGCTCTTGGAACTACCCTCCAGATATCATAACCGCCGCCGCCGACTGCAATCCACTTCCCTTTACAATACTGATGGGCAATTTCATGAGCAAGCCTTGGTATCTCTCGATAGATTTTCATTGTTGAAGAAAGGTGTGTTAAGGGGTCCAAATAATGGGAGTCTGCACCATTTTGGGTTAGAATCACATCCGGTTTAAAAAACTCAGCCACTTCTCTAAACGCATGTGTGTAGACCTGCAGCCACGATTCATCTTCGGTAAAAGCATCCACGGGGATGTTAAAGGAATAGCCATAGCCTAACCCTTGACCGCGCTCATTTACATTGCCTGTACCTGGAAATAAATATCTTCCTGTCTCATGGATCGAAAGGGTGCATACATTTGGATCATCATAGAAGGACCATTGAACCCCGTCTCCATGATGTGCATCGGTGTCCACATATAAGACACGAGCATTATATTTTTCTTGAAGATATTTGATGGCGACCGAGCTATCATTATAAACACAAAATCCAGATGCTTTTCCTCTGAATCCGTGATGCAATCCTCCGCCAAGATGAAGAGCGTGAAGTGCCTTTCCAGTCATAACCTGATCGACGGCCGTTAATGTCCCCCCAACAATTGAGGCGCTCGCTTCATGCATGCTAGGGAATATAGGAGTGTCTTCCGTCCCAAGGCCATAGTTTTCTGCTATCTCTTGTGGCAATTGGCCATTCCCCGCCTTTTTTACTGCTTCTATGTAACTTAGGTCGTGTATTAAGGCTAACTCTTCCGTAGATGCCATTCTTGGCGGGATGACATCGTCTGGATTAAGAGCATTAATCTTCTCTAGTAGGTCTACTGTTAACTTAAGCCGGAATTGGTCAAAAGGATGCTGATTGCTAAATTTATATTTCAGCAGCTCGTCTGAAAAAATAAAGGAACACTTATCGCTCATATTGAAATCCCCGGAAGGTTTGGCCATAATACATGAAAGCCAGCCTGTTTAAGGTCTTGAATTAATACAGTGGGATTCATAGTTTGCAATCTTATCACAAGTATTTTATATTGCTCATCTGTTTTATCAGGGTAAACTAATACACTCAATATATTTGCTTTCCGGTTCTTAATAACAGCAGTGATTTCACTGAGTTTACCCGCAAGATTAGGAATCTTAATTTCAATTTGTGATCCTGGCTGATGGGCCCCTGTTAATTCAACTAATGTCCGCAGCAAATCTGTTTCGGTCAAAATTCCAACCAATTCCCGGTTATTTATGATCGGCAGACAACTGATTTTATGCTCATAGAAGAGACCTGCCACTTCCTCGACGAAATCAAGAGGATGGCCTGTAATGACATTTCGTTCCATAATCGCCTCAAGTGGCTTTTTCATATCCTCTGGATGCTCATTGGCATGAAAAATAGATGGAGTTGCTTCATGTATTTTCGAAACAGTGACAAGACCAACTAAATGTTTCTCCTCATTAATTATAGGAATATGGCGGATTTTTCTTGACTCCATTAATTGGATTGCATCTGCAATGGTATCTGTTGGCAGAAGTACTGCAACATCTATTTTCATGATTTGTTCTACTATCATAAGAAAATCCCCCTTACCTAACCAAATATCAGGAAAATGATTAATACATAAACCGGTTCATAAATCTTAGACGGTCAAATTTTTGGATGGTTTCCATATCGATTCTTTTTCCCATCCTAGCCATGAGACAATTAGCAGGGTGTGAACAAATTTCAGGATCATCGGTTGCATACCACTCAAGGCCGCCCGCATTCATCATTTTTTCCATGATCTTCCGATACTCCCACACATTTAGTTTGGTACCTTTTAAATCCCAGTGCCAATAGTACTCAGTTGTGATGGTAAGATAATCTTCCATCGCATCATCCATCATGGAGACAATTAATAGGCTTTTCCCGACTGCACATCCCCTAAATTGAGGAATCACCTCGATGGCACCTAATTCGATTAAATTATCCATTTTGCCTTCTGACCATCGTTCAAGCGGGTCAGGATATAGAAAAGTAACATATCCGACAATGGTGTTTCTGTTCCTTGCAATAATAATTCTACCTTCTGGAAGCTCAGCAATACCAATTAAAGCCTGATGCTGCTGTACAGAAGGGCGGAAGGCAGTGAGGTCTTCGTGAAATTCATAGCCAGCAAGTTTATCTGAAGTAATAGGCCCTTCAACAATTATAGACCCGTGAGGTGTTTTTAATTGTTTGGCATTGTATGTCATTTTGTGTTCCATACGGTCACCTACCCTGGAAAAATCTTTCTAATATAATTCTATTATACATAAAATCTATTACAGAAAAGTAACTTTACAAAATTTTCTGTCTTATAGTAAAAAAATATTGACATTTTATGTATAAATATAAAAAATAATAATATAGTACTTTTTTTAAAATTGTGAATAGTTATTATTTGTACTATAATAATTTAAAATAAGGTCAAAGGGGGAGATTGAATGAAAGTGGAAGCGTTGCCAGTTGTGCAAGGGGATCATAATCTGGGTAATTATCAAGAAATGTACAAGCATTTCGACTGGAAGGAAACAGAAAAGGAATTTACATGGAGTGAAACGGGGCTTGTCAATATGGCGTATGAGGCCATTGACCGTCACGCGAAAACCTTCCGGAAAAATAAAGTTGCACTATACTATCGTGATGGTTCAAGAAATGAGAAGTACACCTTTAAAGAAATGAAAGATCTATCAAACAAAGCGGGCAATGTGTTAAAAACTTACGGGGATGTAGAGAAAGGTGACCGTGTATTTATTTTTATGCCGCGCTCTCCAGAACTTTACTTTACCGTTTTGGGTGCAATCAAGCTTGGGGCTATTGTTGGTCCTTTATTTGAAGCATTCATGGAAGGGGCTGTCAGGGACCGTCTGCAAGATAGTGAAGCGAAAGTTTTAGTCACGACACCTGAACTGTTGGACCGGGTACCTGTTCAAGACCTGCCTGCACTGAAGCATATTTTCCTTATCGGTAATAAAGTTGATGAACAAGGCCGATATATTGACTTTTTGAAAAAATTTGAAGCCGCTAGCAAGGATCTTCGAATTGAATGGGTTGACAGAACGGACGGCTTGATCCTGCACTATACATCAGGCTCAACAGGAAAACCAAAAGGCGTATTGCATGTACATAATGCCATGCTTCAGCATTACCAAACAGCTAGATGGGTGCTCGATCTAAAAGAGGATGATGTTTATTGGTGTACTGCTGACCCAGGCTGGGTAACTGGTACTTCTTACGGTATCTTTGGGCCGTGGTTAACAGGGACATCGAACGTAATTGTAGGCGGTCGATTTAGTCCAGAATCCTGGTATCAAATGATTGAGGACTTTGGTGTAACCGTTTGGTACAGTGCTCCTACAGCATTCCGAATGTTAATGGGTGCAGGTGATGAATTGGTTAAGAAATTTGATCTAAGCAGTCTCCGTCATGTTCTAAGCGTCGGGGAACCATTAAACCCTGAAGTTGTTAAATGGGGGGTAAAAGTATTCAATAAGCGAATTCATGATAACTGGTGGATGACAGAAACTGGTGCGCAATTGATTAGTAACTATCCTTGTATGGAAATTAAACCAGGTTCAATGGGGAAACCGATTCCAGGTGTTGAAGCAGCGATTGTTGATAATCAAGGGAATGAACTTCCGCCGTATCGGATGGGGAACCTCGCGATTAAAAAAGGCTGGCCTTCCATGATGAATACAATTTGGAATAATCCAGAGAAATATGAATCTTACTTTATGCCAGGCGACTGGTACGTTTCAGGCGATTCTGCTTACATGGATGAAGAGGGCTATTTCTGGTTCCAGGGCCGTGTCGATGACGTTATTATGACCTCAGGGGAGCGCGTAGGACCTTTTGAAGTAGAAAGCAAGCTTGTTGAGCATCCTGCCGTTGCTGAAGCCGGTGTCATCGGTAAACCAGATCCAGTTCGTGGTGAAATTATTAAAGCCTTCATTGCACTCAGAGACGGCTATGCTCCAACTGACGAACTAAAAGAAGAAATTAGGCAATTTGTGAAAAGAGGTCTTGCCGCTCATGCAGCACCAAGGGAAATTGATTTCCGTGATAAGCTGCCGAAAACAAGAAGCGGGAAAATCATGAGACGTGTGTTAAAGGCATGGGAACTAAACCTGCCAACAGGTGACCTTTCTACAATGGAAGATTAAAGACCCGTTTTTCATAGGGAAAAAACAATGACTAGAGCCAGGCAGATGCCTGGCTTTTTAGTGTTCAAGAACAGAAAAAACCGCACCAACTATCGGTGCGGTTTTAAATATTTACGGTGTTGTTGTTGGATCAGTCGGTTTAGTTGGAACATTAGGGCCATTCGGTACACCAGGTTTAGCAGGGCTATTCGGTACACCAGGTTTAGCGGGGCCATTCGGTACACCAGGTTTAGCAGGATCTTTCGGTACCGCAGGTTTAGTAGGATCTACAGGTGGTGGTGTTACTATTACTCCAGCCTCAACCAGATTCGATGGGGCAGACTCTCTACCAGCAATATCGACCGCCGTTACATAATAGGTACCAGTACCAGTTTGAAATGATCGTTTTGAGCCATTGATCACACTTCCTACCTTTGCTGAAACTAATCCACCTTGATAGACTCGGTAACCGACAACATCATTATCACCAGATGCTGACCATGTTAATGTATTTCCTTCTACTTTTAAGCTGACACTGTCGGGGTTCTTCCCGTTATCGGACATTTTTGCACTTGATACGAGAATTTTCCCCCAGCGCTCTTTCTGTGGAATTAGTTGTCTATAATTATGGAAGTTACTTCCAACAATGCGTTTGATAAAATCAGGATTTAAAATGAGACCAAATTGGGCAAACTCTTTTGGTGTAGAATCCAAGGCCAAATATTTTTTGTCGCCAACCATAACATATTTTCCTTCAATTAAGCTATCATCAACTCTTGTTGGTACATTATTGACATTAAAGTAATCTGATTCGATTAACCCTGCTTTTGAACATGCCTCAGAAGGCAGCATTCCGGAAACTGCACAATAAGAACGTTGCACGATTCCTTTTGGCATTTTAAATGTCTTCTTTGGAGCAATTAGATCAGGTTTAATTTTATAGGCAGCGTTCATTAACTGAGCCCATAAATTATTGGTCCGTGAACTATAAGACATACCGGATGTCTGGAGCGATTTTGGTGTATCATACCCTCTCCAAAGACCAAAGGTGACATTAGGGTTTGAAGCAACGAACCAAGAGTCAATATATTGATTTCCTGTCCCCGTTTTCCCAGCCCAGTCCGCACTGAAATTTAGTTTGCTTCTAACTCCTGCTGCCGTTCCCATCTTTACCACGTCACGCATCATATCAATCGTTAAATAGGCTGTTTGCGGCTTAAAGACATTAACAGGTTTCACTTCGTGCTGATAGATAACCTTGCCATTTTTATCGACAATTTTATCAATCATATAGGCATCAATAAATTTCCCATCATTAGCAAAGGTACTAAATGCGTTCGTATTTTCTTCGATGGTTACCCCATTTGTCATCGATCCAATCGAAGTAGCTAGATTGGTATAATCATCTTTTCTTAAAGAGGTAAATCCCATTTTTTCAAGATACGTGGCGGGACGTTGATCAACGATACTCTTGTAAAGCTTAACCGCTGGTACGTTATAGGATTTCGCTAATGCATATCTTGCTGAAACTAGTCCGCTATACCGATAGTCATAGTTTTGCGGCCAAGGATCACTTCTGCCGGGGGCAAGACTTAACGCTACATTTGGCAGCGGTGTTCCCGGAGCTGCTTTTCCTAACTCAATCGCTGGTGCATAGACAAGAAGTGGTTTCATGGTAGAACCGTTTTGTCTGATGGCACTGGTTGCGTGATTAAGCTGTTGGTCGTCATAATTCCTTCCAGCGACAAAACTGATAATTTTTCCAGTCTTGTTTTCGATCAGTTCCGCCCCAACCTCAGCAGGTTCCATAACTGTTCTTATTTCTCCAGTTTCAGGATCCTTTTTTTCTTGTGGCTTATCGGGTCCGTAATATTGATAATTGTCCTTAACTTTTTGCATCGCATCGTATATTTTTTTATCTATTGTCGAATGAATTTGGTATCCATTTTGACGCAAAGCATTTCTAGCTAATATTTGATATTTATAAGCAAGGTTGTCATCGTTTTTTAACTCTTTTTCTGAAATCCCATCATTTTTTGCTAAGACAGTGGTCAGGACTTCAATCGACCGCTTTTCAATTTCGACTGTTAGCCATGGGTATTTTTCCAGTGGATTTGCAACCGGTTTGATAAAATCTTTTTTAATATCGTAGGCAGAGGCTTGCGCATATTCATGCTCGTTAATATAGCCGCCGTCAAACATTCTCTTTAGGACGGTTTTCATCCGTGTGAGACCGGGTTCCAGATATTGAGGTTCTTTTATCGTCCCTTCCCGTGTAAACGGGGTATATCCAAACGGGCTTTGAGGCAATCCTGCAATGAATGCAGCTTGCGGGAGTGTTAAATCACTCGCCTTTTTACCAAAAATCCCTTTTGCAGCTGCTTGGACACCCGCAATGTTTCGTCCAGACGAATTTCTTCCTAAGGTAGACACATTAAGATAAGCTTCGAGAATGTCTTTTTTATCAAAAAATTTCTCTAAACGAAGAGCAAGTAAAATTTCATTGGCTTTCCTTTGAAACGAGACCTCATTTGTTAAGATTTGATTTTTTATTAATTGCTGTGTTAACGTACTGCCGCCGGATTGAACAGCAGAATTTGTCACTTCCTGAAAGACGGCCCGAAATACTGCTTTTGGGACAACACCTTTATGCTTGTAAAAGTATTCGTCTTCGGTTGCAACAACCGCATTGACTAAATCATTTGATACATCGTCCAATTTTACTTCTTCCCGTTCCAAGTCGGTGTGAAGTTTACCAAGATAAACATTATCCGAAAAATATAACTCAGAAGTTTCCGTATAGTTATAAATATCTTTTTTCATGCTGTCATACGAGCGAACAAGTTCATCTTTTACAAGTGAAGCAAAATAACCCGCACCAACACCTGTCGCAAATGATCCGCCAAGAATGACGACTGTTAATACAAGGAGTAACAGATTCCAAACTACTTGATATGTGATTCGTGCACTTTTAACCGTTCTTTTATGGGTAAATATGTTCAGCACGGATTTTGCTTTTTCTATCAATGCTTGTAATTTTTCAACCATCTATAGTATCACCTCATCTAAAATCAAGTACATTATAGCATACCAAAGGTATAAAAACTGACAAAGTTCTACATTTATCTGAAATTTCCAGTTAAGTTTGACAGGGAACTTGAAATATGGTAAAAAAAGCTATACATTAATTTAATAAAAAAGCTGTGAAGGGAACCAACTGTAGTTCTTCTATCCCTGTTTCAAGAGAGTCAGCGGTGGTGAAAGCTGATACATATAGAAGAATGAATTACTCCCCTGAGCTTTCTCTGTGAAAATGATTTTTTTGTAGCGGAGAACGGTCTAAACCGTTAATTTTTTGAGTTGGAGGAATTTTCCTCAAGCTGGGTGGTACCGCGTAAATTTACGTCCCTGCATTTTTGCAGGGGCGTTTTTATTTTTTTACCAAATTGGAGGGAATAGGATGGATTTATTACAGGATTTGGCATGGAGAGGAATCATCTACCAGCAAACGGATGAAGAAGGTCTGAAGGATTCATTAAACAAGGGGCAAATTTCTTTATACTGTGGTGTTGACCCAACTGCTGATAGTATGCATATCGGCCATTTGCTGCCATTTTTAACACTTAGAAGATTTCAGCAGCATGGACATCGTCCGATTGTGTTAGTCGGAGGAGCAACAGGCTTGATTGGTGATCCGAGTGGTAAAAGTGAAGAACGAAAGTTGTTAACACTAGAAACAGTGCAGGATAATGTAGCAGGTATCAAAAAGCAACTTGAATCTATTTTCGAATTTGAAGGTGAAAACGGAGCAATCATGGTTAATAACTATGATTGGGCTGGCTCAATGGATGTCGTTACCTTCTTGCGTGATATCGGCAAACATATCGGTGTCAATTACATGCTGGCGAAGGATACCATTGCATCAAGGCTTGAGACGGGTATTTCGTTTACAGAATTCACCTATACCATTTTACAAGCGATGGATTTTCTTCATTTATATGAGCATCACAACTGTAAATTACAAATTGGCGGAAGTGACCAGTGGGGGAACATAACTTCAGGATTGGAATTAATCCGCAAAGTTCAGCCAGAAGGCTCGAAGGCATTTGGGTTAACCATTCCGCTTGTGACAAAAGCAGATGGTACAAAGTTTGGGAAAACGGAAAGTGGTGCAGTTTGGTTAGATCCTGCAAAAACTACCCCGTATGAGTTCTACCAGTTCTGGATTAATACAGCTGATGCGGATGTGGTGAAATACTTAAAGATTTTTACATTCCTTTCGCATGAGGAAATTGAACAATTAGAAAAAGCTGTTCAGGAAGAGCCGCATCTTCGTAAGGCACAAAAGGTATTAGCTGAAGAACTGACTCGTTTGATACATGGTGAAGATTCCTTGCAACAGGCAATTAAAATTTCCCTGGCGTTATTTAGCGGGGATGTAAGAAGTCTTTCAGGTGCGGAAATCGAGCAGGGCTTTAAAGATGTACCAGCTTATACATCACAAAATGAGGAGAATTTGGTCGATCTTTTGGTTGCAGCGAAAATTTCTCCATCCAAGCGTCAAGCACGTGAAGACATCTCAAATGGTGCTGTTACTGTTAATGGTGAAAAAATTACGGACAACGCTTATATCTTAGCAGAATCCGATCGAATTGAAGGAAAGTTTACGATTATTAGAAGAGGTAAAAAGAAGTATACCTTAATTAAATACTAATAAAAGAAGGGCTTTGGAAATCAAAGCCCTTTTTTTGCTATAAGGATATCGGTGTAACAACGGGTTAATTTATTTCGTCTAATATAAAAGGAACGAAAATGGGGGTGAATATATTGAAATTTTCATTACACGCCGTATTTATTATTCTCATCGCACTTGTTACATTTTTCGGACTTGGTCCTGTTTTATATGCAGACGGGATATTACAAGAAAGATTATCGACTGCGGCTATCGTAGTTGTCATTTATATAATACTTGCCTTTTTATATAGGAAATCTATCAAATGGGTCAATCGAAGATAGAAAAAGCCCTGATACCAATGGGTATGAGGGCTTTAACCTTATTAACGTGACTCATGTCCTCGTGACTTATGTTCTTCGGATTCATCTTTTCAATTTTTACTCTTATAACTAACATTATTAATGTGGAAGATGGGAATGCGAACGAGTTCCTCTTTAGCAACCAAATGAACAAAATCATCTTTTACCTCACAAAGTACCCCCTTAACCATTTCAGAACTTCCACGATTAATTTTTACCCAATGATATTTCAGTGATTTAAGTAGGTCTTTGAATTTATCAGCATTTTTAAAATTCTCAGGAATTTCAACGTCGAATTCCCACTTCCCTTTCACATTTTCTGTAAAACTTTTAATGTATTGAGTTTTGTAATAAACGACTCCATCCTCTTCTGTAAGAACGACGATATAATCGTCTCTTTCATCCAATAACTTCCCAATTTTGGATTCCGATCCGTCTCGATTAACCTTGATTACTGTATCTTTAAAATATTTCATTAGGTTTTCACTCATATAAAAAATCTCCCCTTAAAGTAATTTAATTACACTGCATCATATGTTTAACGGGAGGAACTTGTCCTAAGCAAATGGCCTGTCTTTAAATTGTTTGTCTTTTTCATCTTTTACCATGAAAATAAGTATCTTCAAGATTAGAAAAATGACAATACTTAAGAAGACCCTGCTCAATCGTTAAAAAAGAGGAGAGCGATAATGTCTCTTTATGTCTTAATAGTCAAAAAGAAGAAGAAAAAAGAAGCGTTAGACGCTTCAATCAGAGGAAAGTGTGAAAATTGACACTCGCACTAAATATTATTAAAACTAAAAAGGCTTGGGCAAAAACAAAATTCCATGAAGAAATAACTTATTTAATGAGTGGATACTATCAAGCGTTTTTGTTGACAGTGTCCCTTCATTTTCAACTACTCTGCGAACCACTATGAGTGAGAAACTTTAAAAATTTAATCTTCGTAAAATCTTTTCCAATGAGATTAATGAGGATAAAAGAACTGACACATCAAGTTCATTTTCAAAAGATGTTTTTTGCGAAGTTCCCTGAGGGCTATTATTGGTGTTATTGATGTTATTTTCACTCGCAACGTTTGATTCTTGACGTAATATTTGGGAAGTTCCCTGAAGGCTATTATTGGTGTTATTGTTGTAATTTTCACTCGCAACGTTTGATTCTTGATGTAATATTTGGGAAATTCCCTGAGGGCTACTATTGGTGTTATTGTTGTAATTTTCACTCGCAACGTTTGATTCCTGACGTAATATTTGCGAAGTTCCCTGGGGGCTATTATTGGTGTTATTGTTGTAATTTTCACTCTCAACGTTTGATTCTTGACATAATATTTGCGAAGTTACCTGAGGGCTACAATAGATGTTATTGTAGTTATTTTCACTCTTATCGTTTGATTTTTGATGTAATTTTTGTGAAGTTCTCTTAGGGCTATTATTGGTGTTATCTTTGTTATTTCCACTCTTATCGTTTGATTTTTGACGTGACTCATGTTTTTCCGATTTCGCCTTTTTAATTTTTACTCCATAACTAACATTTTTAATGTGGGACATGGCAATGCGAACGATTTCCCCATTATTGACCAAATGAACTAAATCATTTTTTACCTCACAGAGTACCCCCTCTACCGTCTCAGTACTGCCACGATTGATAATTACCCAACGATATTCCAATGATTTAAGCAGGTCTTTGAAATTTTTAGCTTTTTTAAATTCGAAATCCTTCGGAACATCAACGTCGAATTTAAACTGCTCTTTCAGATTATCTGTAAAATTTTTAATATGTTTAGTGTTGTGGTAGACGATCCCATCTTCTTCCGTGAGAAGGCAGAGGTAATCTTCACTTGCATGCATAAACATCCCAACTCTGGATTCTGGTCCGCCTCGATCAACCTTGATTACTCTATCTTGAAAATATTTCGTGAGGTCTTTACCCATAAAAAAAATTCTCCCCCTTAAATTAAGTTATTAACTACACTGCATCGTATGTATAACGGGAGGAAGTTGTCCTAAGCAAATAGCCTGTCTTTTGCTCACCGGTTCGATCCCTTCATAGAACATCGTTATTGATGACTATTGTTAGTAGGATTTTTACAAAATAGTATGGGTCTGTCCACTTGAATAATTTTGTTAAAACTTCCACCAAAATTGCCCCCATCTCTTTGGGGGAGAATACAAAATTCTACTAAACATAGTAAAAACAAAAAACCCTAGAAGCGCTGATATAACGCTGTTTCTAGGGTTTTTGTGATTGCTATTTAATAAGCAAATCAATTAACGTGAGTAGAACTCGACGATAAGAGTTTCGTTGATTTCAGCAGGTAATTCAGAACGCTCTGGTAAGCGAGTGAAAGTACCTTCTAATTTGTCCGCATCAAATGTTAAGAAATCAGGAACGAAGTTATTAACTTCGACAGCTTCTTTTACAACATCAAGATTGCGAGATTTTTCGCGTAGGCTGATTGTTTGACCAGCTTTTAAGCGGTATGATGGGATATCTACACGAGCGCCATCAACTAAGATGTGGCCATGGTTTACTAATTGACGAGCTGCACGACGAGTGCGAGCAAGACCTAAACGGTAAACAACGTTGTCAAGACGTGATTCAAGAAGAATCATGAAGTTTTCACCGTGTACGCCGCTTAATTTGCCAGCTCTATCAAAAAGATTACGGAATTGACGCTCAGTTACGCCATACATATGACGAAGCTTTTGCTTCTCTTGTAATTGTAATCCGTATTCAGAAAGCTTTTTGCGTTGGTTTGGACCATGTTGTCCAGGAGCGTACGGACGCTTTTCTAATTCTTTACCTGTGCCGCTTAGAGAGATTCCAAGACGACGGGAAATTTTCCAGCTAGAGCCAGTATAACGAGCCATGAATGACTCCTCCTTAGTGTTTTTATTTTGGTAAAATAAAAACCGTTATGAGACGCTTTAAAGCCATTTTATTTTCATGCACCTTCGCCCTAGCAGCTAAGGGTTACAAGATACACCATCATTTAAAGGCAATCTACCTTTAAGAGGAATAAAATGAGACGAATAAAGTTTTCACATAGGCTGCAATATTTTACACAAGGAGTATTATATAATTTTTATTCCTGTAAAGTCAAGAATATTTTTTGGGGATGATGATACAGGAGAAAATTATCGGAAAGATTATTTTAATAAAGTTAATAAATTATACAAATAACTGTCGCCAAAGTGTCTGAAAATTAACTATAATTAGGGTACTATGTATATATCTGGAATTAGATCGGGTGAAACCTATATGGATATTCTCGAATGTGATTTACACATGCAAGTTAATAGATATAAACAATTAATACAAATTACAGAAAAACTTCATTCGTTCCTTGATGTGAATTTCATCTTGGGAGAATTATGCGTAGCGCTTAAGGAAGTGTACCCTGACTACTCATTTTCCTTATTGCTTTCACAGGATACTCAAAGCCACAGCGACCTTCCGATTATTGAGCGTGAATATGATAGTGAAAATATTGCTGCTATCAATGCTTATGCAACCGGGGAGATTCAATTTGAATATTCCCCCCCTGATAAACATGCACTTATTTATGCCCCATTAAAAGGGAAGAAGGTAACCTATGGAGTCTTGCAGATAATTGCAGCAGATACGACTGAATTTACGGCATATGAGGTGGAGTTTCTTACATTATTGGCAGATTCTGCGGGAGGTTCTTTGGAGAATGCCCACCTCTATCAACAGTCAAAGAGGGAAATCTCCAACTTACAATTAATCAACGAAACTTCCCATTGTTTAAATTCTAACCTACGCATGGTTGATACGATGACATATATGTCAGAACAAATCATCACTTCCATTGATGCACAAGAAGTTGGCTTTTTCTTATTCTCAAATGAACAAGCAAATGTAAAAATACTCCCAGGTTCCACTTCATACTTTTACACTAAACAGGCCCGACTCTACATTGATTATATAAAGGAAAAGATCGAAAAGGAAAAAAATCCTTTATTTATAGGAGATATCAATCTCCAAAACATAAAAAGTATGACAAGCTTTCATTCGATTCTTGCGATTCCGATGATTCAGAGCGAAAAATTAAAAGGTTTCTCCATTGTGATGCATCAAAAGCCTTATTTCTTTTCCTTTGACACATTTAAGCTCCTGCAGTCACTAGTTCATCATTCATCGCTAGCGCTTACCAATTCAATGCTCAGAGAAGAGTTAGAGCATATGGTAATCACAGACCACCTTACAAAGCTCCATTCCCGCAAATTTTTGGATGAAAAAATCCAGTGGTCAATGAAAGAGAGTGAAGAAGGTACCTTTATTCTTCTCGATATTGATAATTTTAAAGAATTAAATGATACATACGGCCATCAGGTTGGAGATAAAGTTCTGGTTCAGGTTGCAAACCTTATTAAACGAAATATTCGCGGGCAAGATATAGGCGCCCGCTGGGGTGGGGAAGAACTCGCCCTTTATCTTCCTGGTGTCCCTTTAGAAAGAGGAGCAGCCATCGCTGAAAGATTAGTTAAAAAGGTATCCGAATGCTCCGACCCGCATATTACAGTGTCCTGTGGTGTTTCTTATTGGCATAAGGAACGGATCGATGCCTATAATTTCTTATTTAAACGAGCAGATGAAGCTTTGTATATTGCTAAAGGAACTGGGAAGAACAAAGTGGTCATTCAAGGAAACAATATAATGGTTAGTTAGGACATTCATTTATGAATTCTCTAACGATATTCCCCCAATCAACATAATATATTATAAGTATGAAAACGTTTTCAAACAGGAGGAATCCAAAATGGGGAAAAAGAAATCACGGTTTGAAACGGAAGTTATTCATTCAGGCTACCGGCCAGACGAACATCAAGACAGTTTAGTTCCCCCGTTATATCAAACATCTACCTTTACATTTACCAGTGCGGAACAAGGGGAAAGAAGGTTTGCTGGGCAAGAAGAGGGATTTATTTATTCACGCTTGGGAAATCCAACGGTGAAAATACTGGAAGAACGGATGGCAGTCCTTGAACAAGGTGAGGCAGGCTTGGCTTTTTCGTCAGGAATGGCGGCCGTGAGTGCAGTGCTAGTGGCCTTAACAAAAACAGGTGATCATATCCTTTGTTCACAAGGAGTATACGGCTGTACCTTCGGATTGTTGGAACTATTAAAAGGGAAATATGGGATTGAACACGACTTTTCATTAATGGAATCGGCAGAAGCATTAGATCAAGAAATCCTCCCTAATACGGCTTGTATCTATATTGAAACGCCAATAAACCCTACAATGAAGCTGGTAGATTTGGAATTGGTGGCGAGGGTGGCAAATAAAAAAGGGATTCCCGTTGTTGTGGATAACACATTTTGTTCCCCATATATACAAACTCCTCTTACTCTCGGATGCAATGTTGTCATTCATAGTGCAACAAAATATATCTGTGGACATGGCGATGTTATAGCGGGTCTTGTCATTGGGGAGAAGGAGTTTATTAGGCAGGTGTCACGGACGACCCAAAAAGATATTGGGGGGATTATCTCGCCTTTTGATGCATGGCTGTTGTTAAGGGGGATTAAAACACTTCCAGTGCGCATGGACCGCCATTGTGAAAATGCCCAGAGGTTATTTGAATTTATGAAAAGTCATCCGAAAATTGAATCAGTGTATTTCCCTGGCGATCCAGAACACCAAGATTATTCGATCGCGAAAAAACAAATGAAACAATCAGGCGGTCTCATATCATTCACGATAAAGGGATCCAAGGAATCGGCACAACAGTTTATGAATCAATTACAATTAATAAAAATTGCGGTAAGTCTTGGAGACGCAGAAACATTGATTCAGCATCCTGCAACGATGACCCATGCCGTGGTTCCAGAGGAGGAACGAAAAAAAATGGGGATTGAAGATAACTTGCTGCGTCTATCTGTTGGTTTAGAAGCATGGGAGGACATTCAAGAAGACCTGGATCAGGCACTGGAAAGGATTTAAAGAGAAAAAGCACAGAGAGAATTTCTCTGTGCTATTTTCTATATATGTTCAACTAGAATTGCAACAAATTCTTCCAACATTTGTTGATCAAGTGCATCAAAACGATTTTTTTCAGGTGAATCAATATCCAAAACTCCAATTAGCTGCTCATTTTTAATGAGAGGGATAACAATCTCGGATTGGGAGGCTGCATCACAAGCAATGTGGCCGGGAAACTGATGAACATCTGCTACAAGAACGGTCTCTTTTTTCAAAGCAGATGTCCCGCATACACCCTTACCCAAATGAATACGTACACATGCAGGAAGACCTTGGAATGGTCCTAATACTAGTTGTTGATTCGTATCCATTAAATAAAATCCGACCCAATTAATTCGGTCTAGAAATTGATTCAAAAGGGCACTGGCATTGCTGAGATTTGCAATCTGATTGTTCTCATCGTGAATAAGAGCATGCAGTTGTTTTTTAACAAGATTATAATTTTCCTCGCGGCTCGCAGTATACATTTCGACGTTAAACATGGTATTTCCCCTTTGTTTCAACAATTTTATTTATTATTTTATCAAATTTACAAGAAAATGAGCAGACTTTGTCGATTTTTTCATAAAGGAATCTGTGTTATAACAAAGAATTATAATGTAAGGGGATTTTTGGGTATACCAGAAGGGGGGACAATTTATGAAGAAAAATGCTAAAGAAGCAATTGTTAAGGCCGCTATAACATTGTTTAAGTCCAATGGATACTCTGGAACATCAATTCGGGATATCGCCCGACTGGCAAAAGTAAATACGGCAACGATTGCCTACCATTTCGAAAATAAACCAGGTCTGCTAGAATATTGCTTTACGCATTTTTTTGAACAGTATATTAGTAAAATGGAAGAAGCCTACGCATCGATAGACAAGGGAGCAAAGGAGTGTTTAAAGCGAATTGTCACTGATTTACTTCATTATCAATGTGAAAATAGTAAATTAGCCAGTCTTGTCTATCGGGAAATGTCCATGGATTCGCAAGTGGTTCGCGAAATCATGTCAACCTATTTACTTAAGGAAAAATACTATTTTCAATTAGTATTTGAGCGTGGTTTTGAATGGAATGAATTCCGCCCCCACTCGATTCCTTATTTAATTATTCAACTTAAAGGATTATTGATGATGCCATTTATGAATACACATTATATGAGGGAAGTCTTGTATGTCTTTCCAAATGAACCATTTTTTGAGCAGAAATATTTAAAGGATATTAATTTGTGGATTGATAAAACACTATGCTCGGATGTACCAATGAAAATGAGTGCAGTCATAAAATAGCGGCAATCGCTATTTTTTTTTAGTTAATAGGAAAGCATAAATTCAACTGCGCCTCATGAACCGTCCTATCAGACTCGCCAATTGGTGAGTTTTCATTTATTTTACAAAAAAATTGAAAATAATAGTCAAAAAATGTCGTTAACATGGTATCATAATAGCATTGAATCGAACATTAAGAGATTTTTTTATAATAGATGCATGAAAACTGGAATTTGAAAGAATGTTTTGGGAAATAGGGGGCTTACTTGTGAAATATTTCATTGGATTTTTTATCCTTTTACTAGCCTTATTTGTAATTGGGTATTTAATAAAGAAAAAGTACTTTAAGGAAATGGATCGATTGGAAGGATGGAAAATCGATTTAATGAATCGTCCAGTACTGGATGAAATGTCAAAAGTGAAGCTGCTTAATATGACAGGGCAAACTGAAGAACTATTCGAACGTTGGCGAAATCAATGGGACGATGTGGTAACGGTACAGCTGCCTGATTTAGAGGAAATGCTTTTTGATGCCGAAGAGTACATAGATAAGTACCGATTTAGCAAAGCGAAAGGTGTCCAGCAAGCTATTGGAGCAAAGTTACAAGAAACTGAGGATCAAATAAAAAGTATATTAGAAGAGTTACATGAATTGGTTGGCAGCGAGGAAAAGAACCGAGTTGAAATTGAAGAGCTAAAAGAGCAGTATCGGGAATCAAAAAAAATGCTGCTTGCCCATCGTCACAGCTTTGGCAGTTCAGAAAAGTGCTTAGAGGAACAACTCAACGGCGTTTCACTAAAATTTCAGGAATTTGATGAGAAAACTGAACATGGTAATTATCTTGAAGCCCGTGAAGTAGTTTTAATGATTCATAGTCAGCTTGGAATGATTAAAAAAGATATGGACTTGATTCCGCAGCTGTTAATTGAATGTCAATCACTTCTGCCAAATCAGCTTTCAGATATGCTTGACGGATACCGTGAAATGTCTGGTCAAGAATACTATTTAGAACATATTAATTTGGAAAAAGAAATCAAACGCTTAGAAGAGAAACTGGCTGAGAATCTAGAGCTTATCGAAGCAGCGAAGATTGATGAGGCAGTAGAATGTATAAAAGAAATAAAGGAAAGAATTGATGTCCTTTTCGATTTATTGGAAAAAGAAGTACACGCCAAGCATTTTGTCCAAAAAAATGAAAAAATAGCAAGTGAACTTCTCATTTCTGCCTATGAGGAAAATAGTCATCTTTCCAGTGAAGTCATTCATGTTCAAGAAAGTTATCAGCTATCTGAAGGTGACTTTGAAACTCAGCGACAGCTCGAAAAAGAACTTTCCATTGTTTATAAACATTTTGAGATTCTGATTGAAAAACTAAAGTTAAACGAAACAGCACAATCGGTGATTAGTAAAGAGTTAGCTCAAGTAAAAGAACAGTTGGATATCATTCGAGAAGGGCAGCAAGATTTTGCTTTAAAACTTCAAGCCCTTAGGAAAGATGAATTTGAAGCAAGAGAAAAGCTTAAAGAACTTACCAAGAAAGTTGGAGAGACGGTTCGTCTCGTCACTAAGAGTAATGTCCCTGGCTTACCAGAAGATTATAGGTATTTATTTGAGGATACAAATGAAAGTATTCAAAATGTGAGATACCAGCTTGAAGAAAAGCCACTTAACATTTCTGCTCTCAATCAATATTTAGAAATTGCTGTATTAACGGTGGAGAAACTTACCAATTCAACGATAGAACTGCTAGAAAATGTGATGTTAGCGGAAAAAGCCATTCAATATGGAAATCGTTATAAAAGCCAATATCCAAATGTAGCCAAAGGATTATTGGAAGCAGAAATGGCATTTAGACACTATGAATATCAAGAGGCTTTAGAACAAGCGGCTGCAACACTTGATGTTATTGACCCAGATGCATTGAAAAAAATAAAAGCCACATTTGTAACAGAATAAATAACAAAAAACCGATCAGTGCCATTTTCGCTGAATCGGTTTTTTGTTATTCTTTTTTTTGTCTTTATGATAAGATTTATTTTTGTAAGAGTTCGGAGGAGAAAAAATGATTTATTTTGATAATAGTGCAACGACAAAACCGTTTAAAGACGTTATAGATTCGTTTGTTACGGTGTCTAGTGAATATTATGGGAACCCATCCTCACTACACAGTATGGGGGGACTGGCAGAGAAGCTGCTATCCCAGGCGCGGGAACAAGTAAGCAAGCTCTTAAAAGTAAAGCCATCTGAAATTTATTTTACTTCCGGGGGAACGGAAGGTAATAATATAGCGATAAAAGGATCTGCTTTATTACATAAAAATAAAGGTCGGCACTTGATTACATCAAGTGTTGAACATCCATCAGTAAGAGCCGCAATGGAACAGCTTGAACAGGAGGGTTTTGAGATAACTTACTTGCCTGTTGACAGGTTTGGAAGAATTAATGTTTCGGATCTTGAAAAAGCGATAAGAAAAGATACCATTTTAATATCCATTATGCAGGTGAATAATGAAGTGGGGACGGTTCAGCCAATTAAAGAAATTGGAGACCTATTAAAAAAACATCCAACAATTTTATTTCATGTTGATGCAGTTCAAGGAATAGGAAAGATTCCCCTTTCTCTCTATAAAAACAGAGTGGATCTTTGTTCGATATCCGGTCATAAATTTCATGGTTTAAAAGGCACCGGTGCCCTTTTTATCCGTGAGGGTGTGAGACTTGCTCCATTATTTTCTGGCGGCAATCAGGAACGGAAGATTCGAAGCGGTACAGAAAATGTGGCAGGCGCCGTTTCGATGGCAAAGGCACTTAGGATGACATTAATGAAAGGCGAAGCAGAGATGGAACGAATGAAGAATATCCACAGCCTGCTCAGGAAGGGGTTAGCAGAAATAGAAGGTGTTCAAATTCATACACCTACTGAACATGCAGCACCCCATATTTTAAATTTCTCATTAAAGGGAATAAAATCAGAAGTATTCATTCATTCACTTGAGCGGAAAGGTATCTTTGTATCCACCACAAGTGCATGTTCCTCAAAAAAGAAATCACCAAGTAAAACGCTTCTCGCAATGGGCGTTCATGAAACGCAAGCTGAAAGTGCCATCCGGATTAGTCTCTCATTTGAGAATACCAGAGAAGAGGCAGTGACAGCTCTAGTTACATTTCAAGAATCCGCAAACCAATTACGAAAGGTTATGAAATAAATGGAATATGATCGTATACTCATTCGCTACGGTGAAATATCGACAAAAGGAAGAAATCGCAATCAATTTGTAGAAAAATTAAGAAAAAGTGTTAGAATTGCTCTTGCTCCCTTTCCAAAAATTAAAGTAGAAGCAAGCCGTGATCGGATGTATGTCTTATTAAATGGTGAAAGCAGCGAAGCAATTATTGGAAAATTGAAGAATATATTTGGTATCCAATCCTTTAGTCCGGCCATTAAGCTGGAAAGAGATATTGAGGTATTAAAACAGACTTCACTAGATATGATGCGCTCCCTATACAAGAAGGGTCAAACCTTCAAAATTACTCCGAAAAGATCTGATAAAACATTTGAGTTGGATACGGACGGAATTAACCACACCCTTGGCGGTCATTTGTTGCAACAAATCTCTGGACTCAAAGTGGATGTGAAAAATCCGGATATTAATTTACGGATTGAAGTCAGAAAGGAAGCCATTTACCTATCATGCGAAACCATACAGGGTGCCGGTGGACTACCGATTGGATCAAGTGGAAAAGCCATGCTCATGCTTTCAGGTGGAATTGACAGCCCTGTTGCCGGCTATATGGCAATGAAGAGGGGACTAGAAATCGAAGCGGTTCATTTTTTCAGCCCCCCATTTACAAGTGAAAGATCGAAGGAAAAGGTCATTGACCTTTCAAAAAAACTGGCTGAAATATATGGATCGATGACCTTGCATATTGTCCCGTTTACTGATATTCAGCAAACAATTCGCGAACAAGTACCTGAAAATTATTCGATGACATCTACGAGAAGGATGATGCTTCGAATCACGGATGAGATTAGGAAAAAACATGAAGGTCTTGCTATAATTACCGGTGAAAGCCTGGGGCAGGTTGCGAGCCAGACGCTTGAGAGTATGTACGCAATCAATGATGTAACAAATACGCCTCTTTTGAGGCCATTGATTACGATGGATAAAACGGATATCATTAAAATCGCAATTGAAATTGATACACTAGAAATTTCGAATAGGCCGTTTGAGGATTGCTGTACCATCTTTGTCCCAGCTTCTCCAAAAACAAAGCCAAAAAGGGAAAAGGTTCAGCATTATGAAAGCTTCTTTGATTTCGAGCCACTCATTCATGAAGCGGTGCAAGAGACAGAGACACTTGTAATTAAGCCTGATGACAAGCAGCACTCAGAATTTAGTGAATTATTTTAAAAAGGTAAAATTAGAATATTTTGTGAACAATTACCAATTGTAAAATAGAATGAAGCTTTTAAGTTCTACACATTCTATACTCACAAGGAGGTGATATCACATGGCAAACAACAACAACTCAAATCAATTATTGGTTCCTGGTGTTGAACAAGCTCTAAGCCAAATGAAATATGAAATTGCTTCTGAATTTGGTGTAAATCTTGGAGCTGATACTACTTCACGTGCCAACGGATCTGTTGGTGGTGAAATCACAAAGCGTCTAGTAGCAATGGCTGAATCTCAATTAGGCGGCGGATTCTCTCGTTAATAAAAAATAAATACGATGGCTACAGAGAGCGTGGGGCTTCCCCCGCTCTCTTTTTTATGCTCAAGATAGTGAAATATGTTTTTAAAATAAAAACAATTTAAAATTTTTAAATAATTTTGTATAATTAATTTGGTGGGATAAATACGAAAAAGTTAAGGGGGAGAAGTATGAAGCGGGAAGATTTAATTGCGCCAGAAAAGTATAATCTTGTTTCTGAAATGGAGCGTTTTGCCAAAGAACCGAACAGAGTCGCATTGAAGTGGGAGAATGAGACTGGAGAGACAAAACAAGTTACATATCAGCAATTAATGAAGAAGGTTAACCAAGCGGGGAATGTTTTCGCCAAGAATGGTTTAAACAGGGGTGACGTAGTCCTTGTTATCGTGCCCCGTCTGATTGAAGCATATGTTGTTTATTTAGCGGCATTAAAAGCTGGAATGGTTGTCATTCCAAGCTCTGAAATGTTAAAGGAAAAAGACTTGAAGTATCGTATTACACACGGTGATGTTAAGGGAATCATTAGTTATTATCCATTCGTTGATCAATTTAAAAATATATCGGCACCACAAGCTTTGGTTAAATTTACTATCGGAGGGTCTGAAGATGGCTGGGTTCATTTGGACGAAGAGATGAAAGCTGCATCAGAAGAATTGGTTCTCGCAGATACGTTTAGAGACGATATGGCATTTTTGTCCTATACCTCCGGCACAACAGGGAATCCTAAAGGTGTTGTTCATACGCACGGCTGGGCCTATGCTCATTTAAAAACAGCTGCATCAAAGTGGCTTTGCATTGAAGACGGTGATACGGTTTGGGCAACTGCAGGTCCAGGCTGGCAAAAATGGATTTGGAGTCCCTTCCTATCGGTACTTGGCTCAGGAGGAACAGGATTAGTCTACAACGGACAATTTGATCCGAAAAAATATTTGAGCCTTCTTCAAAAATATGATGTCAATGTCCTTTGTTGTACACCTACCGAATATCGATTAATGGCGAAGGTAGATAATTTAGCTGATTATCAATTGCCAAATCTTCATAGTGCGGTTTCAGCAGGTGAACCTTTAAATAGAGAGGTTATTGATACGTTTAGAAAGCATTTTAATATTGATGTCCGTGACGGTTATGGACAAACCGAAAATACCTTGCTAGTAGGGGTTACAAAAGGGATGGAATTGAAGTCTGGATCCATGGGCAAGCCGACACCTGGAAATAGAGTTGAAATCATTAACGAAGAAGGCCAAGTTTGTGCTGTCGGAGAAGTGGGCGATATTGCCGTCCATGTAGAAACTCCAGCTCTTTTCAAAAATTATTATAAAGATCCAGAAAGAACGGCAATGCAGTTCCGAGGTGACTATTATGTAACAGGCGATAAAGCCAAAATGGATCAAGATGGCTATTTCTGGTTTGAAGGCCGCGGTGATGATATTATCATTAGCTCGGGCTATACAATTGGACCATTTGAAGTGGAGGATGCGCTCGTTAAACATCCATTTGTAAAGGAATGTGCCGTCGTGGCAAGCCCGGATGAAATTCGTGGCTTTATTGTCAAAGCATTTGTGGTCTTACAAGAGGATATTGATTCAACGGACCCAGAATTAACAAAGAACTTGCAGGAGCATGTCAAAACACTTACAGCTCCATATAAGTACCCTAGAAAAATAGAATATTTGAGTGAACTTCCAAAAACAACCTCAGGGAAAATCCGTCGAATTGAACTCCGCAAAAAGGAACTCGAGGCGGCTAAACAAGTTTAGTTTAATATTTCAAGGAAGCAGGCGGAATTCCGTCTGCTTTTTATTGGAAGCAAAAAATTCCCCATTTCACGATGTTTCGAGTTATAATAGAAATTATTTCGAAACTAGAAAGAATAGGGGCTCGAAAACAGATGAAAAAGACTGAAACGCAAAAAGGAGTCATTTATGCCGGCTTTTCTTACTTGCTGTGGGGATTATTGCCGATTTATTGGAAGCTTTTAGACAATGTTAATGCAAAGGAAATTTTAGCGAGCCGTGTTTTATGGTCGTTTATTTTTATGATCATCATTCTCTTCCTAACAAAAAAATTAGGACTATTTCTCCAAACCATTAAAGGGTTTACTAAGAATAAAAAACAAATGTATGCCCTGACGATTGCCTCCTTATTAATAAGTGTGAATTGGTTCATTTATATTTGGGCGGTTAATAGTGGTCATATGATTGAAGCTAGCCTTGGATATTATATCAATCCATTAATTAGTATTTTATTAGGAATGATTGTTCTTAAGGAAAAATTAACTATTTATCAATACGTCTCTTTCATTTTAGCTGCAATAGGGGTATTGATTATTTCTATTTCGCATGGGCAGTTTCCGTGGATTGCCATTTCTTTGGCCCTATCCTTTGGAGTGTATGGTTTAGCGAAAAAGTTAATAAACGTTGATTCTGCAGTCGGATTAACATTAGAAACACTTGTTGTTACACCTGTTGCCGCCATTTATATTGGTTACTTATTTATGAATGGATCCAATTCCTTTATAACATCAGGGATCCAAACCGATCTGCTTTTAATCGGTGCAGGAGTTGCAACAGCAGTGCCGCTTCTATATTTTGCAAAAGGAGCACAAAAAATTCCCTTATCTTTATTAGGATTTCTCCAATATATTGCACCTACATTAACCTTATTATTAGGGGTATTTATCTATCATGAACATTTTTCAAAAATACAACTTCTATCCTTTATGTTCATCTGGTCTGCGTTAACAATTTATTCCCTTTCAAAAACAAAACTATTGTCTCCACAATGGTTACATTTGCGAAAAGAAAAGAGCACGAGCATATAAGCAAAAACCTTATCCCTTTAATAGGATAAGGTTTTTCTATTCTTAAGAAAAACTTATTACTTCGCTAAACGGGCGCTTCCGCTTTTTTTATAAAAAAGTCCGTTTCACTTTTTCCCAGAAGGAGTTGTCCTTAAGCTTTAGTGTTTTTAACTTTTTATCACTTATTCTTATGCTGATTTTCTCAACGGACGAATACTTAATGCTTCATTATCCATCCCCATGGTAGGATAATCATTGCCTTCGGATATTACATTGAATGTAAGTGTTCGTTCACTTCCAACAATAAAGGAGGAATCTAGTGTTCGGTAAAGATTTGTATTTAGGGATGCTACTTCACTCACCTGCATGCAGGGGATAAGAGGGTCAACAATCGAACCCTTCACCGATTTATTATAAGCAGTACTTCCGGTTGGTGTCGCAACAATCAACCCATCCCCGCGAAAGGTTTCTAAATGGAGCTTATTAATAAAGACATCTACAACTAGTGTTTTTATGATCGAAGAACGTATGCTGAATTCGTTTAAACAAGTAAAAGTACCCTGACCATCAACGGATACGTCAATTAATGGATAACGACGGACTTTTAAATTTTCATTTGTAATAATAGCGTCAATCATTTTTGAAATATCATTAATTCGGAAATCACAATACATATTCAAGCTATCTTTAGTTGAAATCCCCATGTAAAGGCAATCATCACGGAAGCCGGTTTTCCTGACGGCTTGTAGAAATGTTCCGTCATCTCCAACACTGGCAATGATATTAGCATTTCGGTAATCAGTGACAATCGTAAAACCATAACGGTCGGCCACATCAAAAAGAGGAGCGATTTTTGAAAGCATATCCTCATCCCGTTTATGATAAAAGTAAATATTGCGCCTGTTTTCCATTTTATGTACCCCCTGGAAAAAGATGAGATAATTGTAACATGATTACCCACCCCAAAAATAATCTTTGCTAAAATAATGTTAGTCTGAAATTAGTTTAGCATTTTATTGAAACAATATAAAAGCAGGATAACTTTTAGACTAAAAGAAAAAGGGGGACTTACTTATCTATGAATGGAAAACGGTGGGCTGCTTTAGGGATTGCGGCAGCGTTATTTTTTGTTTCTGTGGTAATTAATTTTTTATCAGCTACTACTTTTAAAGGGATTCAAACTGATTTTACCGACTTTATGGCATCAGCTGAGCAACCTTTTACAGAAGAGGTTGTCAATGAAGGGAACGAATTAAAGAAAATTGTGATTCTCGATGTCAATGGTGTCATACAGGACACTGGTGAAACTGGTTCCTTCCTACAAAGTGCAGGCTACAATCATCAGGATTTTATGAAAAAGTTAAACTATATAAAAAAAGATGATTCTGTAAAAGGGATAATAATAAAGGTCAACTCACCAGGCGGTGGTGTCGTTGAAAGTGCAGAAATTCACGATAGACTCGTTGAAATTCAAAAAAACAGTAAAAAACCAGTCTATATCTCGATGGGTTCAATGGCAGCATCAGGAGGATATTATATTTCAACTGCAGCAAAAAAGATCTATGCAAGTCCTGAGACGATGACGGGCAGCCTTGGGGTTATTATGGAAGGCATCAATTATGAAGGTCTTGCCGATAAGTATGGGGTAGATTTTGTCACCATAAAAAGTGGCAAGCATAAGGACATTATGAGCCCAACAAGAAAAATGACAGATGAAGAACGGCAAATATTACAGTCGATGATCAATAATTCCTATGAAGGATTTGTCAAAGTGATTTCAGAAGGGCGTAACTTGCCCATCGCCCAGGTGAAAAAAATTGCTGACGGCCGTGTTTACGATGGAAGACAAGCGAAGGATTTACACCTAATCGATGGGTTCGGCTACTTAGACGATGTAGTGAATCTTATGAAAAAACAAGAAAAGCTCAAAGGGGCGCAGGTGGTTCGTTATTCAGATTCTCTTGGTTTGGGTTCCTTATTTACTATGCAGGCAAAGAAATTAATGGGTGAAAACGTTGAAATGGCTGGATTAATGCAAATACTTTCGAAGCCGAATTCTCCACGTCTCATGTATCTGTATGCAGAATAGGGGGGCTAATTAATGGAAATAAATGAATATCAAGAAACCACGACTGACAGAAAGGAAAATTATACCGTTCGTTATGCGGGCTTCTGGATGCGCTTTTGGGCGTATCTGCTTGATTTAGTGGTTGTGGGAAGCATTATTCGGCTGCTAATTAAACCTATATTTCGATTATTGGATATTCCTTTATCAGAAACCAATATGTTTGCGCCAGTCTCCATTTCATCGGCGGTCATCTTTTATTTATATTTCGTCTTGATGACAAAATATCTTAATCAAACCCTTGGGAAAATGGTGTTTGGATTGAAGGTAGTCGATTTAAAGAATGATCAATTGACCTGGGGAACCATACTCTTTCGTGAATGGATCGGCCGATTTATATCAGCAACGATTATCTTCGGATATATCATAGTCGCTTTTTTACCAAAAAAACAGGGCTTGCATGATCTCTTCACTGACACAACAGTTATCCATGTGGAACGGTGAAAATAAACCTATCAACAATTGTTGGTAGGTTTATTTTTTTATATAAAAGCAAATACTACCCGCTGAAAGGTTGTGATTGAAATTGTTTTGGGTGCTCCTGATTTTGTCCATTCTATTGCTCTTATTCATTCTCATTCTTTTTACTAAATTAACAATCCTTATTAATTATTATCATCATAATGACAATGACGATCTAAAGATAAAATTAAAGATTTGGTTCGGGTTAATAAAATATACAATAAAAGTTCCGTTAATAAAAGTGGATGATAATTCTCCTAGCATAGTTGTAGAAAGTAATACTAAAATGGGAGATTCCGCACGAGAATCAACTAAACAAGACACGAATCATATTACAACAGATGAGGTGGAGACTAATGCATCAAATGCCAAAAAATTATTCAATCATGTGTTCGGATTACATCGTATTGTCAGGAAGTTTTTTCGGAAGGTCACAATGAAAGGCTTAGAATGGAATACGCTGATTGGTCTCGGAGATGCGGCGCACACTGGGACAATAACCGGAGCAATATGGGCCTTTAAGGGGAGCATCATAGGGCTTCTCAGTCATTATTTCAAACTTAAAGAAATGCCCAAAATATCGGTTACCCCACACTTTCAAGCTGCCGTAATTCAAACAAGATTTACATGTATTATTCAGTTTCGTATCGGGTATGCTATTCTAGCAGGATTAAAACTGTTTAGATTCTGGAAGGGCGGACTTCCGCACTTTAAAAAGAAAACTAATTTTGCAAATGATAAAACAAAATCCGTTTGAAAAAGGAGGAAACAGCCGTGTCTGACCACCCAATTCAAGGTTTGATGACAACTGCAATGGAAAGTTTGAAAGAAATGATTGACGTTAATACGATTATAGGGGACCCAGTTGAGACCCCAGACGGCAGTGTTATTTTGACAGTATCGAAAGTAGGCTTTGGATTTGCTGCAGGTGGTAGTGAATTTAAGCTCCAAGGGTCTCAAAGTCAAGGTCAAGGACAAGGAAAAGAACAAGGTCAAGGACAAAGTCAAGGTTCATCCCATCCATTTGGGGGAGGGAGCGGGGGCGGTGTTTCTATTACCCCAATTGCTTTTTTAATTGTCAACTCTCATGGAGTAAAAATGCTGCATTTAGATGAAAGCACCCATTTGTATGAGAAAATACTTGAACTTGCTCCTTCAGCGATTGATAAAGTTCAGCAAATGTTCTCAAAAAAGGACCAAGGGCAACAGCAAAATAGTTCGCAAGGATCTAAAAACGAGCATAAACCAAAAGAAGAGCTTGAATTATAGTAGGAAAGGTTAATCTTCCAAAAGACTAGGAAGATTAACTTTTTTCATGTCGCTAAACGGGGCGCTAGCAATTTTCATAAGTCTAAATAATTGCAAAATAGATATTGAAAAGATATATTTACACTGTACATATTTGAAGTGAAGTGGTTTACAACAATCGCTTGAACTTGGATACGACAAAGGAGGATGTATTATGGCAAATGTAACATTTAAAGGAAACCCAATTACTCTATTAGGCAATGAAGTAAAGGTAGGGGACAAAGCACCTAACTTCACAGTCCTAGCGAATGACTTATCAGCAGTAACATTAGAGAATACAAAGGGTCAAGTGCGTTTAATTACTTCCGTCCCATCTTTGGATACGGGTGTGTGTGATGCAGAAACACGCCGGTTTAATGAAGAAGCAAATAGCTTAGGCAACGTGAAAATTTTAACTGTAAGCATGGACTTACCATTTGCACAAAAGCGCTGGTGTGCTGCAAGCGGAATAGAAAACGTTCAAACGTTATCTGATCACCGTGACCTTTCTTTTGGAGAAGCATATGGGGTTGCTATCCAAGAATTAAGACTATTGGCTCGTGCTGTATTTGTTGTTGATTCAAGTGATACAGTGACATATGTTGAGTATGTTAGTGAAGCAACAAACCACCCTAACTACGAAGCAGCAATTGAAGCTGCAAAGGCTGCAAAATAGTAAAGCAGAAGGCCTCGGTATTACGAGGCCTTTTTGTTTGGTTAAAACTTGTATAAAATAGCTATACTCGATTAAAATGGATAAGGAATTTAAAGAGGGAGGGGAAAAGATGAACGTTTCTCCAGTAGAACAACTTTTTACGTTATTTAATGAAACAGCACTTCTTTTACAGGAAGAACTTAATTGTACATATTTAGAGGCACTTGCAGAAACTGGCGAGAATTTATTTCATGGCTCTATCCTTCAGGCTGAGGTCAGCGAACTAACAGAAAAAAGGATTAAGAAACAATATGAACAGATCAATTTAAACAAATTTTCAAACGAAGAACTTCGAAAGGCATATCAGCTTGTCATTTTAAAAGGGATGAAAGAAAGTGTTCAGCCTAACCATCAAATGACACCTGATACAGTGGGGATGCTTGTCGGTTATTTAGTAAATAGATTTATGAAACAGTCAACATTCCGCTTGCTTGACCCAGCAGTAGGAACCGGTAATTTGTTAACAACTGTATTAAATCACCTGCAAAAAAAAGTAGATTCTGTCGGTGTGGAGATTGATGACCTGTTAATTAAGCTTGCCTATGTTAATGCAAATTTACAAGAGCACCCTATTCAACTCTTCAATCAAGACAGCCTTGAGCCACTGCTTATCGACCCCGTAGATGCGGTCATCGGTGATTTACCTGTTGGGTATTATCCGAATGATGTCAGAGCAGCGGAGTATCAAGTAAAGGCAGATGAGGGACATACCTATTCCCATCATTTATTCATTGAGCAAAGTGTCATGTATACAGCACCTGGTGGGTATTTATTCTTTATTATTCCTAATGGTTTATTTGAAAGTGAACAAGCCTCTCAACTAAGTGAATTCTTTAAAGAGCATGTCATTGTGCAAGGATTGTTACAATTACCCACGAGCATGTTTAATAATAAAAATACAGCTAAGAGTATCATTATCCTCCAAAAAAAGGGTTTAGGCGTGCAACCGCCAAAGCAGGCATTACTTGTCGATTTGCCTAGCCTTTCGAATGCAGTAGAAATGGATAAAATACTATCTAAAATGGAAAAATGGTTCCAAGAGAACAAAGGATGAACAGGGTTTAAACCCTGCTCATTCTTTTTTTCTGAGTGTTATAAATCTTATAAAATTACCGAAATATGTGAATATATTAACATTCGTAATGTAAACGTTGCCATGCGAATTATACCTTGAAATATAATATACACAATGATTAAATGAGGAAGGAAATAATCAAGAGCGGTTTGAGCAAAATAATGTTGTACTAACAAAAATTACTCCAAACCAGTGTTGTTATATAAAAGGAGCGGTAACAAAAATGGCAAAAATTATTGCAATTAATGCAGGAAGCTCTTCCTTGAAGTTTCAATTGTTTGAAATGCCAAGCGAAGATGTTATTACAAAAGGATTAATTGAAAGAATCGGATTGAATGATTCGATTTTTAATATTACAGTAAATGGAGAGAAAATCCAAGAAATCAGTGATATTCCTGATCATGAAGTCGCGGTTAAAATGCTTTTGGATAAACTAACCACTTTAGGGATTATCAAATCACTTGATGAGATTGTTGGAATGGGACACCGAGTAGTCCATGGTGGTGAAACATTTAATGACTCAGTGCTTATCACAGATGAAGTATTAAAGAAAATTGATGAATTATCAGAACTTGCACCTTTGCATAACCCAGCAAATCTTACAGGAATTAAAGCTTTCATGAGTGTGCTCCCAAATGTTCCTGCGGTAGCTGTTTTTGATACGGCTTTCCACCAAACGATGCCAGAAAGTTCTTACCTGTATAGCCTGCCAATGGAGTATTACGAAAAGTATGGCATTCGTAAGTATGGCTTTCATGGAACATCACATAAATATGTTTCACAACGTGCTGCAGAGTTACTAGGTCGACCCGTAGAACAACTTCGCCTTATTTCGTGTCATTTAGGGAATGGAGCAAGTATTGCTGCGATTGAAAGCGGTATGTCGATTGATACATCTATGGGCTTCACACCACTTGCAGGGGTAACGATGGGAACTCGCTCAGGTAATATTGACCCTGCACTCATTCCTTATATTATGGAGAAAACAAATAAAACAGCGGATGAAGTCCTTGATGTTTTGAATAAAAAGAGTGGTATGCTCGCTATGTCAGGCTTCTCTAGTGATTTAAGGGATATTGAAATTGAAGCAAAAAAGGGTAATGACCGCGCTCAACTTGCTCTAGATGTATTTGCAAACCGTATCCATAAATACATTGGTTCCTATGCTTCAAGAATGAATGGTGTAGATGCAATTATTTTCACAGCTGGTATCGGTGAAAATAGTGATACGATTAGGGAGAAAATCTTAAGAGGCCTTGAATTTATGGGTGTTTATTGGGACCCTGCTTTGAACAAAGTGAGAGGCGAAGAAACATTCATCAACTATCCACACTCACCAGTTAAAGTATTAATTATACCGACTAATGAAGAAGTAATGATTGCTAGAGACGTCGTTCGCTTAGCAAATACTCTTTAATAAACAGAAGGCAAAAGCTAATTTAATGGCTTTTGCCTTTTTATCCTTTTATTTCATTGTGATATACTGGAAATAGAAAGCCTTGCTGTGGAGGGGAATCGATCATGCCATTAACAGACCGTGAAGTAAAGGTCTTGAATGAAATACAGGATTGGGAAAGAAATTTACGTGAATTTGAGCCCAATGATTTCCAATTAACTTATGAAAAATATCTGCAACAATCATTCTTATTATTACCCAAAAAGGTTCAACGGCATTTCTTTACTGTTATTGATAGTTGGCTGTTTCATTTACATAGTATGATACAAGGCTCGCAGCTACAGATGGATGCAAAGGAGAGAATTCTTTCTGCGGGGCGGATATTTCATAAAGACTTAGAAAAAGTAGAAGACTTACGCCAATTAAAAATTGAGCAATTACAATACATTGCAGAGCAGCAAATTGCGAGGCATCGTCTATACTCTTTTGCTCAAGGTGGTTTAGCTGGGACTGGTGGTCCACTTCTTCTAAGCACAGACATACCAGCAATAGCCGTTATTAATTTAAGGGCCGTCCAATTAATTGCAATGACCTATGGGATTGAGGTTAATACCCCGTTTGAAATGATGACCTCTCTGAAGGTGTTTCATACGGCAACATTGCCGCCAAGGCTTCAACTAGAGGGATGGACCTTGTTGATGGATGAATTGGAGAATCGGGATGACTATTATTTTTATAAAGGAAATGAAGAAATTATTGATATTACATGGATTGAACAACCAGTACAGCAACTATTGAAAGCGTTGGTTATTACATTGTTCCGAAAAAAGGTGATACAAGGTATCCCGCTTGTCAGTATGGCGATTGGTGCAGGCGCCAATTATCAGTTAACGAGAAAGGTAACTGATTTAGCGCATAAATATTATCAACTTCGTTACCTAAAAGAAAAAGAGGAGTATATTGGATGAGTACTCATGAACATAAAAAGGAAGCCCCAAAAACGGTAAATTGTAAAGTAATCACCGTTAGTGATACAAGAAATAGCGAAACAGACAAAAGTGGTAAACTGATGATGGAACTGCTTGAACAAGCAGGTCACAAAATTATAGATTACGTGATAGTAAAAGATGAGGCCGCACCAATTCATGATGAATTAGTAAAGGGCTGTTCAAGAGAAGAAATTGATGTCATTTTAACAAATGGCGGCACAGGGATTGCAAAGCGAGACGTAACGATAGAAACTGTCCAAAATTTACTAGATAAAGAAATTGTTGGATTTGGAGAATTGTTCAGGATGTTGAGCTATCAAGACGATATTGGCAGCGCTGCAATTCTTTCAAGGGCCATTGCGGGGGTGATAAAAAATAAAGCTGTATTCTCCACCCCAGGCTCTACTGGTGCAGTGAAACTAGCGATGAATAAATTAATTTTACCTGAACTTGGCCATGTAGTGAGAGAAATACAAAAAGACCTTTAATAGAGAAAACTCCCTTTTTCGATGGAAAGGGAGTTTTTTATTGATGGACTTTTGTTGAAAGAACTTCGTTTGCTCGGTACCATAGCCATAAATCATTAATAATCGAAGCTAGTTCCGCAATTTCGGTGTTCAGTTGACAGGAGCGAGGGAAATTACTTTCATTCGAAAGAAGTGCTTGTTTCTGATTAATTTGATTTTCTAGTTCTCCAATCCGGTCCGGGATAGAGCCGCGAACTTGTTCCCAATATAAGAGAATCTCTTCCTGTGTTTCTATGCAGTAATCAGCCAATTCCATTGTTAAATCGGGGAGCTGGATACCAAGACGATCATCAAATGAAAAATATTCTTTCATATAGTTGCCTCCAATCTATTTATTAGTATTTTATTATACTATACATGTATAAACCATTCTCTACAAACCTATTTTTAAGGTCAATTTAGTGTATAAAAAAGCACGAAGCATCATGGCTGCGTGCTTTTGAAAATTTCATATTTATTCGGAATCTTTGTCTGTGCGTACGACGAGAACGTCACAAGCTGCATATCGGGTGATATGTTCAGAAACACTGCCGATAAAGAACCTTTCCACTACATTTAATCTAGTAGCACCGCAGAGAATTAAATCAACATTGTGCTTTTTAGCCAAATCTCTAGGAATTCTTATTTTAGGAGAGCCGTAGTCTATTTCATATTGCACTTTTGTTAATCCTGCATCCTCCGCTTGTTTTAGATAATTTTCAAGCATATCTTTTGCAAGCTTATCTGCCCGATCACCAATAACTGTATCGTAAGCCTCAATTAAAGCAAACGTCCTAGTGTCAATAACATGGACTAATAATAGGGTGGCGTCATTTCTTTTGGCAATTTCAATGCCCTTTTTAAAAGCCCAATCTGCTTCTTTTGATCCATCAATAGCGACTAAAATATTCTGATATTTAAGTCCCGTGATTTATCATCTCCTTACTTAAATTATACATTATTTAACAAGGAATAACTGTTGCAATTTTTCGAACAATAAAGAGGTAGTTTACAAAGGAAAGGAGATTGTCGGATGGTAAACCATGACCAGAATAAAAAGTTTTTGTTTGAGTTTGACGAACAGGGTACGATTGAAGTAAGTCAACAAATTATGAATTCGTATACTAGTGGTTTTATTGAGGAAGGAACAGCGATTGCTGATAGTGAAGATTTTTCTGGTACAGAGCGCTAAGTAAAAAATGTATAGAAACTGAGGGACTGTCCAATATTGGGCAGTCTTTTTTTCTGGACATGTGTCTTGGGAATTTTTAAGGTTACAGGCAAATACCCAAGAATATGCATATACACTTGCATATTCTTTAATGTGCCAATAAATTAGAATTGAGGAGGAGAATTATGAGTACAGAAATGTATGGAATGCCTAATAACATTGATGTGCAATATGATGTGATGAACCCAGAAGATGAAAGAATTCATGGGGGATTCGGCCACGGAGGATTCGGACACTTTGGTGGATTCGGCCATGGAGGATTCGGACACTTTGGTGGATTTGGCCGTCCAGGATTTGGATTTGGTGGATTTGGCCGTCCAGGATTTGGATTTGGTGGCTTCGGCAGACCATTTGGATTTGGGTTTGGAAGACCATTTGGTTTTGGCTTCGGCAGACCATTTGGTTTTGGATTTGGGTTCCCATTCTTAACTGGGTTAGCAGCAGGTGCCTTATTAGCTCCAGGTTTCGGATACGGTTACGGTTACGGATATCCGTACTATCCACCGTACCCATACCTGTACCCATACCCTTATTATCCTTGGTATTAATGAATCATTAAAACAAAGGCTTTGCCATAATCGGCAAAGCTTTTACTATATTTTTTATGGAATTAAAATGTGTATTTGTTATCATCAATGAGAATACATCTAACTTATGAAAAAGGTTATAATAAAATTGGCTTGGTCTATTTTTCTATGAATAATAATACTTGGAGGAAAACACATGCGGATCGGAGTACCTACGGAAATCAAAAATAATGAAAACCGTGTGGCCATGACACCTGCTGGAGTGGTCAACCTAGTGAAATTTGGTCATGAGGTTTTTATTGAAAAAGGAGCAGGGCTAGGCTCTGGTTTTTTAAATGAGGATTATGAAACTGCTGGTGCAAAATTAGTAGATACAGCAGAAGAAGCATGGTCCATGGAAATGGTAATGAAGGTTAAAGAGCCGCTTCCTAGTGAATATAAATACTTCCGAGAAGGCTTAATATTATTTACATACTTACATCTTGCACCTGAACCAGAATTAACCAAAGCATTGATTGATAAAAAAGTAGTGGGTATAGCCTATGAAACGGTTCAGTTACCTAATAGAAGTTTACCATTATTAACACCGATGAGTGAGGTCGCTGGAAGAATGGCTGCTCAAATTGGTGCTCAATTTCTTGAGAAGGTTCATGGAGGGATGGGTATTCTTCTTTCCGGTGTCCCAGGAGTCCAAAGAGGAACGGTAACTATTATTGGCGGAGGTGTGGCTGGAACGAATGCGGCTAAAATGGCGATTGGTTTAGGGGCAAAAGTGACCATTATTGATTTAAATCCAGATCGGCTTCGTCAATTAGATGATATTTTTGGATCCGATGTGACAACCTTAATGTCCAATCCTTATAATATTGCCGAAGCAGTAAGGGAGTCGGATTTGGTCATTGGTGCTGTTCTTATTCCGGGGGCCAAAGCACCGAAACTTGTAACGGAAGCGATGATTCAATCAATGAAACCTGGCAGTGTCGTTGTCGATATTGCAATCGACCAAGGCGGTATTTTTGATACGACTGATCGGATTACTACTCATGATAATCCAACCTATGTGAAGCATGATGTTGTCCATTATGCTGTTGCCAATATGCCAGGTGCGGTACCAAGAACATCAACCATTGCGTTAACAAACGTAACCGTACCGTATGCGGTTCAAATTGCAAATAAAGGATACAAACAAGCATGTCTTAGCAATGAAGCATTATTGAAGGGTATCAACACACTAGGCGGGTATGTAACTTACGAAGCAGTCGCAGACGCACATGGACTTGAATTTTTAGATACCAAAACATTGCTGGAAAAATAGAAAAGAAGAGGGGTTTGTTCATTCACGCTTCATCGGCGTTATGAAGGACAATTTTTCCGGTCTTTAGTGAGTTTTGTCCTTTATAGGCGTTATGAAGGACAATTTTTCGGTTTTTTTATGAGTTTTGTCCTTTATCGGCGGTATAATAGACAATTCTTCCGCAATTTTATTAAGTTTTGTTCTTCATATGTATGTGTGTCTGTAATCTGTGGTATTGGTTACCCGAAATCGCGCATGTTTGTTCAAAAAAAAACCAGCTCCTAAAAAGGAACTGGTTTAATAAAACTAAATATGTAGCCGCATTTGCCGTATTAATATAAGAAAGTTTTAAACCACCACTCCTCAAAGTGGGTGTTCTCAGAAACTTTTCTGCATGTCCTCCAGGTCTTATAGACAGAGGCTTGTCATTCGAGCTCCAATGGTTAAACTCCCTTTTACAGCTTAAAGGTTAAAACTTTATTATGACTACGAACAACGCAGCTTGTATTTATATAATATACCAACTCTTCACAGATTTCAATGTAAAAAAAGTCCAAAAGAAATTATTTAATGATCTGTAACTCTTTTGGGAATTTTGTGAGGACTTTTGCCCCGTCTGAGGTAATAAACACATCGTCTTCAATTCGAACGCCAGCCACATTTGGTACATAGATACCTGGTTCAATCGTGTATACCATACCTTCTTCAATAATAAGGTCATTTGTCTCAGTTAATGATGGGTATTCATGCACGCTTATCCCGAGACCATGCCCAAGGCGGTGTGGAAAATACTCTCCGAATCCGGCTTCAGCAATGATTCGACGGGCAGTTAAGTCCACTTCGGCCGCACGAACCCCTGGAATGCTTGCTTCAATGGCAGCAAGCTGGGCTTTTAATACGGTGTCATAGATGTCCTTTTGCTTGTCATTAATGTCCCCATAAGCAACCGTTCTAGTGATATCAGAACAATACCTGTCAACGACCACACCCAAATCAAATAAAACTAGATCGCCTTTTTGAATTTTTGTTTCTCCAGGGTTTCCATGTGGAGAAGCTGCATTTGCTCCGGTAAGCACCATTGTCGAAAACGACATTTCGGTCACACCCTTTTGTTTTAGGGCGTATTCTAAGGCATTAAGTATTTCCAACTCCGTTTTGCCTTCCTTGATTTCATTAGCACCGAATTCAACTGCGTAATCGGCAAGGGCACAGGCCTCTTCAATAGTTTTTAACTCCTTGGCATCCTTAATCATTCGAAGCATTCGTAATTTTTCTTCAGCAGAAACAAATGATGCCTGCGGGAATAACTTTGAGAGTTGTTCAAAACGTTCTACATTCATATGTTCTTTTTCAATAGCTGCTTTTGACACGCCGTTTATTCTTTTATTGATGGAATTTAGAATCATTTCCCACGGATTGTCAATGTCGCTATAACCGAGAATTTCATAGTCCCAGCCAGAACGTTTGGCATCGTGGACTTCCATCCCTGGGCAAACAAGGAAGGGCTCGTCTGTTTGAAAGACTGCTAGTGCGAGCAAGCGTTCATGTGGATTGGTGTAATATCCGCTTAAATAAAATACATTCTCTGATGAGGTTAGGAAGCTAACTTCAATATCGTTTTCTCTCATCCATGTTTGAAGCTTATTTAATCGCTGATTCATTTTTACTCCCCCTATGTAATTCATGTCCTATGATGAGATTATCAATTAAAACTTGAAATGTAAACTAACTGACCACCTTATACTTCTCCTTGCTTAAAATCAATATATTAGGATTAAACTAGAGATATGGAAGGAATTCCAGTTATCGTATGGAAGTATATACTATATGAAAACCGAGAGGAGCAAGTCGAATGAAAATTTCGTATCATGGACATTCAGTTGTACAAATTCAAACAAACGGGAAAACCATCTTAATTGACCCCTTCATTAATGGCAATCAATTGACGGACTTGAAGGTGGAGGAACTAAGACCAGATGTCATTATTTTATCGCATGGTCACAATGACCATGTCGGGGATACGGTTGAGCTGGCAAAGAAAAATAACTCCCTTGTCGTTGCTAACCACGAAATTTCTACTTACTTAAGCTGGCAGGGAGTTCATACCCATGGTATGCACATCGGTGGTGCCCATCAATTTGAGTTTGGCAAAGTTAAACTAACGCAAGCCTTCCATGGATCAAGCTTTACAACAGAAAATAATGAACTCATCTATTGCGGCATGCCTGCTGGAATCTTATTTATGAATGAAGGAAAGACGATTTATCATGCTGGTGATACGGGGTTATTTTCAGATATGAAGTTGATTGGTGAGCGCCATCCGATTGAAGTAGCCTTCCTGCCCATAGGTGATAATTTTACAATGGGGCCTGAAGATGCAGCATACGCAGCAAAGCTGTTAAAAGCTAATACAGTTGTGCCGATCCACTACAATACCTTCCCGCCAATCAAACAAGACCCGTTTAAGTTTATTGAGATGCTGGAAGATAAAAACGGTAAAGTACTCCAACCAGGCGAAGCCATCGAAATTTAATTGTTCTTAGTCGATTTACATACTTTTTTCCTTCCACTATGCATAAATATGGAACAAGCAGTCTTTTAGGAGGAGGAAATAAAATTGAAAAAGAACAGATATTTACTTTGCCTGTTACTCTGTGGCATCTTGCTTTATTATGGAGCACCAAGATTATCTATTTATGCTGATGGGGCTCAAGGGATATTTTCATTAGCCTGGCTCTCATTTGCCTTAATCGTTATCGCTGGAAATCTTACTGGCCTTCTTTATAGCCCCAAAAAGCAAGGACATAAACTTCAATCGGAGCGACGATCTAGGAAGAAATCTAGGTTCTATCATTGAGAATTAAGAGTAATGTAAGAATCCGCATTGAATCAAGGCTTTCAACACTCTATAATAAAAATTATATGTAATCCGGGTTATTCTAAATGGAATAATTGGAATTTGACTATAAAGGGTGAAGGTCTTGGCAACTAAGCATGAACAAATTTTACAATATATTGATGGTCTCCCTATTGGGGAAAAGATATCTGTCAGACAAATTGCCAAGGCGATGTCCGTTAGTGAAGGTACAGCCTACCGTGCGATTAAAGAAGCGGAAAATAAAGGATATGTAAGTACCATCGAACGAGTTGGAACGATTAGAATAGAACGGAAAAAGAAAGAGAATATTGAAAAACTCACTTTTGCTGAGGTAGTAAATATTGTTGATGGTCAGGTATTGGGCGGAAGAACGGGCTTGCATAAAACCCTAAATAAATTTGTTATTGGTGCCATGAAATTAGAAGCCATGATGCGCTACACTGAGGCTGGTAACCTATTAATAGTCGGGAACCGGACTCAGGCGCATGAACTTGCTTTAAAAGCTGGAGCCGCTGTGCTCATAACCGGTGGATTTGATGCTGACGATTATATCAAAAAGCTAGCAGATAAACTAGAAATACCGGTCATCTCAACGAGCTATGATACGTTTACGGTCGCAACCATGATTAACCGGGCGATTTATGACCAATTAATCAAAAAAGAAATTATTTTAGTCGAAGATATTTTAACCCCTCTTGCTGATACTTTTTATCTAAAAACGACGGATAAGGTGTCAAAATGGCATGAATTTAACCAACAAACTGCACACAGCCGCTACCCAGTAGTTGACCAAAACATGAAGATTCAAGGGATGGTGACAAGTAAGGACATTTTAGGTCAGGATTTAGAAGCATCCATCGATAAAATTATGACCAAGCACCCCATGTCGGTAAATGGGAAGACAAGTGTGGCTTCAACTGCACATACCATGGTCTGGGAAGGAATTGAAGTACTTCCTGTTACAAATGACTCAAACCGTTTGGAAGGTATTATTAGCAGGCAGGATGTTTTAAAAGCATTACAAATGAACCAGCGGCAGCCACAGGTCGGGGAAACTCTCGACGATATCGTTACAAATCAAATGGTATTAATGCAGGGAAAAGCAAAAGGAGAAGAGGTTTACTCTTGCGAAGTAACCCCGCAAATGACCAACCAACTTGGAACAATCTCTTACGGTGTGTTTACAACGATTGTCTCTGATGCAGCAAACCGTGTATTACGGAGTTATAAAAAAGGCGATCTTGTCGTTGAAAATATGACTATTTACTTTATTAAACCTGTTCAAATGGAGAGTATATTAGAAATTTATCCGAAAGTACTTGAAGTCGGACGTAAATTTGGAAAAGTGGATGTAGAAGTTTTCAATGAAGGAATATTAGTTGGAAAAGCAATGATGATGTGTCAATTGCTTGATAGAAATTAGACAGCTATCAAATTTATATCAATAAAAAAAGCCGCTTCACTAATGGAGAAGCGGCTTCAATAATTATTTTTGCAGTTCAAAATTTTTTGCTTCCTCGATTGCGAATGGAAGGTAATGTTTATATTTTTTGAAACCGATCCAGCTGAATAATGCTCCATAAACAATAAATACAGCGGCAACTATATACATAACCGTTGTTTCGGAAATAAATAACAAGTGATTAACTCCAAATAAAAAGACAAAAAGCCCTAGGGCAATATTTGATTTAGCAGCAAGCCATTTCTTTTCTACTAAACGGTTGCTTCTGATGTATTTTGTTTTATAAAATAGATAGAAAGCAAATAGTATAGCAATTAATACAACAAGTACAAACATATTATTTCCTCCAAGCATAGAAAATCTTCTATTATTGTAACTGTAAAAACAAAAAAATACCACATTTGGTTTATTAGTTGGTAAAGGAGCATTGCACATGATTGAGCAGATTTTAGCAGAGATTGAACAATTTGAAACCATCATTATTCATCGTCACGTCCGTCCAGACCCCGATGCCTACGGTTCACAAGGTGGATTGGCAGCGATTCTCCAAGAATCCTACCCAAATAAAAAGATTTATGCCGTTGGTCTAGAGGAACCAACCCTTCATTACATGCGCAGGCTTGATGTGATTGAAGATGAAGTATATAAGGGTGCATTAGTGATCGTTTGTGATACCGCAAATGCTGAAAGGATTTGTGACAAGCGTTATTCTCTGGGTGAAAAGTTAATAAAAATTGATCATCATCCAAATGAGGACCCGTATGGTGATTTATTATGGGTGGATACAAGCGCTAGCTCTTGCAGCGAAATGATTTATGAATTTTATTTAAACGGAAAAGACAAAGGGCTAAAAATGAATGATGCAGCAGCGAGATTGTTATACGCTGGCATTGTCGGTGATACTGGAAGATTTCTTTTCCCGAGTACGACGGAAAAAACACTGGGGTATGCTGGGGAACTAATTCATTATAATTTTTCACGGACTGAGCTATTTGACAAGATGTATGAATTGGATACCAATATCATTAAGTTAAACGGTTTTATACTCCAAAATTTTGAGTTACAGAATAACGGTGTTGCCTCCGTTAAGCTAACAAAAGAACTATTACAAGAATACAATGCAAAACCCGCAGAGGCATCCCTCTTAGTTGGAACATTAGGAAATGTAAAAGGAATAAAGGCATGGGTATTCTTTATCGAGGAAGCAGAACAGATAAGGGTACGTCTGCGTTCAAAGGGTCCTGTAATCAATGGAGTTGCAAGGCAGTTTAAAGGTGGGGGACATCCACTGGCATCAGGAGCATCCATCTATTCTTGGAACGAAGTGGACGATGTATTAAAAGCACTTGACGAAGTATGTGAAAATTATTCTTTTAATAAATAGAAAAATCGGCCCTTGTGAGAGTGAGGGTCGATTTTTTATTATTCAAAATGAATCTCTAATTGGATCGATAGGTTTGTATAAAAAACCATTTCTTTAACCTTTAGTTTATACCTTTTATCATTTATTTTAATCGGTTTATTTTCAATAATTTTTTTCAAAAGGTCCTTACTTTTGTAGACGGTTTCGATATCTTTTGCAATCATCATGCTAATATCATCTCTAACCGAGTCTTCTGTCTCTAATACACTTAAAGAATCAAGTTTATATTTTTCCCAGTTTGCAATTCTAATGTTGATTTTCTGGACTGTAAGCTGTTCAATATTTCGCTTATTAATTTCTTTATATTCTTCCTGCCAAATTTTTTTCTCTCCGTTTAGGTCAATAATTTCCTTCGCTTGTGTCCGAATTAATTCGGTGTTCTTTTCCTGCCAAACCCCATAAATATATAAAAAAATACACCAGCTAATCACACCGCCTACGGCCATTCCTCCAAAAAAACGCTGCCAGGAAGGTCTTCGATATAATGGCGGGATTCTCATGATGAGATATGCTCCTGGGTTAACCAATTAATCAGGAGGGCACCAGTCTGGGCCCCGCCTAAGGCAGAGAGTATTAATAAAAATTGTTTAAAAAGATCCTTTGTATTCGCATCAAATAAGCCTCTTTCAAACGTATAAACCGCGTCAAATGTCCCGCCAATCGCCGAAACAATCGCCCAAATTCGAAGCGCTGATGATAAGCGGTAAACGGTCGTTAGCGGTGGCTGTCCGGTTAGAAATGAGGCTATCCCACCAATAAGCGAACCACCAAGTACCACACCTAAGGCAATAAAGTAACTTTCTATAAAAGCAGGAAAAAAACCAATTTCTTTCATCTCGTCAACCGCCCTTACCCATAATCAATCCCAATACTCATTTATATGGACAAACATTTACAAATATGTTTTTTAAAAATGAGAACATATTTTCTTTTTTATCAATAACGTTCTATAATAAAGGGAGAGATTATGGAATTAAGGGTGTGACAATATGTCTTTTATTCACCTACATGTATATAGTGCATATAGTTTATTAACAAGTACGGCATCTGTCCCGGATTTAATTGAAAATGCACAAAAAAAAGGCTTTTCTGCGATCGCCTTAACCGACAGAAACGTCATGTACGGAACAATTGAATTTTATAAGTTGTGTAAGAAAAATAATCTTAAACCCATCATCGGGTTAACTGTGGATGTAGAAAGTGAAAACAACAATAACGAGTCTTATCCATTGGTCTTACTCGCAGAAAATGATCATGGCTATAAAAATCTATTAAAGATATCTAGTACGGTTCAAACAAAAACGGATCATGGGATTCCGCTCAGATGGTTGAAACATTATTCGGAAGGGCTTATAGCAATCACACCTGGACTAGAAGGTGAAATTGAGCAGTCCATCTTAAATGGTGAAGAAGAAATTGCCAGAAATATAATAAGAAAACTAGATACCATCTTCAGCAGAGACTGCTTTTTTCTAGCGATTCAAAATCATCAACTCGAACAAGAAACAACCATCAGAAATCAGTTTAACTTGATTTCAAAAGAAATGAATGTCCCGCTGGTAGCGACAAATCAGGTCTATTATTTAGAAAAAGAAGATATGTTTGCCCAAGAGTGTTTGTTAGCCATAAAAAATGGCGATAAATTGCAGGACGATCACAGAGAAAAGTTGGAAAACGATCAGTTCTATTTAAAAACTGCAAGTGAAATGGTGGATTGCTTTTCTGATGTCCCGGATGCATTAGAAAATACACTCAGGATTGCAAACAGATGCGACTTTAACATTGAACTAAATAAGACTTATCTGCCAGCATTCCCAACGGAGAATGGAATGCAAGCTTCGGAGTATTTGGAATTGTTATGCAAACAGGGATTAAGCGAACGTTTTTCTGCCCCATCTCAGGAATATTTTGATCGTTTGTCCTATGAACTATCAGTTATTAAGCGAATGGAATTTAGCAACTACTTTTTAATTGTTTGGGATTTTATGAGATATGCCCGCGCGCAGGGAATTCTAACAGGTCCAGGAAGGGGCTCGGCAGCAGGGTCGCTTGTTGCTTATGTTTTATACATAACTGATGTGGACCCATTAAAGCATAATCTATTGTTTGAACGATTTCTAAATCCTGAGCGAATTTCGATGCCAGATATTGATATTGATTTTCCAGATCATCGGCGCGATGAGGTGATTAATTACGTTGCGGCGAAATACGGTGAACTACATGTCGCACAAATCGTAACATTTGGAACCCTCGCAGCAAAAGCTGCATTAAGGGATGTCGGTAAGGTATTCGGGTTAAATTCAAAGGAACTAGAACATTTATCAAGGACGATTCCGTCGCGATTAGGAATAAACCTGCAAGTAGCCTATAAAGAATCGGAACCACTTAGAAGATTTATTAAGGAAAGCCCGATGAATCAACGGCTTTTTGAAACGGCTTTAAAACTAGAAGGTCTACCGCGCCACACTTCCACCCATGCAGCTGGGGTGGTGATAAGTGAGAAGCAGCTAATTGATTTAATCCCCATTCAACACGGGTCTAACGATGTATATTTAACGCAATTTTCAATGGAACATCTCGAAGAAATCGGCCTTTTGAAAATGGACTTTCTAGGCTTACGGAACCTTACATTAATCGATTCAATTTTATCTTCTATCTATCGAAAAACTGGTAAGAAAGTAAACATCAACTCGATTCCATTAGAGGACACTGTGACCTTCAACCTGTTAGCAGACGGAGAAACGACAGGTATATTTCAGCTGGAATCTGAAGGGATGCGCAAAGTTCTAACCCGCTTAAAACCTTCCCGATTTGAAGATATTGTGGCAGTCAATGCTTTGTACCGTCCAGGACCAATGGAAAATATCCCACTCTTTATTGATAGAAAACACGGCGTAAAGAAAGTAGAATATCCACACCCTGATTTGGAGCCTATCCTTGAGAATACATATGGCGTCATTGTTTACCAAGAGCAAATCATGCAAATTGCTTCGAAAATGGCTGGTTTTTCACTTGGTGAAGCCGACCTTTTAAGAAGAGCGGTCGGGAAAAAGAAAAAGGAGATTCTTGATAAAGAGCGGAGTCATTTTGTCCAGGGAGCGCTAAGAAAAGGGTATGAACAAACACTAGCCAATGACATCTACGATTTAATTGTTCGTTTTGCTAATTATGGCTTTAACCGAAGCCACGCTGTTGCCTATAGTATGATTGCATACCAGTTAGCTTTTTTAAAAGCAAATTATCCGGTTTATTTTATGGCCGGCCTGCTTACATCGGCAATCGGAAATGATACGAAAATAGCTCAATACATCATGGAAACAAAACAAAAGGACATCAAGGTCCTGCCTCCATCAATCAATAATAGTGGTTACTCCTTTCAAGTAGAACAGGAAGGAATACGTTACAGCTTAGCAGCCATTAAAAGCGTAGGGGCTGCCGCCTTAAAAGAGATCTTTCAGGCAAGAAAAAAGAAAAGATTTGTAGACTTATTTGATTTTTGCATTCGGGTTTCCTCAAAAGCCATCAATCGAAAAACACTTGAGTTCCTGGTCCATTCTGGCTGCTTTGATGAATTTGGTGAGGATCGTGCCGTTCTGCTCGCTAGTTTAGATGTTGCGATGGAGCATGCACAAATATTTAAACCATCTGAAAATAACCAATTTGATTTATTCGAAGAAGAATTCATACCAAAGCCTAACTATATGCAAGTCGATCCCATAAGTCTGGAGAATAAGCTGACATTTGAAAAAGAAGCACTTGGCTTTTATTTATCGGACCATCCGGTCTCTATTTATGAAGAGCAACTCAAACATGCAGGGGCACACGCCCTTTTTGGGATCAAAAATCAAACCCAAAGGATTTCATCAGGCGTTTATATCACCTCTATGAAATCCATTCGTACCAGGAAAGGCGATTCAATGGCCTTTTTAACGGTAAGTGATGCAAGCGGCGAAATGGAAGCAGTGGCATTCCCGAATGTTTACAAAAAATATTCGCATCTATTAGGGCACGGGAAATTTTTATTGATTGAAGGGAAAATAGAAGAACGTGAAGGGAAGCAGCAATTTATCATTCAACAAGTTTCAAACTTAGAAGAGTGGTTACAAACTAAAACTGTTAAACAGTCAGTCTTATATTTGAAAATAGTTGAGGATAAACAGGATGAATCTTCTCTTCAGCAATTAAATCAGCTGCTAAACGAACATCAAGGAACAGCAGCGGTGATCTTACACTATGAAAAAAACCGGAAAACAATTAGACTGGGGTCAGAAAATAATATCAATCCTACCACTGAATTACTGCAATTATTAAGAAATGTGCTAGGTCCAAAAAATGTTGTTTTGAAGGAATAATTCTTTACAACTTTCGAAGATATGTTATAGTGATAATGAGACAAGTGTGGTCTGACCACCAAAAAAATCGTACTACATATAGCGGGATGTTAAATAATCTTTTGTAAAAATTTGAGGGGTGAACTATCTTGACTTTACGGGAAGAAGCATTACATATGCATCGAATTAATAAGGGAAAGTTAGAGTCGAAATCAAAAGTTTTAGTCCGAAATGCACATGATTTAAGTTTAGCTTATTCACCAGGTGTTGCAGAGCCATGCAAAGATATTTATGAGAAACCAGAATTGGTTTACGAATATACCATGAAAGGGAACATGGTTGCAGTTGTATCCGATGGCACCGCTGTTCTTGGACTTGGTAATATTGGACCTGAGGCAGCTCTCCCTGTTATGGAAGGTAAAGCAGTACTATTTAAAAGCTTTGCTGGTGTTGATGCTTTTCCCATCTGTTTGAACACAACTGATGTTGACAAAATTGTTGAAACTGTAAAATTACTTGAACCTACTTTTGGAGGCGTAAATCTTGAAGATATTGCTGCTCCAAATTGTTTCGTGATTGAGGAAAGATTAAAAAAGGAAGCAAATATTCCAATATTTCATGATGATCAGCATGGGACAGCAATTGTTACGGTTGCAGGTCTTGTCAATGCACTTAAGCTTATCGGCAAAAAAATGACAGAAATTAAAGTGGTCGCAAACGGTGCTGGTGCAGCGGGAATTGCCATTATTAAATTGTTATATAGTTACGGTGTTAGGGACATAATTATGTGTGATACAAAAGGCGCCATCTACGAAGGGCGTCCACAGGGTATGAATGCAGTTAAAGCTGAAGTAGCGAAATATACAAACCGAGATAACCTAACAGGCAGCCTTGCAGATGTAATTAAGGGTGCGGATGTTTTTATCGGAGTTTCAGTTGCAGGTGCACTTACAAAAGAAATGGTAGCATCAATGAATCCAGATTCTATTATTTTTGCTATGGCCAATCCGGACCCTGAAATTATGCCTGATGAGGCAAAAGCAGCAGGAGCAAAAGTGGTTGGAACAGGCCGTTCAGATTTTCCAAACCAAGTAAACAATGTTCTCGCATTCCCAGGAATTTTCCGTGGGGCACTCGATGTTCGTGCCACCCATATAAATGAAAAAATGAAAGTCGCGGCTGTAGAAGCTATTGCCAACTTAATCAGTCTAGATGAGCTGAATGCCGATTATGTCATTCCCGGACCTTTTGACCCGAGAGTTGCTCCAGATGTTGCAGCAGCAGTCGCAAAAGCAGCAATGGAAACCGGGGTTGCCCGCATTAAGGTTGATCCTGAAGAAATAAAGGAAAAAACAAAGAGGCTCGCAATTATTGGCAAAAGTGAGTGATACGTTAGTGGGAAACAATACTAAGGTATATTTAGAGATTGTTAAGCAGTTACGAGAAATGATTACAATCGATGGATTACAATCCGGAGATAAGATCCCATCTGAACGAGAGTTGTCGGAGCGCCTGAATTTCGGGCGCTCTTCCGTTAGAGAGGCACTTAGGGCATTAGAATTGCTTGGGTTAATTGAAACACGGAGGGGCGAAGGGACGTTTATTCGCGACTTTCGGGGCAATCATCTCGTCCAGCTTCTTAGTACATTTATTTTACAGGATGAAAAAGCGAAACGTGATGTATTTGAGACAAAGTGTTATATTGAGATGGACTGCCTAAGATTAGCTTTGCAAAAAATAGATAACAAAAATATAGTGAATTTGAAAGAATGGGCAAATCAAGATAACAACGTAAATGATGATGAGTTTTTTTATCAAATTATTGAGATCGCTGATAACCATCTTTTCTCTAGAATTTGGTCTATTTTAAAAGAGTATTACCAATCGCTTGAATCAAAAAAAATCGTCAATCCTCGTCAAGACTATCTATTACTAATTGAGGCCCTGTCTGAAAAGAATGAAGTCAAAACACTATCTGCATATTACAATCTACGGAATTTGTCTGTTTTTAACGACAAATACTAACAGATTTTGAACCCATTTTAATTTATAGTGTAGGTTAACCAAGCCCTAAGATAGGGTATTTTTATTTCAATGGTGGTCTGACCACAATGGATGTATGAAGTTTAGTATGAATAGAAAAACTTCTAAATAGTATTAATTGGAGAAACTTGCCAGAGTTATCGTAACACAAGGGAGGTTTAATTTTTGGCGCTAAAAGATCTTTTTTCAAAAAATCCTACAAAAAAGAAGAAATATGCTCAAATACCGACGGAAACTGCAAAAAATGATGTTCCTGAAGGAATTATGTCAAAGTGCCCTTCATGTAAGAAGATTATGTATACAAAAGAATTAATGAAAAATTTAAAAATATGTTTGAATTGCGGTCATCATTTTCCAATGAATTCAAAAGAACGGATTGACACTTTCATAGATGAAGGAAGTTTCATGGAAATGAATGATAATATGATTTCAAAAAATCCATTAAACTTTCCTGACTACCTTGAAAAGCTTGAAAAAGACCGACAAAAGAGTAAATTGAACGAGGCTGTTGTCACTGGAATTGGAACAGTTAACGGTCATAAAATTGTTCTCGCCATTATGGATGCATCGTTCCGAATGGGAAGCATGGGCTCAGTTGTTGGCGAAAAAATTACGCTAGCTATTGAAAAAGCGGATGAGTTAAATGTTCCGTTTATTATTTTTACCGCATCAGGTGGAGCGAGGATGCAAGAGGGTGCCTTAAGCTTAATGCAAATGGCAAAAACAAGTGTTGCCTTAAAAAGGTTTAGTAATAATGGTGGATTAATCATTTCGATTATGACGCATCCGACAACTGGTGGTGTATCTGCGAGCTTCGCATCATTGGGAGATTTCAACCTAGCTGAACCAGGTGCGCTTATTGCATTTGCTGGACGGAGAGTTATTGAACAATCCATCCGCGAAGAATTGCCTGAGGATTTTCAAACGTCAGAGTTTCTGTTAAAACACGGTCAGTTGGATGCAATTATCGTTCGAAATGACTTAGTTGAGAAAGTCACAAACATTCTAGAAATCCATCAACCTGGAGGTGTGCTCAGATGGTAGGAGAATTAGAATTTGAACGCCCGGTCATCGAGCTGAGAAAGAAAATCACTGATTTAAAAGAGTTCACCAAAACCGCTGATGTTGACTTAAGTTCAGAAATTAGCAAATTAGAGACTAGGCTTGAAAAGCTTGAGCAGAGTATCTATGAAAACATTAAGCCTTGGGATCGGGTACAAATTGCTCGTCTTCCGAACAGGCCGACAACGCTAGATTATATTCCCTATCTGTTTGAGAATTTCTTTGAATGTCATGGCGACCGAACCTTTGCTGATGATGAGGCAATAGTGGGCGGAATTGCTAAATATAAAGGATTACCTGTAACAGTGATTGGTCATCAGCGCGGAAGAGACACGAAAGAGAATATTCGCAGAAACTTTGGAATGCCACATCCAGAAGGCTACAGAAAAGCACTTCGATTAATGAAACAAGCAGATAAATTTAATCGACCGATTATCTGTTTCATTGATACAAAGGGTGCCTATCCTGGAAAGGCAGCAGAAGAACGCGGGCAAAGTGAAGCAATTGCTCGTAATTTGTTTGAAATGGCTGGTCTTAGGGTTCCAGTGGTTTGTATAGTGATTGGTGAAGGCGGGAGTGGCGGCGCTCTTGCACTTGGAGTTGGTAATCGTATCTATATGCTGGAGAATTCAACCTACTCGGTTATTTCACCGGAGGGTGCTGCGGCAATATTATGGAAAGATGCAGCTCTGGCTAAAAATGCAGCCGAAACAATGAAAATAACCGCACCGGACTTAAAAGTACTAGGCGTCATTGATGGGATCATTCCCGAAATTAAGGGCGGTGCCCAAAGAGACGCAATCAAGCAAGCAGAAGAAATTGATAATGTACTTAAGACAGCGTTGCAGCAGCTGCTTAAGCTTTCAGAAGATGAATTAATTGCTGATCGTTACAACCGTTTCAGGACTATTGGTGAGTTTGCAATTGCCAATGAATACATCGGGGTTAATTAATTTAACGTGCTCATAACGATGGGCACTTTTTTTTGTTTAATTCACAAAATGTTCACCAGAAATCCATAAAAAGTTTGTTGATGACGCTTACAAGAGTGAATAAAGCGTTTCCAGTTAATAGACTATTCTGCCTATTACAATTACTAATACCAGAAGGTTGTTATAGTTATTTCTTCATGTTATTTTATAAATATTCGAGGGTTTTAAGTAAATAATAAAAGAAGTAATTTTTAATAAGTTCGTAACTTTATTTTCTCTTTCAAATGAGGATATACATATTTTTTTAAATTAAAAATTGAGGTGGTAACCATGAAAAAAATAGGAGTACTTACAAGTGGTGGAGATTCCCCAGGGATGAATCCAGCCATTCGTGCTGTGGTTCGGAAAGCAATTTATCACAATCTTGAGGTTTATGGTATTTATGGTGGTTATACGGGATTAATTTCTGGAAATATTAAAAAGCTTGAACTTGGTTCTGTTGGAGATATTATTCAGCGCGGCGGGACAATGCTCCAATCGGCACGCTGCCCAGAATTTAAAACAAAAGAAGGACAGCAAAAGGGGATCGAGCAGCTAAAAGCACATGGAATTGAAGGCCTAGTGGTTATCGGTGGAGATGGTTCTTACCGTGGGGCAAAAGCGTTAACAGAACATGGCTATCCGTGCGTTGGGGTTCCGGGTACGATTGATAATGATATTCCTGGGACAGAACTTACGATTGGGTTTGACACAGCTTTAAATACAGTTATAGATTCATTAGATAAAATTCGTGACACTGCGACTTCTCATGAAAGAACTTTTATTATTGAAGTAATGGGGCGAAACGCTGGGGATATTGCTCTTTGGGCAGGGCTTGCTGGCGGCGCAGAAACGATATTAATACCTGAAGAAGGCTATGACATGAATGATATCGTTGAAAAACTTCGAAAAGGGCAGGAACGCGGTAAAAAGCATAGTATTATTGTTGTTGCTGAAGGTGTGTGCAGTGGTGTTGAGCTTGGGAAGCAAGTTCAGGAGGCAACAAACTTTGATACGAGAGTTTCTGTCTTAGGTCATATTCAACGCGGCGGCTCACCAACTGCAGCTGACAGAGTTCTTGCAAGCAGATTAGGAGCAAGAGCAGTTGAGCTCCTTATTGAAGGGAAAGGCGGCCGAGCAGTAGGGATTGAAAAGAATCAGCTTGTAGATTATGACATTATTGAAGCGCTTGGCCGACACCATACTTTAGATCATGATCTTTACAAACTTTCTATGGAATTATCGATTTAAGGAATTATGAATTTAAGAAATGGCAAAATTGCTTTTCTAATACGGGAGGAAAAATAAGAATGTTACGAAAAACAAAAATCGTTTGTACAATTGGTCCAGCTAGTGAGAGCGTTGAAAAATTAACACAATTAATCAATTCGGGTATGAACGTAGCTCGATTAAATTTTTCACATGGAGATTTTGCAGAACATGGTGCACGAATCCAAAATATTCGCGAAGCATCCAGACAAACTGGCAAAATCGTTGCCATACTATTAGATACAAAAGGTCCTGAAATTCGGACAAACAACATGGAAAACGGTGCACTTGAGCTAACGGCTGGAGAAAATATTATCGTTTCCATGACCGAAGTAGAAGGAACGCTTCAAAAGTTTTCAGTTACATATCCAGGGCTAATTGAAGATGTCCATGTAGGCTCAAAGATTCTTTTAGATGATGGCTTAATTGGCTTAGAAGTAACGAATGTGGATAAATCGGCAAATGAAATCCATACCAAAATTTTAAATAGCGGTACATTGAAAAATAAAAAAGGTGTTAACGTTCCAGGTGTATCAGTGAACCTGCCTGGAATTACAGAAAAAGATACTCAAGATATTCTTTTCGGAATTGAACAAGGTGTTGATTTTATTGCTGCCTCTTTCGTTCGACGTGCAAAGGATGTTTTAGAAATCCGTCAGTTATTAGAAGAAAATAATGCTACACATATCCACATTATTCCTAAGATTGAAAACCAGGAAGGCGTCGATAACATTGACGAAATCTTAGAAATTTCTGATGGCTTAATGGTTGCTCGTGGAGATCTTGGCGTAGAAATCCCTGCTGAAGAAGTTCCACTTGTCCAAAAGATGTTAATTAAGAAATGTAATGCGCAGGGCAAACCAGTTATTACTGCGACTCAAATGCTTGATTCCATGCAGAGAAATCCTAGACCAACTCGTGCAGAAGCTAGTGATGTAGCGAATGCGATTTTTGATGGGACTGACGCAATTATGCTTTCTGGTGAAACTGCTGCTGGACAATATCCTGTTGAAGCAGTCCAAACGATGCACAATATTGCTTCCAGAGCAGAATCAGCTTTAGATCATAAAGAAATACTCTCAAGCCGCAGTAAAGATACAGAACATAATCTTACAGATGCGATTGGACAATCTGTTGCACATACTGCTTTAAATCTTGAAGTAAATTCAATTATTACCCCTACTGAAAGCGGCCATACTGCTAGAATGATTTCTAAATATCGTCCAAAAGCTTCCATCGTTGCGGTAACTTCCGTTGAACATGTATGCCGCCGTTTATCCCTTGTTTGGGGTGTTTACCCGCAATTTGGGAGAGTCGCTACCTCAATAGACGAAATGTTAGATATTGCCGTTGAAGAAAGCTTAAATAGCGGTATCGTTAACCGTGGTGATTTAGTTGTCATTACAGCTGGTGTGCCAGTGGGTGAAGCCGGTACAACAAACCTAATGAAAATCCATGTTGTCGGCGATATTATTACAAAAGCGCAAGGAATTGGCCGTAGGTCAGCCTTTGGGAAAGTGGTAGTTGCCCATGATGCGAAAGAAGCTTTAGAAAAAGTAAAGCAAGGTTCGATTCTTGTGACAATTGGTACGGACCGTGATATGGTGCCAGCACTTGAAAAATGTGCGGCCGTTATTACCCAAGAGGGTGGATTAACGAGCCATGCAGCAGTGGTTGGACTAAACCTAAGCATCCCAGTTGTTGTTGGGGTAGATAATGCCTTAGAATTGTTTAAAGATGGCCAAGAAATAACCGTAGATGCTACTAGTGGAGTTATCTACAACGGTCATGCTAGTGTCCTATAAGAGATAAGGAAAAAAGAAGGGGAGACCCCTTCTTTTTTTAATAACCACAAAATCATCCCCATTGGTAATATAATAAGAATAAGCCGTTTGAAAGGGGACAATCTATGCGTTATTTATTTTTATTGATCATTGTAATTCCTGCTATGGATATTGGTGTTTTACTTTTTTCAGGTAAAGCTATCGGTGTTTGGCCAACCATTGCCCTAATTTTATTAACAGGAATCATTGGGGCGTATTTAGCTAAAAGAGAGGGACTCCAGACAATCAGAAGGGTGCAGGAACAACTAAGCTACGGTCAGATTCCAGGCGAAGCTCTATTAGATGGAATTTGTATCTTAATTGGCGGAACACTTTTATTAACGCCAGGATTTATCACTGATGTTACTGGGTTCCTATTTCTTTTCCCGCCAACCAGAAAGCCGATAAAATTTCTAATCCTCAAAGCGTGGCGAAGACGGATTAATAAAGGAAATATTAAAATCATAAAATAAGAAAAGTCAGCATCCAATTGGGGCTGACTTTTCTTATTAAGAAGTCTCAAACCTCTTTTCCTTTAATAAAAACCCATAAATCATTAAAAACATTCGCACGATACAAGGTGCTAATAATGACAAGGGTGACGGGGCCAACAATTAATCCTAAAAGACCAATCATTTTAAAACCGACAAATAACGCAATCAGTGTGGCTAATGGATCAAGTCCAATATTAGAAGAAAGGATTTTGGGCTCCATGACTTGCCGTTGAACGATGACAACAATATAAAGAACCCCTAAGCCAATGGCAAGACCTGTATTGCCTCCAATCGCCACATAAATAATCCATGGGACAAAAACAGCACCCGTACCCAGGTAAGGAATAACATCCACTACTCCTGTTACTAAAGCGATAGTTATCGCGTAATCAACACGAAGAATAAGTAGGCCAATTAGAATAATAACCGTGGTAATCGATATCAGTGTTAATTGGGCTTTAATAAAACCAAACAGCGCCTTTTTTAAATCAACAAAAACTGACCGGCTGCTTGTTTTTGCTTTCTCAGGTAAGAGTCTGCCGCCCAATGTCGATAAACGGTACCAATCCTTACTGATAAAAAAAGTAGCCAATAAGGAAAAGATTAATACGGTAGCTGCATTTGGAAGCCAAGCGATGATATTTGGGATAATACCAAATAGGTTCTGAATAAAATTGCCAACGGTTGAGCCAATTCTCGTCCCAACATTCTGTATATTTCCAATAATCGTATCCTGCTGCCCTGATTCAAGTTTATTAAACACACTTGTTAATTGATCATATATCGGAAGAATTTGAGCAGTAAAATATTTCTCTATATATTCAATTAACGTATCTAGATGTTCGGGGACTACCGTAGACAAATAATTTGCACCAGAGACAATCTCGGCTATTAGTAGTGTAATTAAACCTGCAAATAAGGCAAAAATAAGAATAAGTGCAATAAAAACAGCTAATACACGAGGCATTCTAGCCTTTTTTTCAAAAATATCTACAAGTGGATTAATCATAAACGCAATAATTAGTCCAATTAAAAATGGATAGGTCACTTTTGACAGAAAGTAAAAAGAGTAAAGCGCCAAAACAATAGCACCTATTACAATTAAGAATCGTATTGTCCGGTATAAGTACTTTAGATTCAAAGACAAACCTCCTTTATATGTATGTTTGGTAGTTCTAGTTTAACATTTTATGAAATAAACTGCATAACTTTTCCAGATAAATATAATAGTCTTAAAAATATTACGAACATTTTATTTGAAGGATTCGCAAGGAGATTGAACAGAAACTTATTGTAATCATTAATTTCATGCTTTAGCAGGTATTATGTTACGATAATTTGGAAATGGGATGGTGAGAACATGCTAAATGAGTCATTTTTATTTTTACTGTTATTGCTCGTTATTGGTTTTATTGCGAAAAACAGTTCCTTACTGGTTGCCATTGCAGTGCTCATTACCTTAAAGGTAGTAGGATTGGATACAAAGGCATTCTCATTTATACAGTCCAAAGGTATTAATTGGGGTGTCACAATTATTACAATTGCGGTATTAGTCCCGATTGCAAGTGGAGAAATTGGTTTTAAAGACTTAACAGGAGCATTTAAATCATCATATGCTTGGATTGCCCTGATCTCGGGCATGATTGTCGCTATGCTGGCAAAAGGAGGGGTTAAGTTACTAGCAGATGATCCACAGATTACAACAGCACTAGTTCTTGGCACTATTTTATCTGTGTCAATTTTTAAAGGGGTCGCAGTTGGCCCTCTAATTGGAGCTGGAATTGCCTATACAGCAATGAGAATTTTTAGTTTTTTTACCTAGATTTTTTGTAAAATAATATTTTTTTGCATTTTTCGGTTCCTTTTCATTCACAAAAATCTGATAATTGTTTATAATAGGCTTGTAAGCGTATCCTTTTTTACATAAACCAAATAGATATGCTGAATTGTTTATAAATCAATTTGTGCCTCTAAAAGGAATCTCATTTTAACTATTTGCTTTTTACCCGAGCAATCGCTCAGTCAACTTAAAGGATGGAATAAGGGGAATAATTTTTTAAAAAGGTGTGGGGAAATTTAGAATGTGAAGGAGAGATATACTATGACAGTAACACGCGGTTTAGAAGGGGTAGTGGCAACAACTTCCTCAATCAGTTCAATTATTGATGACACGCTAACATATGTTGGCTATGACATTGATGATCTAGCTGTGAATGCTAGTTTTGAAGAGGTAATTTATTTATTATGGCACTTAAAGCTGCCAAATGCAGAGCAGTTAACAGAATTGAAAAAACAACTTTCTGAGAATGCAGCACTTCCACAGGAAGTAATTGAGCATTTTAAAATGTACCCAATCCAAAAGGTCCACCCAATGGCAGCCCTTCGTTCAGCCGTTTCCCTTTTAGGTTTATATGACGAAGAAGCTGATTTAATGGACACAGAATCAAATTACCGAAAAGCAATTCGCCTTCAAGCAAAAATGCCAGCCATTGTTGCAACATTTGCACGTGTTAGAAAAGGACTTGAGCCAATTCCTCCTAAAAAGGAATTAAGCTTTGCAGCGAATTTCTTATACATGTTAACTGGCAAGGAACCAGAACCAATTGCTGAAGAAGCAATAAATAAAGCGCTCGTATTACATGCGGACCATGAATTGAATGCATCTACATTCACAGCACGTGTTTGTGTAGCTACGTTATCAGATGTTTATTCTGGAGTAACTGCCGCAATTGGAGCCCTAAAAGGACCACTTCACGGTGGGGCAAATGAAGCTGTAATGAAAATGCTAAAAGAAATTGGCACGCTTGAAAATGTAGAGCCATTCGTCCGTGGTAAACTTGAGAAGAAAGAAAAAATCATGGGCTTTGGCCACCGTGTATATCGACAAGGTGACCCACGTGCCAAGCACTTAAGAGCAATGTCTAAAAAATTAACTGAACTAACGGGCGAACCACATTGGTATGATATGTCTGAAAAAATTGAAAGCATTGTCACAGGTGAAAAGAATTTGCCACCTAACGTGGATTTCTATTCAGCCTCTGTTTATCACAGTTTAGGGATTGATCATGACTTAATGACACCAATCTTTGCTGTCAGCAGGGTATCAGGATGGCTTGCACATATTCTTGAACAATATGAGAACAACCGGTTAATTCGACCGCGTGCAGATTATATTGGTCCTGGAATGCAAAAATATGTTCCAATCGAGCAACGAGGCTAATATTTTACTTTTGTTAGAATAATTGGTCTAATAGATATGTATGAAAAGGTTAGAGACTAACCTCTCTAACCTTTGATAAGACAAAGGGTGTAAGTTTTTTAGTTTTCTTTTACATAATAGGAGGGTGAATCAACTATGTCAGGCGAAAAAATCACGGTTACAAACGGAGTATTAAATGTACCAAATAATCCAATCATCCCATTTATTGAAGGTGATGGTATCGGTCCAGATATTTGGGCAGCTTCCGAGCGAGTTTTAAATGCAGCAGTTGAAAAAGCCTATAAAGGCGAGCGTAAATTGATTTGGAAAGAAGTTTTAGCTGGAGAAAAGGCATTTAACAAAACAGGTGAATGGCTTCCAAGTGAAACGCTTGACGTGATCAGAGAGTATTTAATTGCCATTAAAGGTCCATTAACCACTCCTGTTGGCGGAGGAATTCGTTCATTAAATGTTGCTCTTAGACAAGAATTAGATTTGTTTGTCTGCTTACGTCCAGTTAGATGGTTCGAAGGTGTTCCTTCCCCTGTTAAGCGCCCACAAGATACGGATATGGTTATTTTCCGTGAAAACACTGAAGATATTTATGCGGGTATTGAATATGAAAAAGGTACTGAAGCAGTTAAAAAGGTTATTGACTTCCTACAAAACGAAATGGGTGTTAAGAAAATCAGATTCCCTGAAACTTCAGGTATCGGTATTAAACCAGTTTCGGAAGAAGGAACAAGCCGTCTAGTACGTGCAGCGATCAATTATGCTATTAAAGAAGGCCGTAAATCCGTTACACTCGTGCATAAAGGAAATATCATGAAATTCACTGAAGGCGCGTTTAAAAACTGGGGTTATGAGCTTGCTGAGAAGGAATTCGGCGACAAAGTATTTACATGGTTACAGTATGACCGCATTAAAGCGGAACAAGGTTCTGAAGCTGCTAATAAGGCTCAGACTGATGCAGAAGCTTCAGGCAAAATCATCGTAAAAGATGCTATTGCTGATATCTTCTTACAGCAAATCCTTACACGTCCACGTGAGTTTGATGTGGTTGCAACAATGAACTTGAACGGAGATTTCATTTCTGATGCACTTGCAGCGCAAGTAGGCGGTATTGGTATTGCACCAGGCGCCAACATCAACTATGAAACAGGACATGCAATTTTTGAAGCAACACATGGTACTGCACCTAAGTATGCGGGTCTTGATAAAGTAAACCCTTCTTCTGTCATTTTATCAGGTGTGTTATTACTTGAGCACTTAGGCTGGAATGAAGCGGCTACAATGGTTATTAAATCTGTTGAAAAAACAATTGCTTCTAAAGTTGTAACTTATGATTTTGCTCGTTTAATGGACGGAGCAACTGAAGTAAAAACTTCTGAATTCGGTGACGAGCTAATTAAGAACATGGAATAAGAAGGGAAAGTGGAGAGCAGATGCGGGCTGTTAATAATAAAAATAGCCCCTTCTGCCTTTTCTAGATTCAAGTGAAACATTAAAAAGTTCAAGGGGGAGAATTAAAATGTCATTAAAACGTAAAAAGGTATCTGTTATCGGCGGCGGATTTACAGGAGCAACCACTGCATTTTTACTGGCACAAAAGGAACTTGGCGATGTAGTTCTAGTTGATATCCCGCAAATGGAAAACCCAACAAAAGGTAAAGCGTTAGATATGCTTGAAGCGAGTCCAGTACAAGGCTTTGATTCTAATATTACAGGTACTTCAAATTATGAAGATACTCGGGATTCTGATATTGTCGTTATCACTGCTGGTATTGCCCGCAAACCTGGAATGAGCCGCGATGATTTAGTCCAGACAAACCAGAAGGTAATGAGAAGTGTTACACAGGAGATTGTAAAGTATTCTCCAAACTGTACGATTCTTGTTCTAACCAACCCAGTAGATGCAATGACATATACTGTATTTAAAGAATCAGGATTCCCTAAAAACCGTGTAATTGGTCAATCTGGGGTTCTAGATAGTGCTCGTTTCCGCACATTTGTTGCTCAAGAATTAAATCTTTCTGTTAAAGACATTACAGGATTTGTATTGGGTGGACATGGAGATGATATGGTTCCTCTTGTACGCTACTCCTATGCTGGTGGTATTCCATTAGAAACATTAATTCCTAAAGACCGTCTAGAAGCAATTGTAGAACGCACAAGAAAAGGCGGCGGTGAAATTGTAAACCTTCTAGGTAATGGAAGTGCTTATTATGCGCCTGCAGCTTCTTTAGTAGAAATGTGTGAAGCAATCCTTAAAGATCAACGTCGAGTGATTCCTTCCATTGCTTATCTTGAAGGCGAATTTGGTTACGATGGCATTTACCTCGGAGTACCAACGATCCTTGGTGCAAATGGTATTGAAAAAATAATTGAGCTTGAGTTAACTGCTGACGAAAAAGCTGCATTAGATAAATCAGCGGAATCCGTTCGCAATGTAATGCAAGTGTTAGCATAAAAAATTATAATAGAGAAATTCGGGGCTGCAAGGGTTTCCCCGAATTTCTTTGCATTCAAATGAAATCGCTTACAACAGGGGTGGAGTTATATGCTTTTAGGTAAAAAAAGAAAGTTAGGCAGAAGGATTGAAGAAATTACTGTCGGTGAAAAATTGTCTATGTCTGAAAAGATAGAAGACAAGGATATCCTTCTTTATTTAGGATTAACAGACGATGCCAATCCTCTCTATATTCAACATGATTATGCTTCACAGACTCCTTTTGAAAAACCAATCGTTCCTAGTATTATGCTTACGGGAATGATAACCTCTGCCATCTCAAAATATTTACCCGGTCCTGGGAGCCATATCTTAAGCCAAGAAATTGAGTTTCCTAAGCCGGTATATCATTATGGAACCGTCGAGTTTTTGTTTGAAGTGATTGAGGTTGTAAGAGATGAGCATACCATTGTGATCAGTGTCATTGGAATGAATGAAAAAAATGAAACTGTCATACTGGGAAGGGTTAAAGTTTGTCCTCCACATCGTTTGGAGGAAATACATGGTAGGACTCTGGATAATTTTTAATAAAGTTGATAAGGATCCAGTATTTTTACTGAAATGATGCTGGAAAACTGGATCACTAAGTAATACCTGTGTTCAATAGTGGTCCATGAGGACAAAAAAGGTTTGGAAAGAGCTAAAGTTGTCCTCATGAGGAGTTCATGAGGACAAAAAATGTAAGAGAAGAGCTAAAGTTGTCCTCATGAGGGGTTCATGAGGACAAATACCGCAAGAGAAGAGCCAAAGTTGTCCTCATGAGTTGTAATTAATTAAAAAACATAACCCTAAAGGAAAACAGTGGGTCTAGTCGCTTACATTCATTTATCAACATAGTAAGAAAACCTACCTCGCCCCATTCTTTTATAATATCTTGTTAATATCCTATTGATTTTCTTTTTAGACACAACCTCCCCACACCAATCATAAACACAATTGGTGGAAATCTTCTTTTCCGGAAATAGTAGTTTAATTTCCTCCACGCTGCACAAAACAGCCGACTCTATCCCTTTCTGGTGCCCACATTGGTTACACGCTAAATGATTTCCATTTACAAAAAGTGAAAATGAATTACATTTCGCACAAGTAAACCCCTTTCTTAGATGCTCATACTTATATGGTGGTAGCCTTTTATAAGGTGATTCAACTTGATGTAAGGAAATAAGCTTGTCAGCTAGCTTCTTATGCCGACTAGTTAGTTTTGAGCGCTGCATATCTAATTTTTTCATGAATCGATGTAGTTGTGAATGATAAACAATGGGTTCGTTTAGGGGCGCTTGATATAATGTAAACTCGGGGTTAATAAACACAACGGTTCCCTCAATGGGGATATTATATCCTAGATTTTGCAGTAACTGGCGGAGCATGAATTTGGTGCGTTTCAATTGGTCTAGTGGATTTTTATAATCTTTACCGGAAATCCTCTTAAGCCTGTCAGGTTTGAAAATGAAGTCGCATTCATAATTTTTTACCTCAAAAGGGTAAATCGTTTCTTGAAAAATAATAGTGGTATCAATTTGGAATTTAGAATTGTTAACCTCAAGCAGCAGATCGTTTAAAATGAAGCACTCACATTGAAGCTTCTCTGTTAATAAATCAAACTGAACTTCACCTTCAAAGCCTTTTTCCTTGTTTTTATAATGCAGCTGCTCCTCAGTTGTTAAATTCATTCGTTTATTCAAAATTCTTAGGATCAATAATTCACTTGTTTCAAAACGTGGTTTGTAAGCCATATTCCACTCCCTTTCATAGTTAATTTTATAAAAAATTATGGCGAAATTTGACACCAAAAGTGGATATTTTGTTAATTATTTTAAATAAATTCAAACTCGTTTCGATGGGTATGTGAACATTCCTTTAATGTTAAATTTTTGTAAAACTAGATAATATGTAATTTTTATTATTATAATGGAGGTAACTTATTTAGTGGGGGATATTATGAAAAATAAAATACTTGTTGTCGATGATGAACAGTCAATTGTTACTTTGCTTCAATATAATTTGGAGCAGGCCGGGTATGAAGTGATTACTGCAATGGATGGTGAAGAGGGGAAACATCTTGCAGAGACACAAGACCCTAATATCATTGTATTAGACCTCATGTTACCGAAGTTGGATGGAATGGAAGTATGTAAGCAGCTCCGTCAAAAGAGTATAATGACTCCGATTTTAATGTTAACTGCAAAAGATGATGAGCTCGATAAAATATTAGGTTTAGAGCTTGGTGCAGATGATTATATGGTTAAGCCTTTCAGTCCTAGAGAAGTGATCGCCCGCGTGAAAGCAATTCTTAGGAGGACACAAGTCCAAACGGAGGCAATTGACGTAGGTGAAAAAGAGACGGGTCAACTAGTGATCGCTAATTTAAGAATCGATCCTGAAAAATATGAGGCTTATTTTAACGAAAAACTTTTGGAGTTAACCTTAAAGGAATTTGAATTACTTCTTTATCTCGCGCAAAATAAAGGCCGCGTCTTGACGCGTGATCAATTACTAAGTGCTGTTTGGAATTATGACTTTGCTGGAGATACTAGAATTGTGGATGTACATATATCACATTTAAGAGAGAAAGTTGAAGTGGATACGAAAAAGCCGGCCTATATTAAAACGTTACGGGGCTTGGGCTATAAATTGGAGGAGCCGAAAGGAGAATGACCAAATACCGAAAAGGTCTGCTAATTACACTAATCTTATTAATTATGGCTGTTTTAGTTGGATTAGGAATATTGCTGGGCCAATTTTTTAAAAGCTATTACCTAGAGTCTCTAAATGAACATTTTAAAGTTGAAATCTTGTGGGTCCTTTCCATCTGTCTAGGGATTGCAATAATAATAATTATTTTTCTATCCATTAGAATCACCTCAAAGTATACAAAACCAATTGAAGCCGCCACAAATGTAGCGGTTGAACTGGCAAACGGAAACTACCGGGCACGAACAAAAGTAGATCGATTGGATGAAACCGGCATGCTTGGGTCATCGATCAATATGCTTGCCGAAAACCTCCAAGAACTTGTTAAAGCACAAGAAATGCAACAGGACCGGTTAAGTGCTTTAATTGAAAATATGGGAGCAGGATTAGTCTTAATAGACAGTCGCGGTTACATTAATCTCATTAATAAAGGGTTTATTGATATTTTTCAGGTGAATCCAAGTGATTATTTAAATAAACTCTACTATGAAGTGATTGAATATGAAGGAATTTGTCATTTAGTAGCAGAGGTTTTTCGGACTGAAAAGAAGGTAAGTGAACAATTACTTGTGCCTTTTTTGATCGAACGAAGGTATTTTGTTGTGTATGGTGTCCCGATAATTGGAACAAATAATGTTTGGAAAGGGGTACTGCTTGTTTTTCATGATATAACCGAAATAAAAAAACTCGAGCAAATGCGGAAGGATTTTGTCGCCAATGTTTCGCATGAATTAAAAACCCCAGTAACGTCTATTAAAGGATTTACTGAAACATTGCTGGACGGTGCCATGAACAATAAAGAAACATTAGAAGCGTTTCTTTCGATCATTTTAAAAGAGAGTGATCGCCTGCAAACACTTATACAAGACCTGTTAGAGCTTTCAAAAATAGAGCAGCAAGGCTTCAGATTAAACATTCAAGAAATAGATTTGCATATGTTATTAAAAGAAGTAATCACGATTCTTACAGGAAAAGCAGAAGCAAAGAATATCAAGCTTGAATTTTACAGCAAGCAAAATCAAGTGTTAATCAATGGCGATTCGGACCGTTTAAAACAAGTATTTATCAATTTAATCGGCAACGCAATTAACTATACCCCGCCAGAAGGGGACGTAAAAATTATCCTTCTCGAACATGGTGAGAACGTACGGATCCATGTGAAAGACTCAGGGGTAGGAATTAGTAAAGAAGAGATTCCACGTATTTTTGAACGATTTTACCGAGTGGACCGTGCCAGAAGTCGTAACTCGGGTGGGACAGGCCTTGGATTAGCAATCGTAAAACACTTAATAGAAGCGCATCATGGTAACATAAGTGTTAGAAGTAATTTGGGTGAAGGAAGCGACTTTATTATTGAACTACATAAATATTTGATATGATTTTTGGAAGGTGGATATAAATGGAAAAAAGGAAACTTGTCCTGATTGACGGTAATAGTATTGCTTACCGAGCATTTTTTGCATTACCCCTGCTTAATAACGATAAAGGAATCCACACGAATGCGGTATATGGCTTTACGATGATGTTGATGAAAATTCTTGAAGATGAAAAGCCAACACATTTACTTGTCGCATTTGATGCTGGAAAAACTACTTTTCGCCATAAAACCTTTAGTGAGTATAAAGGTGGAAGGCAAAAAACCCCACCCGAACTATCCGAACAATTTCCGTTTATCCGTGATCTTCTTGATGCTTATGGAATTTCCAGATATGAGCTTGAAAATTATGAGGCCGATGATATCATTGGTACCCTTTCATTAACTGCAGAAAAGGATGGGTACGAAGTAAAAGTGATTTCAGGAGACAAAGATTTAACCCAACTCTCTTCCGCCACTACAACCGTCGGAATTACTCGAAAGGGTATTACAGATATTGAAGAATATACCCCTGAACATGTAGCCGAAAAGTATGGACTTACACCAGAACAAATCATTGATATGAAAGGGTTAATGGGGGACCCTTCCGATAATATTCCTGGTGTTCCTGGGGTAGGTGAAAAGACAGCGATCAAATTGTTGAAGGAGTTTTCAACCCTCGAAAATTTATTAAACTCCGTTGAACAAGTAACTGGGAACAAACTGAAAGAGAAGCTTGAAGAATTTAAGAACCAAGCATTAATGAGTAAAGAACTTGCTACGATTGAAAGACAAGCACCTGTCGAAGTGGATTTAGAAAACGTCGCATACGAGGGCTTTACGCGCGAAAAATTAGTAGCCTTATTTAAAGAATTAGGCTTTCATTCATTATTGGGCAAGCTTGGAGAAGGTCCAGACACTATTGAAGAGCAGGAACTTGAAGATATTGATTTTCATATTCCAACTGAAATAACAGAAGAACTGTTTGCAGACACTAATTATTTTTACGTTGAAATGCTGGATGATAATTATCATTATGCAGAGATTATCGGTTTCTCTCTTGTCAATGAAATAGGACATTTCTACTTGCCAACTGACTTGGCATTACAGTCAAAAGCTTTTAAAAAATGGGCGGAAGATGAGAGTAAAAAGAAAATAGTTTATGATGCCAAGCGATCTGAAGTTTCATTAAGAAGACATGATATTCATCTAAAAGGGGCCAATTTTGATATTCTAATGGCTTCCTATATCATAAATCCTTCAGAAAACATTGAAGACCTCGCTGCAATAACGAAAAGATTCGATCTACATAATATTCAATCTGATGAATCGTTTTATGGGAAAGGGGCGAAACGAAAAGTCCCTGAAGTGTCTAAGCTCGCTGAACATCTAGTTCGGAAAAGCCTTGCAATGTCTGATATTAAAGAAAAACTAGAAGATGAATTAAGAAAAAATGAACAATATGAATTATTTACTGAGCTTGAAATGCCTTTATCGCTGATTTTGGCTGATATGGAATCGTGCGGGATCAAGGTGGAACAGGAACGTCTTCAGGCAATGGGTAAGGAGCTAAATGAGAGACTCGTCGAGATTGAAGAGAAGATTTGTGAATTAGCAGGTGAAAAGTTTAATATCAATTCACCGAAGCAACTAGGTGTAATTTTATTTGAAAAATTAAACCTTCCTTCGTTTAAGAAAACGAAAACAGGTCATTCAACTTCAGCAGATGTATTGGAAAAATTAGCAGAAGATCATGAAATCATCGAGCATATTCTTCTATACAGACAATTAGGTAAGCTTCAATCTACCTATATAGAAGGATTACTGAAGGTTATTAATCCTAAAACGGGAAAAGTCCATACCAGGTATCAACAAACTTTAACTGCGACTGGCAGATTAAGTTCAATTGATCCTAATTTGCAAAATATACCGATTCGCCTTGAAGAGGGACGTAAAATCCGCCAAGCCTTTGTTCCATCAGAGGAAGGCTGGATCATTTTTGCAGCCGACTATTCACAGATCGAACTGCGTGTCCTTGCGGATATTGCTGGTGATGAAAAGCTGATTCAGGCCTTCAAAGAAGATATGGATATTCATACAAAAACAGCAATGGAAGTTTTTCATGTCAATAAAGATGAGGTAACTTCCAATATGAGGCGTCAGGCAAAGGCTGTTAACTTTGGAATTGTTTATGGAATCAGTGATTATGGTCTGTCCCAATCCTTAGGAATTACAAGGAAGGAAGCTGGTCAATTCATTAATCGTTATCTAGATACCTATCCAGGTGTCAAAGAATACATGGATGATATTATTCACTCGGCAAAACAAAAGGGCTATGTCTCCACTTTGATGCAGCGAAGAAGATACCTTCCTGAAATTACAGCTCGTAATTTTAACATCAGAAGCTTTGCAGAAAGGACAGCCATGAATACACCAATTCAGGGCAGTGCCGCTGATATCATAAAAAAAGCAATGATTGATATGGACGATGCTTTAAAGGACAAGGGTTTAAAGACGCGCCTCTTACTTCAAGTGCACGATGAATTGATATTTGAAGCACCTGAGGACGAATTGGAAATTTTAAAGAAGTTAGTCCCAGACGTGATGGAAAATGCCCTCGAATTGAAGGTGCCGTTGAAAGTGGACTATGCCTATGGACCAACATGGTTTGACGCCAAATAAAAGGGGGACCCCTCAGCAATGCCGGAGCTTCCAGAAGTAGAAACCATAAGGAAAACGTTAAAAAGATTAGTTGTCAATAAAACCATCAAAGATATAACCGTCTTTTGGCCAAAAATCATTAAAAGCCCACTTGAAGTGGAACAATTTGTTGATGCTTTAGCAGGGGAGACCATTGTTGATGTAGGCAGAAGAGGGAAATTTTTAATCATTTATACGGATCATTTCGCGATAGTATCGCATTTGAGAATGGAAGGAAAGTATGGGCTTTATCCTAAGGAAGAACCCTTTGATAAACATACACATGTACTCTTTCACTTTACAGATGGAACAGAATTAAGGTATAGGGACGTTCGGAAATTTGGAACGATGCACTTATACAAAAAAGGGGACGAATTCTTAACGGAACCGCTCATAGGGCTTGGTCCTGAACCTTTTTCAGATGAATTTACGGTAGAGTACTTGACTAAGAAGGTTGAAAAAACGAATCGAAAAATTAAAACAGCTCTATTGGACCAAAAACTTTTTGTGGGGCTCGGTAATATCTATGTGGATGAGGCACTTTTTCGGGCAGGAATACACCCAGAACGTATTGCTAATACATTAAATAAAAATGAACTTGCCCTTCTTCACCGTGAAATTGTTGCGACCTTAAGCGAAGCCGTCAAAAAGGGCGGAAGTACGATCCGCTCATATGTTAACTCCCAAGGGGAAATAGGTATGTTTCAGCTTGAATTATACGCTTATGGTCGTAAAGGAGAAGAGTGTAAACGATGTGGAACACCATTAGAAAAAACGACCGTAGGGGGCAGAGGAACCCATTACTGCCCGCAGTGCCAAAAGATTTAAGTGGGAAAAAAGTAAAAAAAGTGAGAATTGAATAATATTAACCTTTGATAGGCTCCTGCCATATACTATCGTAATGATTTTGGAGGAAGGAGCCCTAGACATCATGGTTCAGTTGTTCTCACTTCTCATACTTGCTTTTGCTCTCAGCCTTGATAGCTTTAGCGTGGGTTTTACCTATGGACTAAGGAAAATGGTCATGCCGATCCGATCAGTGATTATTATTGCAAGTTGCTCGGCTATTTCTCTAATGATTGCCGTGTCAATTGGGCATGGACTTGAAAAAGTTCTATCTCCAAGTATTACGGCAAGCCTAGGAGGAATCATTCTAATTGCTCTTGGTGCATGGGTTTTGTTTCAATTTTTCAAACCAGAAAAGGAAAAAGACGTACTAGAACATGAAAAAACAATCGTAAATTTTGAAATTAAATCCCTAGGATTAGCCATCAACATCTTGAAAAAGCCGATGTCGGCTGACTTTGACCAATCGGGTACGATTACGGGGATCGAAGCTTTAATGTTAGGCTTTGCTTTGTCGCTGGATGCCTTTGGAGCCGGGATTGGTGCAGCGATGCTTGGTTTCTCTCCTTTTTATTTAGCATTTACTGTCGCGATTATGAGCTCATTATTTGTTCTATTAGGGATAAAAAGCGGAACTTTTTTTCATAAGTTTGATTGGATCCAAAAGTTCACGTTTTTGCCAGGGATTTTATTAATCATAATTGGAATATGGAAGTTATGAATCTAGAAAGGAAAAGATCATGTCATTAGTTATCGGTTTAACAGGCGGAATCGCCAGTGGAAAAAGCACAGTCTCAAACTTTTTCAAAGAAATGGATATCACTGTAGTCGATGCTGATATAGAATCACGCCTAGCGGTAATGCAAGGTGAATCCGCTTATTTTAAGATTATTGAAGAGTTTGGCCGTGATATTTTATTGGAAGATGGTGAAATTGACAGGCAAAAGCTTGGCGCAATTATTTTCCATCACGCTGAAAAACGGCAAATTTTAAACGAAATCGTCCACCCTGAGGTTAGAAAAAGAATGAGGGACCAAGTCGATCAGGCAATAAAAAACAGTGAAGAAGTGGTTGTTCTTGATATTCCTTTATTATTTGAAAGTAAACTTACGTATATGGTGGATAAAACGTTACTTGTTTATGTTGACGATGAAACACAATTAAAAAGATTAATCAAGAGAAATAATCTATCAGTAGAGGATGCCGAAGCAAGGGTTCGTTCTCAGATGCCCCTGTCTGAAAAAATAAAGCTCGCGGATGCTGTAATTGATAATAATGGTTCGATCGCAGATACAAAAAAACAACTTCTTGAAATTTTAGCCCAGTTTGGCATCGATATAAATAATCATAAGTAATGGGAGAGAAGGGCAACCTTCTCTTTTTTCTGTTTCTAAGTTGCCTGAATTATAAAACATTTTAAAAATCCGCATTTTATTCATCACAATTAAACCTAAATATGTTATACTAATTACAACAATACAAGTATTAAGTATGACATTAATGCAAAAAAGGGGATGTAAAATGAAGACGAGAGTTGCAATAAACGGATTTGGGAGAATTGGCAGGATGGTTTTTAGAAAAGCGATCCTTGAAAATAAGCTTGAGGTTGTTGCCATAAATGCAAGCTATCCAGCGGAAACATTAGCACATTTACTTAAATATGATACAAATCATGGACCATTTCAGGGAGAAGTTATCCCTTTAGATGATGAGTTAATCGTCAATGGCAAAAGAATTAAACTATTAAGCAGTCGTAATCCAGAGGAACTTCCCTGGAGAGAGTTTGGTATTGATATTGTTATAGAAGCGACAGGAAAGTTTAATGCTCGTGAAGCGGCTGCACTGCACTTAGAAGCAGGAGCCAGGAAAGTGATCTTAACTGCACCAGGGAAAAATGAGGATGTCACAATTGTAATGGGTGTTAATGAAGAAATGCTTGATATCAATCATCATGACATTATCTCAAATGCATCATGTACCACCAACTGCCTTGCACCTGTTGCAAAGGTGTTAGATGAAAAATTTGGCATTGAAAGCGGATTAATGACAACGATTCATGCCTATACAAATGATCAAAAAAATATCGATAACCCTCATAAAGATTTACGAAGGGCTCGTGCATGTGGACAATCTATCATACCAACAACAACAGGAGCGGCCAAGGCAATTTCACTTGTGTTACCACACTTAAAAGGTAAATTACATGGGATGTCACTTCGTGTGCCAACACCAAACGTTTCACTTGTTGACTTAGTAGTTGATCTTAATCATGATGTGACCCTTGATGATGTCAATAACGCATTTATTGAAGCGGCAAATGGCCCATTAAAAGGCATTTTGGATTTGACGATGGAACCATTAGTATCCGTTGACTTTAATACTAATGAACATTCTGCCATCATTGATGGTCTTTCCACAATGGTGATGGGAACAAGAAAAGTAAAGGTTTTAGCATGGTATGATAATGAGTGGGGGTATTCTTCACGTGTCGTGGATCTCACCATGTATGTTGCAGAGGAAATAGCAAAATCATCACAAATAAAGGTTGGATAAAATGCTGTCGATAGACAGCATTTTTTTTGCCTTGCTTGAGCCATTTGGGTGTTTTTTGCATAAAATAGCTTTGATTTAGTGTTTTTTTATCGAATGAAAAATGGAACATGCCCATTAACCTTGTTACAAAATTAACATATAAAGTTTTTTATATTGATAGGTTGCAAAAAAAATATAAACAAAGTATACTAGTCATCGTGAACTTCTTGAAATCAGGTAGCTATTAATTACTTAAAGGGTTAGGACCTCTCTGGACTAACTTTCCCCCGTGGTAGTTACTCGGATACCGTCAATAACAGGATTTCAAGAAAGAACATAAAAGGTTAGAGGGGGAAAAATGAATATGGAAACAATGGGACGTCACGTAATCTCTGAGCTTTGGGGATGCGACTTTGAAAAATTAAATGATATGAATTTTATTGAAACAACTTTTGTTGAAGCAGCTCTTAGATCAGGTGCGGAAATCCGTGAAGTAGCATTTCATAAATTTGCCCCACAAGGTGTAAGTGGTGTGGTTATTATCTCTGAATCACATCTTACCATTCACAGCTTCCCTGAACATGGATATGCCAGCATAGATGTATACACTTGCGGCGATTTGAATCCTAATGTTGCGGCCGATTATATTGCTGAAGCATTAAATGCACAAACACGTGAAAATATTGAAATTCCGCGTGGCATGGGTCCTGTTCATGTAAAACAGGCAAAGGTTTTATAATCACTATAAAAATAATCAACGTAGAGGTGTATTTATACATACACCTCTTTTTATATTTTCTAGACTAATGTTGTACAATAAGAACAAAGCTACATCATGGGAGGAATAGTATGGCTATGTTAGGTAACCTATTTGTTCGTTTTAAAAAGCAAATTGAGACTTCAGATCAGATTAAGGATGATTCCTTAAAAACGCATTATTATAAGGCGATGTTTAATCAATTATTTGCATCTGTTGAAAAGTTATTCCATGAAGATGCTGATTGCCGGGTCACCACTGTTTCTAAAGAACATGGAGAAATTGCTGTTGAAATCAGTAAACCCATCCCCTGCTTTCTAATTGTTACAATTGTGGGAGTAAAGCCAATGGAAACAGCGGTAGACTTTAATATTTCATCTGAAAAATTTTCCTTACTCGGCACCTATCCCGATTTAAAAAAGCGGATTAATTCTTATTACGAGCGAATTAATCAATTACATACCTTTATAGGAATAAAAAACTCCTAGTACTACTACTTGTATAAAGATAGTCTTTTTTATAAGATGAAAGTAAGCGTTTTTGTTCGGGAGTAAAGTGTAGATTTGGAGTTGATTACAATGAAATGCCCATCTTGTCAAAATTATGGTACACGCGTCCTCGACTCTCGCCCAGTTGATGAAGGTCGAGCAACACGGAGGAGACGCGAATGTGAAGAATGTGGGTATCGTTTTACTACGTTTGAGAAGATTGAAGAGATCCCGCTGATTGTAGTCAAGAAAGAAGGGACCCGAGAAGAGTTTAGCCGTGATAAAATATTACGTGGCTTGATTAAGGCATGTGAGAAGCGGCCGGTAGCCTTAAAGGAATTAGAAGATATAACGCATGGTGTTGAAAAGGATCTGCGGAGTCAGGGGATTTCTGAAATAAAAAGTGAAGCAGTCGGTGAAATGGTCATGGACAGGCTGGCACACGTGGACGAAGTCGCCTATGTACGGTTTGCATCCGTTTACCGTCAGTTTAAAGATATTAATGTTTTTATTGATGAATTAAAAGAATTAATCAAAAAAGAAAAATCTTAAGAGCTAAAGAGTTTTTGGCTCTTTTTGATTTTATAACAAGAAAGGTTGGAGTGATATGGCGCAGCATTGGCAGGAAATTCTCCCTATCGACCGTTATATAGTTGCGGCTGATGGGCTGCTGCATGAGTATGACCGTAAAGTGCTGACGTTTTTATATCAGCCCTTGATTGGGTCAACTTGCTTTAGTTTGTATATGACGCTCTGGGCGGAGTTAGAGGAAAATCGGCTCTGGTCTGAGTCTTCCACTCATCATTTATTGATGAATCTCTTAGAGATGAACTTAAAGGATATTTACGAAGCCAGATTGAAGCTAGAAGGCATTGGTTTATTAAAGACTCGTGTCAAAACAGATGAAGGGGGACGGTCCTTCATCTATGAACTGCATCCACCTTTAAGTCCTGAGCAATTCTTTTTAGATGGGATGTTAAATATTTATCTTTATCGAAAAATTGGAAAAAACCATTTCTCTCGTCTGAAGCGCTTTTTTAGTGATCAACAAAAGCCAAGGGAAGACGAGTATGTAGATGTTACAAGAGCCTTTCAGGACGTGTTTGCATCAGCAGCACCTGGCAGTATGCAATATATTCAAGCCCTTTCCGAAGAATTACAAGAGGAAGAAAATCAACAGTTTATCGGTCGAAATGAGCCGAGTCCGATCCAAATTGGTGTGGACACGTTTGATTTTGATTTGTTAACTGCAGGGCTGAATGAATCACTTGTTCCCAAAAAAGCGCTAACGCCAAAAGTAAAAAGTGTAATTAGTAATCTTGCATTTCTGTACCAAATAGATGCAATCGAAATGAAAAATTTCATCTTAGGTGCTATTAATGAGCATGAAGAAATTGATATAGAGGACTTGAGAAAGGGGGCTCGTGATTGGTATCAATTTGTCAATTACGACCAGCTTCCGAGTCTTATTAACCGAACACAACCAATTGTTCATCAAACTCAAATCACCGAACCTAAAACACAGGAAGAAAAATTAATTCGCTCGTATGAGACGACCCCGCCACTCATCGTTTTTAAAGAAATCTCGGGCGGCGTTGAACCTTCGAATGCCAATTTGAAAACCTTAGAAGAGATCATGATTAAATATAAACTTCCCCCAGGTGTGGTAAATGTCCTAATTGAAGTGGTTATGAGAAAAACGGACATGAAATTTACAAAGGGTTTTGTCGAGACAATCGCTAGTCATTGGGCAAGGAAACAAGTGAAAACGGTGAAAGAAGCGATGGAGCTCGCGAAGAATGAGGAACACAAGGTAACAGAAAGTAAAAAAACTACAAGATCGACTAATAAAAAACCAATACGGACAGAATTAATTCCTGACTGGTTTGATGAAAGTACAAAAGATGCGGGCAAAGATCCCGCGCAAGGAAACAACAGTGAAGTTGAAGCGAAAAAGCGTGCGATTGAAGAAAAGTTAAAAGCGTTTCGCAAATAGGAGGTGACCAAAATTGGAAAAAATCAATCGAACATTGAAAAGATTAGCTTCTAATGAAAGCTTTCAAAAACGATATGAGCAACAACGCAGGCAAGTCCTTGAAAATCCGGATATTCAAGCCTTTTTAGAACAACATCAAAATGAGATTGATCAATCCATGATTGATAAAAGCATGAGTAAACTGTACGAGTATACGAACCAAAGCAAGGAATGCCACAAATGTGAAAGTCTGGATAGCTGCATCAATTTCATGAAGGGATTTCACCCAGAATTGGTATTATCCCGAAACTCCATTGATGTTGTTTATAAACGCTGTCCTCGAAAAATCATGGCAGATGAAAAAAAGAAAAATGAAAAACTAATCAAAAGTCTATATGTGCCAAGAGACATACTTGAGGCCACCTTTGAAGACTTTGAAGGAGACTCAGGTAGGCTGGATGCCGGAGATAAGGCCGCAACCTTTTTAATGAATTATGAGGCAGGTAAAAAACCAAAGGGCCTCTTTCTTTACGGGAAATTCGGTGTCGGAAAGTCCTATCTATTAGGGGCAATCGCCAATGAATTGGCAAAAAAACAGATTTCTTCGATGATTGTCTATGTCCCTGAACTATTAAGGGAAATGAAAAGTTCGATTGCTGATTCGACTTTGAATGAAAAAATTGAAGCATTAAAAAGAGAACCGATCCTAATGCTTGATGATATTGGTGCAGAAGCTGTCTCAAGTTGGACAAGGGATGAAGTTTTAGGGCCAATTTTACAGTTCCGTATGCTTGAAAGCCTGCCGACATTTTTTACCTCAAACTTTAATTTTGGGGAGCTAGAGCATCATTTAACCTACAGCCAGCGGGGCGAAGAAGAGAAAATGAAAGCCCGACGAATCATGGAGAGAATCCGCTCCCTGAGTGTGCCAGTGATGGTCGATGGTCCAAACAGACGGGAATAAAACGTGTTTTCCGGATTGCTGAAACAGGTCAGCAGTCTTTTTTTGGGATTTTTTTCTGTAAATAACAAAAGCAACTGTCAGCTAACTTCTATTTTAGCCAAGTCCCCCATATATATTAACAAAGATTGGCTTAAAGGGGGGATTTGGTTGGCGGAAATCATCTTCCAAAGCAAGCTGGATGCTCAAAAGTTTTATTACCACTTGCTGGAGTACTTACCAAATAATTATGATAAAGAAACTATTCTTCTAATAGAAGATCAACATATAGTAAAATTTTTAGGTAGCTTCTTATCCATTGAAATTTCTACTATGGTTAAAAATGCATTTTACGAATTTATTACGAACATAAAACGTGACGATTGGTTCAGGGAAATATTAAAAAACCGTTATTTTTATGAGGATCTAGAAGTGCAGCAACAAATAATGGAAATTATCTATTCCATTCTTGAAGGTCAAAGAGAAGATCTGATTGTCTTTTTGAAGGATAGAAATGAAGAGCCTAATATTAGAGCAGCTATCGAGTATATCTTTCAGGATGATATTTCTTTTTCGTTTGACTCCTTTCATAAATTTCGTTTGCGGCCATACCTCCAGTTACTGGAAGGTTATGTTGAGATTGCCATTGATGAATATAAAATGGAGCAGGAGTATCAAATGTTTGTGCAAATGCTCAGGGACTTTTTAATGAACAGGGAACCCAAAATGGACGTTCTTCATTTATTGTTTGACGAGGAAATTACTTTTTATAACGACCAGTTTGTAGAGATGAAAAGAGCTGAATTAATTAGATTGATTGACCGAAAGTTACTTGTTAATCATCCTGTTTATGTCGATTCTGCTTCCATTGCACCACTTTTATCGCTTGCGCCTACAACTATTTTTCTGTATACAAAAGACCCAGAAGAACCCTTAGTTCGAACAATCAAAAACATCTTTGAAGAAAGAGTAACTGTGAAATCGTTTGCGTCCCTCCGTGAAGTTAAAAAATGGGCGGCAGATAATAATTCTTCGGAAAACCATGCTTGAGATACAGGAATTTTTGTAATAATTTGTTTTTGTAGGTTGATGTCCCTTGATTTTTAGGGAATTAGTCATTATAATAACGTACATAGAATATTCATAGCAAAAGTAATGATAAGGATAACAGTATTTTTTACGGTTTCTAGAGAGGGAGGACAGGGCTGAAAGCCTCCTAACACGAAAATAATACTTACCACCTTTAAACTTCAGCAGTGAACACTTCATGTTTTCTATGAAGTCAGTAATTGTTGACGGCTACAGCCGTTAACTGACCAAAGTCATTTTCAATGTGTGCCATTCGAAAATGAAAAATTGGGTGGAACCACGTGTTTATCAAAACTCGTCCCTATTCCAGGGACGGGTTTTTTTATTTTTCAAAAGCGAATTTTCTGGGCAAAAATGACCCGAAGACGCTTCATTACAAAGGAGGAATTACCATGTCAGACGTTGTTAAGATTTCGTTTCCAGATGGGGCAGTAAAGGAGTTCCCACGTGGAACAACAACGGAAGATATCGCCGCTTCCATCAGCCCCGGCCTAAAGAAAAAAGCGATTGCCGGTAAATGGAACGGTCAACTTTATGATCTTCGCCGTCCAATTAATGAAGACGGTTCAATAGAAATCGTCGTCCCTGATTCCAATGATGCTTTAGAGATTTTACGGCACAGTACAGCACACTTAATGGCACAGGCTATTAAAAGGCTTTATCCTGGTGTGAATTTAGGAGTTGGTCCTGTTATTGAGGGTGGTTTTTATTATGATATGGACCTTGAGGAATCATTAACTCCTGAAGATCTGCCAAGGATTGAAAAAGAAATGGCGAAAATCGTCAATGAAAATATTGAAATTGTTCGCAAGGAAGTAAGCCGTGCGGACGCTGTTCAGCTATTTAAAGAAGCGGGTGACCCTTATAAGCTGGAACTAATCGAGGCCATTCCTGATGAGGAAACAGTGACAATCTATGAGCAAGGTGACTTTTTTGACCTTTGCCGTGGTGTCCATGTTCCATCGACAGGAAAAATTAAAGAATTTAAATTGTTAAGCATTGCGGGTGCATACTGGCGCGGTGACAGCAAAAATAAAATGTTACAACGTATCTACGGAACAGCCTTTTTTAAGAAAGAGGATTTAGCTGAGCATCTTCGCTTGCTTGAAGAAGCGAAAGAACGTGACCACCGTAAAATTGGTAAAGAGTTAAACCTTTTCACTAGTAACCAATTGGTAGGACAGGGATTACCATTATGGCTTCCGAAAGGCGCAACAATTCGTCGTGTGGTTGAACGTTATATTGTTGATAAAGAACAGCGTCTAGGTTATGACCATGTGTACACTCCGGTCATGGGCAGTGTTGATTTATATAAGACTTCAGGTCACTGGGATCATTACCAGGAAGATATGTTCCCGATCATGGAAATGGACAATGAACAATTAGTTCTTCGTCCAATGAACTGTCCACATCATATGATGGTGTACAAGAACAGCATTCACAGCTATCGTGAACTTCCAATCCGAATTGCCGAACTTGGAACAATGCATCGCTATGAAATGTCTGGTGCCCTTTCAGGACTACAGCGTGTTCGTGGAATGACTTTAAATGATGCACATATTTTTGTTCGTCCTGACCAAATTAAAGATGAATTCAAACGGGTTGTTAACCTAATCTTAGCGGTCTATAAAGACTTTGATATTAATGACTATTCCTTCCGTTTATCTTACCGTGACCCGCAAGATACTGAAAAGTATTTTGACGATGACGCGATGTGGGAAAAAGCACAATCGATGCTGAAGGATGCCATGGATGATCTTGGTCTTAACTACTATGAGGCAGAAGGAGAAGCAGCATTCTACGGTCCTAAGCTTGACGTTCAAGTTAAGACAGCTCTAGGGAAAGAAGAAACACTTTCCACTGTTCAATTAGACTTCTTATTACCAGAACGTTTTGATTTAACATATGTTGGTGAGGACGGCAAGCAGCATCGTCCAGTCGTTATCCACCGTGGCGTTGTGTCAACAATGGAACGATTTGTTGCCTTCTTAATTGAAGAATACAAAGGCGCTTTCCCTACTTGGCTGGCTCCAGTACAGGTACAGGTTATTCCAGTATCTCCTGGTGCACACTATGATTATGCTAAGCAAGTACAGGAGCAACTTCAAAATGAAGGATTACGTGTCGAATTAGATGGCCGTGATGAAAAAATCGGCTATAAAATTCGCGAAGCTCAAATGCAAAAAATACCATATATGCTGGTTGTTGGTGATAAAGAAGTCGAAGACCAAGCTGTCAATGTCCGTAAATATGGTGAACAAAACTCAGAAACAAAGCCATTTTCAGAGTTTTTAGCAGCAATCGTTGCTGAAGTGAAAAGAGGATAATTTTTATTCGGAAGAGGGAGTAATCTCTCTTTCTTTTTTTATAATAAAAAAATATATTGAATAATTTTCAGTTTCTTGCTAAAATAAATTTCGTTGTCAAAGGAAATAGTTTGTTTGACATTACGTCTTTGCTTATGTTATATTAACTAAGGTGGAAAATTGAATACTTGTTTTTGGGAAAAGAAGAAGCACCCGCTTCTCACCTGATTGACGCAATTGGCAGTTGGCAGGTTTACGTGAACTTTTTGGTTTTATTACTTATGTTCTGTAAAGTGTGGGTGCATTCATCCGCACTTTTTTGTTTGTTCACTTAATAGCACTGCTAAAAAGCTTTACTACCTGTTGATTCAATAGGGTGTCAGACGTTTAGGTTGAAAAGGGTTCCTTATGATTTTCTTGACCAAAACGTTGTATTCGTGATAAAACCTTGGAGGTGGCTAATTATTAGCAAAGACATGTTGTTAAATGAGGGCATTCGCGCTCGCGAAATCCGCCTAATTGATCAAAATGGCGAACAGTTAGGGATTAAAACCAAAACTGAAGCCTTAGAGATTGCCGGAAGAGTGAATCTTGATTTGGTACTAGTAGCACCAAATGCAAAGCCTCCAGTCGGCAGAATTATGGACTATGGCAAGTTTAAATTCGAGCAGCAAAAGAAAGAAAAAGAAGCTCGGAAGAATCAAAAAATCATTACTACTAAAGAAGTTCGTCTCAGCCCAACGATTGATGAGCATGACTTTAATACAAAGTTACGTAATGCGATTAAGTTCTTGGAAAAAGGCGACAAGGTAAAAGCTTCAATCCGTTTCAAGGGCCGGGCGATTACCCATAAAGAAATTGGTCAACGTGTGTTAGACCGTTTTTCAGAAGCGTGCAAGGAAGTTGCAACGATCGAATCCCATCCTAAAATGGATGGCCGGAGCATGTTCCTGGTTTTAGCACCTAAAATCGACAAGTAATAAGGAGGATATCCCAAATGCCAAAAATGAAAACTCACCGTGGCGCTGCAAAGCGTTTCAAGAAAACTGGTTCAGGTCAACTTAAACGTGACCACGCTTATACAAGCCACTTATTTGCTAACAAATCTACAAAAGCAAAGCGTAAGCTTCGCAAAGCATCCCTTGTTTCTAAAGGTGATTTCAAACGCATTCGTCAAATGTTAACTTACATGAAGTAAAAATTTAGTGATCGATTTATATATTGGAGGGAAATTACATGCCACGTGTAAAAGGCGGTACAGTTACGCGCAAGCGTCGTAAAAAAGTTCTTAAATTAGCAAAAGGTTATTACGGTTCAAAACATACATTATACAAAGTTGCTAACCAACAGGTTATGAAATCATTAATGTATGCTTTCCGCGATCGTCGTCAGAAAAAACGCGACTTCCGCAAATTATGGATTACTCGTATCAATGCAGCAGCTCGTATCAACGGTCTTTCTTACAGCCGTTTAATGCATGGCTTAAAGCTTGCTGGTATCGAAGTAAACCGCAAGATGCTTGCTGAATTAGCAGTAAGCGATGCAAACGCATTTGCTGAATTAGCAAACGCTGCAAAACAAAACATTAACAAGTAATTAGAAAAGCTAAAAGCGCGCTTAGGCGCTGGAGCTAGACATATGTAAAGGCCATTCTCTTTGATGAGGATGGCTTTTTCTATAAGGGGGTATTGGATATGAAAATATGGTTATTGGCCTATCTAATCATGAATATCGCAGGACTCGTGATTATGTGGGAGGATAAGAAGCGGGCAAAAAAACATGAGTACCGAATCCGAGAGAGGACCTTGTGGCTGGTGGCATTATTTGGGGGCGCTGTCGGTACGACGGCAGGGATGCAGCTTTACCGCCATAAAACGAAGCATACATCGTTTAAAATTGGTTTTCCTGTCCTAGCAGTAATCGAACTCGTTCTTCTCATTAAGTTTCTGCTCTAAAAAGAGCATGAATGGCGGCTAATCCTGCAAAAATTCCTTCACCGGACTTTTCCAATGGATTTCAGCATTCGGATAACACTCAAGGATTTTTTTATCCATATAAAAAAAGTCATCCTTAACTAGCCCTTTTAGCGAGACTGCATTTTCAGGCGAGATGATGATCGAGACGACGTCAAAGGTGTTGTCAGCAGCACCCATGTATTTCTCACCAGCAAATATAGCACCTTTATAAGTAAGTAAGAAATTTTTTCTGACATCCTGATCATCAATTAATAAAAAACGTTTATGTTTACGGGCAGCTTCTAGTTTTCGTTTCGATGTAAAAAGGGATTTTAACACATAGCTAAATAAGAAGAATAGGAAAAACAACAATACGAAGCGCAACAACCATATCATGGCTAAGCCTCCTACACCTTTTTTCCTTCTAATACGATTCATCAGGAAAAAAGTTTCACTTTTATCATTTATGGAAATTGGCGGGCTTGATTATTAAACAATAGTAAAAACAAGACAATATATTAATCAACAATTAAGCTACATAAAAATTTCTTGAAACGAGGTTCGAAATGGAATATAAATTGAAAGTTAAATTAATAAACGATGATGCTTTATTACCCTATCGAGCGCATGAAGGTGATGCTGGATTAGATTTATTTTCTATAGAGGAAAAAATAATCAAAGCAGGGGAAGCTGGTTTAATAAGAACGGGTATACAAATTGAATTACCTAAAGGAACCGAGGCGCAGATTAGGCCTAGAAGCGGTCTAGCCTTAAATCACTCCATAACTGTGCTTAATAGTCCTGGGACTATTGATGAAGGGTACCGAGGGGAAATAAAAATTATCCTTATTAATCATGGGAAAGAGGATTTTACAATTGAAAAACAAATGAGAATTGCCCAAATGGTTATTGCCCCAGTATTAAAAGTTAACCTTATAGAAACAGAAATATTATCGGATACGGGTAGATCAGAAGGTGGATTCGGTTCTTCCGGTCAATAAAAGTATTATTGGACATTCGTTCCTTAATTAGAATTTGGGCTTTGCAGCATCAAATTTCTTCAATAAGGTGAGAATGTCCCTTTTCATACTATTTTAATCGATAATCTTCTGAGAATAAAAATAGGTATGGTTCCCCTTTTATACCAAAAAAGATTAGAACATTTTCTATTTTTTTTATGAAGTATTTCTTCACTTACTTAAGCCGATTCTTCTTATAAAAACTTTTGAATGGATGCTTACGTCTACTTGTGAAAACTCCTGGTTCCAATTCTTCTTATAAAACGTATTCCATGCTTTTGGATATTCTCTGTAAACGGCATGGCCAAATCCAAATATGTCTGATTGAAAGTCTTTTTGAGCCCCATTTACTACCAATTGAATTCGGGCTTTTATCTCCTTTTCAATATTTTTTTGGGTCTCTTCGATTACTTTTGGATTAAATAATACTAGCTTTGAAGAATTTTCAATTGCACTCAGTTCTGAGGTAACATTTACAGTAAGTTTCATTTGTCCATGTTCAAGATGGGGAAGAATTTTGGTTTTTGATCTAATAATATCAAAACTAATATTTCCCCCGCCTTTTTCCTTTGGGACTTCAATGGAAATGACTCCTCCTTCTATTTCATTACGAAGCCATAAAATTCCACGGGTTTCAGTTTCATCCATCCAGCCTATTAGCTTGTCTTTTTTAAATACAGCAGCCCCATTAATAGCCTGTGTTTTTCCTGATTCATTTTTTGTATCTACTTCTAATGAAGTTAATTTATACTGAGGGGCATATGGTTCTAATCCATCTGTAAGAAGCATGTTCAAAAAGTCTCTGACATAAACCTTTAAACCTACACTTAGCTTTGCAAGTTCCTTTGTTTCTTCTGCCGAAATACTTTCTAAATTTGGTATGTTTTTAATAACATCGGAAGCCTCTCCTTTTGTAAACATGATAAAACTGTTCATTCGAGATTGATGGAACCTTTTATAAAAATCAATAATATTAGATACTCCCTTCCTAGCTAAAGCCTCACCGATCAATAAGATCCTGCTTTGAGAAAAAAATACACGTCTTGATAGCTTCAGTTGTAAATTTCGGTAAGCTTCAGAAACGGTCACACCTTTCTCTGAAATGACAAATGTACTGCGTTCTTTTCCTCCTCCATTACTTCCTCCAGAGGGTCCTAACTTAGATGGTATGGCTACTTGAAGGGTTAAGCGAATCATATCGTCTTCAACAAGGTCTAATCCAATCGCGGTTACAATGGCAATATCATTCACTTCAATCCGGTTCCAACAACCTGTAAGCAAAAAAACGTTTATGCCGACTATTAGCAGCTTTCTAATCGCTTTCATAAGCACATCCCGTCCTTTTAAAACGAACTAGTATTTACGGTTCCGGGGACCTAATCTCTTCAAATTCCTTTTTCCTGTTTGTTCTGGGCGTTCATTCATCATCCACCAAGGAGCACGAATAAAAACGTCTTTAAGGTTGTTAAAATTAAGTGGGGCAACAGGGGCCAAATAAGGAACACCAAAGGAACGAAGTTGAACAAGGTGAACTAAAATAAAGAAAACTCCTAATAAGATCCCATAAAACCCTAACGTTGCGGATAAAAAAATCATTAAAAACCGAAGGATCCGAATAGCTCCTGTTAAGGTATAACTAGGAAACATAAATGATGCAATGCCTGTAGTGGATACAACGATGACTAATGGAGCAGAAACAATTCCTGCCTCAACAGCTGCTTGGCCGATTACTAATGCCCCAACAATACTAACGGTTGATCCAATTGGACGCGGCAATCGTAACCCTGCTTCACGCAATGCTTCAAAGGTTATTTCCATTAATAGGGCTTCGATAACCGCTGGAAAGGGCACCGTTTCCCGTGAAGCCGCAACACTAAACAAAAGATTGGTTGGCAGTAATTCCTGATGGAAGGTAGTCACAGCAATATAAATGGAGGGAAATAATAGTGCAACCAATAAAAATAGATAACGGATGAATCGAATAAATGTTGCCATGATAAACTTTCCATAATAGTCTTCAGGAGAACTCATCATTTGAAAAAAAGTCACAGGAACAACAAGAGCAAAAGGGCTATTTTCAACGATAATCCCAATCCTGCCTTCAAGAAGGTTACCGACCACTCGATCTGGTCGTTCAGTTTGCAATATTTGCGGAAACACTGAGAAAGGATGATCCTCAATAAGCTCTACAATGTAGCCGCTGTCCTCAATCGCATCGATATTAATCTGGTTTAATCTACTGCGAACTTCTTCTACGATTGAATGCTGTGCAATCCCATCAAGATAGGAAATGACTACTTCGGTTTGGGAAAGGTTCCCGATTTTTATACTTTCGAATTTAAGTTTAGTTGTTTTTAAGCGTCTTCGAATCATGCTTGTATTGGTTCGGATATTTTCAGTAAAGCCTTCTCTTGGTCCTAAAACGACTGCTTCGGATAAAGGTTCTTCAATTGAGCGCTTTTCCCATGCTTGTTCACTAATAAAAAGGAATTGTTTAAAACCATCAATTAGTAAAACGGTGTCACCTAACAAAATATGATTAATCACTTCCTGAATTGTTTCTCCTTGTTTTACTTGAGCTGAACTTAGTTCTTCTACTATGGTACCAATTGTCGGTTTAGGGTTATTTAGGAATGCATCATTGTTTTTGACTAAAGGAGTTATGACATTTAATTCAATTCTTTCTATACCCACTAGTCCATCGAGATAAAGAATCATAGCCGAGTATGTAGAGCTTATTTCAAGCTCACGATATCTAAAATCTGAAGCCCCTTCAAAATACTTCCTTACCTGTAAAAAATCTTCCTGAAGAAACCCTGATAATTGATCGTTTCCTTTTTCCTCCTGAATTTTGTCTCGGTTTTGATTTTGGATAGTCGAATTTAATTTTTTAATCCGTCTTAAATTTCTCAATGAACGTACCACCCTTATTGATTAAATGAGACTATAGAAGGCCCAATTTTTTACGAATCATTGCGATGAAAAGTAATAAAATTGGCACCATGATTTGTAATAGAGTCATAAAATATGGAACATAAAACTTAAATCCAAAAACTAAATGTTCAACATAATTAGGTGAGCTTATGAGCGATAAGGGGGTAATAATTAACCCTAGTGCAATCAATACGGAACGAGTTTGTTTTAACTTGAATAATTGAGAAATAGCAATGGAAGCACCGAATGTAAATCCTCCCACCTTAAAAAATACTCCTGCTACCATCATTAAAATAACTAGGGCATCAAACCGCTCAAGAAAGTCTGCAACAGAAACCATTTGAGTTGCAGCAAGCAGTGTAAAAAGGTCCTGGCTGTAAATTTCCGGTCCTAATGTAGAAATCATCATAATAGTATTAACTGTTAACAGGATTCCTCCGATAATTAGACTGAACAATCCTATCTTTCTTATATTTTGTTTATTACTTAGAAAAGGAAAAAACATCATAATGACAACGGTTTCGCCAAATGGGAAGTTTATGGCTGTTGGAACTGCTTTTTTCAATAGGGGCGTTACACCATTACCTAATACAGGAGTTAGATTTTTTACATCAAATGGATCAACACTTAGTAATAGAAGCCAAATCAGGATAAGAGCAAAAATATATATAGGAAAGACGATTTCCGCCATTCGCCCCAAAGTCTCTACTCCGCCCAGCAAGCAATATATCATTAACACCATAAAGCTTCCTATTACCACTAAGATTGGGGTTTTAGTTAGGATGGTTGAGACAATCAGATCCCCCAATTCTCTGCAAGCTCTTGCAGCAGAATAGGTAAAATGCGCAATATAAAGCAGGATAATGGGATAGGAAAGAAACCTTCCGATTATCTTTGGAAGCATCTGAACGAGTGTATCCCCTGAATAATAGGTTGATAATTGCGTATAAACAACCATTAATAATAGACTGGATACCATTCCGATTAAGATATAGATCCATGCATCCTGCTTCGTGTCTGCCCCTAATCCCAAAATCATCGCGGTGCCTAATACATAGCCTGCCATTAAATAAAAAAGCTGGATTGCACTGATTTTTTCCTTAATCATTAATTTATCTCCCTTTTGCAGTAAGAAAAGCTTATGACATACAAAAGCAAACCCGTCCTTAACAAAGTATTCCTTTTTACTTAATATTCTCCATAAAGATACATGTTATCCATGAAGACTAGATTCCGTGAACCTCTTAAAGAATCAAAGGATGCTGAGTTATTTAAACCAATCAGAGCGAAATTTGTAACTTTACAATTTACTTCTGTATAATAAAATTGTACCTATACAAAGGGGGCGAAATAATGGAAAAACTAGATGAAACCTTGACGATGTTAAAAGAGTTAACTGATGCCAAGGGTATTCCCGGCAATGAGCGTGAAGTTCGCGAGGTCATGGAAAAATACATAGCTCCATTCGCTGATGAAATCACAACCGATGGACTTGGCAGTTTGATTGCTCAAAAGGTAGGTAAAGAGGGCGGCCCGAAAATCATGGTGGCTGGTCACTTAGATGAAGTCGGGTTTATGATTACTCAAATCGATGACAAAGGTTTCCTTCGTTTTCAAACGGTTGGCGGCTGGTGGGGGCAGGTCATGCTTGCACAGCGTGTGACGATTGTTACAAGAAAAGGAGATGTAACCGGGATTATCGGTTCTAAGCCTCCGCATATTTTATCACCGGAAGCTCGCAAAAAACCGGTTGAAATTAAAGACATGTTTATTGATATTGGTGCATCTAGCCGTGAGGAAGCCACTGAATGGGGCGTTCGTCCAGGTGATATGGTTGTGCCATATTTTGAATTTACAGTGATGAACAATGAAAAAATGCTATTAGCCAAGGCTTGGGATAACCGGATTGGCTGTGCAATTGCCATTGATGTCCTGAAACAATTAAAGGGTGTAGATCATCCGAACGTTGTTTATGGGGTAGGTAATGTTCAAGAAGAGGTAGGGTTGCGCGGTGCTAAGACAGCCACTGCAAAAATCAAACCGGATATCGGCTTTGCTGTTGATGTCGGTATTGCCGGAGATACACCTGGAATTTCGGAAAGAGAAGCAATGAGTAAGATGGGGAAGGGACCACAAGTTGTTATCTATGATGCCTCACTAGTAGCGCATAAAGGTTTACGTGATTTAGTGACCGATACAGCCGATGAATTGAACATCCCTTATCAATTCGAGTCCATTCCTGGCGGCGGTACAGATGCAGGGTCAATCCACTTGACACATCATGGGGTTCCGGCGCTTCCGATTACGATTGCGACGCGCTATATTCATTCACATGCGGCTATGCTCCATCGTGATGATTATGAAAACGCAGTGAAGTTGATTGTCGAAGTTATTAAGCGCTTAGACCGAGAGACTGTTGACAAAATTACGTTTGAATAACTTTTTGTGGGGTCCCCGGATGAACTTTGCCGGGGATTTTTTTAAATAAAAAACTGCCGATGGGTAATCGGCAGCTTCAACAAATGATTACTTTAACCCGCTTTCAAGGGTTGTAAGCATTTCTTTTTTCTCATCTTCGGATGAATTTTTCCAAATGATTTCAAATAAAACACCAAGACCTGGGAGCATTTTTTCTTCCCCATTTTGAATGGCATCAACAATGGTATCTTCTAATTGATCTTGTGTATTTCCCGAAACATTGTGAACAATGGCATTACGTAAATTTAAATTCATGTATATGCACTCCTTTTTATCCTGTATTTCTTAAATAGTTTTTCTACTTTTGGTTTTATTATGTATTTTTATTAGGCTATAATTAAAAAATCATCGTAATTGTAAAAGGAGAGCGGGTTTTGAAATATATTGAATCGATAAATAACCCTAAAGTAAAACAGTGGAAAAAGCTTTTAACCAAAAAAGAACGGGATAAGTCAGGAACGTTTTTAGTTGAAGGCTTTCATTTAGTGGAGGAAGCGCTAAAACAAGGAGAGCAAATTGTAGAAATCATCGTTTCTGAAAAAGTAGATTTACCTTCCCGCTTCGATACTGGTTCGACGCCAGTAATACAAGTCACGGAAGAGATATCGAATGCATTAACAGATACAGAGGCACCACAAGGAGTTTATGGGGTTTGCCGAATAGCAAATGCTGAAGTGGTAGATGCCAAGACCTTCCTATTTATTGATGCCGTTCAGGACCCAGGAAATCTCGGAACAATGATTCGCACAGCAGATGCAGCAGGGATCGACGCCGTTGTGGTAGGACGGGGAAGTGTGGATATTTACAACTCAAAGGTCCTTAGGTCGGCACAAGGAAGCCATTTTCACCTTCCGATAATAAGAGGCGACCTTCATGAATGGATGGACAAACTTCAGGAAAAAAATATTCCTGTATACGGTACAGCACTTGAAGGGGCATCTGCATATACTGACATTTCCACTGGTGATTCGTTTGCCCTGATCGTTGGAAACGAAGGGAATGGCGTCGGGAAAGACATACTCTCAAGCACCACAGCCAACCTGTATATCCCGATTTACGGCAAAAGTGAATCCTTGAATGTTGCTGTTGCAACAGGGATTCTACTCTATTATTTGAAAAAATAGGCGGAAACTAGTTTGACCTTTACAGGGAAATTATTATATAATAATGAACAATATTGAATATTAAAGAACGATGACGGAGAAAAGTACCTTATTTAGTGACCATTTAGGGAGAAAGTGCCGCGACTGAAAGCACTTTTATGGAAATGATAAGCGAAGTTCACCTCCTGAGTTGGCATCGGGACCATTTTCGCTAACGAAAATGTAAAGATGCACCGGCAGATGCCGTTATCCGAATGAAGCGAACACAATGTTTCTTTACATAACGTGTTTACAAGGGTGGTACCGCGAACTATAAACCTCGTCCCTTTCCAGGGATGGGGTTTTTTTGTTTTTTCATTGGTGCCTGACACCGATCAACTGATTAATATTAAGGAGGAATTGACATGCAAGAACGTTTAAAGGAATTGCAGGAAGAGGCTATTCAAAAAATTGAACAGTCGGTAAGCTTAAAAGAATTAAATGACATTCGTGTTGCCTACCTAGGTAAAAAGGGCCCAATCACGGAAGTACTACGCGGAATGGGAAAGCTTTCTGCTGAGGAGCGTCCAGTTATGGGGGCATTAGCAAACGAAGTCCGTGAAACGATTGCCGTTAAAATTGAAGCCAAACATACGGGGTTAGAAGAGGCGGCTGTTTTAGAAAAATTAGCTTCTGAAAGCATCGATGTTACCCTCCCAGGACGACCAGTTAAGGTTGGAAACCACCATCCACTGACAAGAATCATCGAAGAAATTGAGGATTTATTCATTGGCATGGGGTATCAGGTAGCGGAAGGTCCTGAAGTAGAGCAGGATTATTATAACTTCGAAGCGCTTAATTTACCGAAGGGGCACCCGGCCCGCGACATGCAGGACTCTTTCTATATCACAGAAGATATCCTGCTCCGTACCCATACATCACCTGTTCAAGCTCGTACGATGGAAAAGCACCAAGGCAAGGGTCCTATCAAAATTATCTGCCCAGGAAAGGTGTACCGTCGTGATAATGATGATGCGACACACTCCCATCAATTTATGCAAATCGAAGGTCTTGTGGTCGGTGAGAACATCCGCATGAGTGACCTAAAAGGAACATTAGAAGTTTTTGCGAAAAAAATGTTCGGCGAAGATCGTGAAATCCGCCTGCGTCCAAGCTTTTTCCCATTTACTGAACCTTCAGTAGAAATGGATATTTCTTGTAAAATCTGCGGTGGTCATGGCTGCAGCGTTTGTAAGCGAACAGGCTGGATCGAAATTCTTGGTGCCGGTATGGTCCATCCTAACGTTCTGGAGATGGCTGGATATGACTCTAAAAAATACACTGGCTTTGCTTTCGGTATGGGACCAGAGCGGATTGCGATGTTAAAGTACGGTGTGGATGATATCAGACATTTCTATACAAATGATGTTCGTTTCTTAAAACAATTTTCAAAACACGAGTGAAACTGAATGCTTCAACCCAAGCCGTTGAAGTTTGATAAAAATAAAGGAGGATGACGACATGTTCGTTTCATATAAATGGCTCCAGGATTATATTGATTTAACTGGAGTAACTGCATCTGAATTAGCTGAAAAAATTACAAAAAGCGGTATTGAGGTCGAAGGAGTAGAAATCCTTAACGACGGCATCCAAGGCGTAGTCGTTGGTCATGTCCTTGAACGCGAGCAGCACCCAAATGCTGATAAATTAAGTAAGTGTCTTGTTGATGTCGGCGGAGAACAACCGGTCCAAATTATTTGCGGTGCTCCGAATGTGGCCCAAGGTCAAAAGGTTGCAGTGGCCACAGTTGGTGCAGTTCTTCCAGGTAATTTTAAAATTAAACGGGCGAAACTACGCGGCGAAGAATCGAACGGAATGATTTGTTCGCTTACTGAGTTAGGGATGGAAGGAAAAGTTGTACCGAAAGAATATTCTGAGGGAATCTTTGTTTTTCCAGCGGATGCTGAAGTGGGTGTTGATGCACTTGCCATGTTAAATCGTGACGATGAGATCCTTGAGCTGAGCTTGACTCCAAACCGCGCTGATTGCTTAAGCATGTTAGGAGTTGCCTATGAAGTGGCGGCGATCCTTGGGAGAGAGGTTAAACTTCCGGAAACGAACCTTCAGTCTGCAACTGAAAAAGCATCTGATTATGTGAAAATTGTCGTTGAGGCAAAAGAAGATAACCCATTATATGTGGCAAAAATCATTAAAAATGTAAAAATCGGTCCATCACCTTTATGGATGCAAACGCGCTTGATGTCAGCAGGAATTCGTCCGCACAATAACGTGGTTGATATTACTAACTATATTCTTCTTGAATACGGTCAGCCGCTCCATGCGTTTGATTATGACCGCTTAGGTTCAAAAGAAATCCTTGTCCGCCGTGCAGCAGATGGGGAGAAATTTGTCACGCTCGATGATGCAGAACGTACACTTACAGCTGATCATTTAGTCATTACAAATGGAACTGAACCTGTTGCCCTAGCTGGTGTTATGGGGGGAGCAAATTCAGAAGTAATTTCAGACACTACGACTGTTTTACTTGAATCAGCTTACTTTAACGGGGCTACGATCAGAAAAGCTTCGAAAGATCATGGTTTAAGAAGTGAAGCGAGCGCTCGATTTGAAAAAGGTGTCGACCCGAATCGTGTTCGTGCTGCTGGAGAGCGTGCCGCCTATCTAATGGCAAAATACGCGGGCGGTGAAGTATTGGAAGGTGCTGCTGAAGCAGACACAATGACGGTTGAGCCGGCAGTTGTTTCGATTACTTTAGAAAAAATCAATCGTGTCCTTGGCACAGACCTTGTGATGAAGGACGTGAAGGAAATCTTTGATCGTCTTCAATTCGGTGTAAGTATCGAAGAAGATACCATCACCGTAACGGCACCGACACGCCGCGGAGATATTAAGATAGAAGAAGATTTACTGGAAGAAGTAGCTCGCCTTTTTGGTTATGATAATATTCCAAAAACGTTGCCGATTGGATCAACTACACCAGGTGGTTTGTCTGAGTATCAGAAAAAGCGCCGTGTGGTTCGTCAATATCTTGAGGGAGCAGGCTTATACCAAGCTGTTACGTATTCACTGACAAGTGAGGAGAAAGCAGCACAATTTGCGCTTGAAAAGCGGGATACAATTCGTCTTTCGATGCCAATGAGTGAAGAGCGCAGCATCCTTCGTTTGAGCATCATGCCACAACTTTTGGAAGTATTAAAATATAACAGTGCTCGCCAAAATGATAGTTTGGGTGTATATGAAACAGGTGCGGTGTTCTTAGCAAATGGCACAGACACTCTTCCAACTGAAAAAGAACATTTAGCAGCAGCCGTTACCGGGATTTGGTCCAGTCATTCTTGGCAAGGGGAGAAGAAAACTGTTGACTTCTTCGTTGTTAAAGGTATTTTAGAAGGAATGTTTGCTAAGCTTGGCCTTCTTGAACAGGTTCAATTTGTTCAAGCACAGATAGATGGTATGCACCCTGGCCGTACAGCGGAAATTCACCTAAACGGTGAGAAAATCGGCTTTATCGGGCAAGTCCACCCAACGGTTCAAAAAGAGCTGGATTTGAAAGATACCTACGTATTTGAACTTTCATTAAAAGCAGTACTTGAAGCAGAAACACCAGCATTACAGTACGAAGCCATCCCGCGCTTCCCTTCGATCACAAGAGACATTGCCCTTGTGGTAAACAGAGAAACGGTGTCAGGCACCCTAAAGGAAATTATTTTAACAAATGGTGCACCGCTCTTGAAAGAGGTTAACGTGTTTGATTTATATGAGGGAGACAAGATGGAAGAGGGCATGAAATCGATCGCGTTCTCTTTGAAATATGTTGATCCAGTGCGTACGTTGACTGATGAAGAGGTAACGAAGGTTCATGAGAAAGTGCTTAATACCTTGAAAGAAAAGGCAGGAGCCGTTCTAAGAGGTTAAATTAATAGAAGCCAGCCCGAATGTGTAGATTTTCGGGCTGGCTTTTTTTGTATTTCTGAGGGGGAAATTTCGCTTCGCTGATAAAATAGCATTTATCGCTGATATATGGTGGGTTATCGCTGATATATTGGCTAGCTTCGCTGATAAATTAATCATTCGCGCTGAAAAAATAAATAGACAAATATTATTAACAAATTTCGCTAAAATTCGGCAGGGATTTCATTCTTTGATCAGAATTATAGTAGTAAAATGAAAGGGGTGTTAGGTTTGATCATAAAAGCAAGGACAATTCCATTAGTAATTCTAATTTTAGAGGCATTATGCCGGCGTCTCCCTCTGAATTACCCAAAGTATCAGCAAATTTTAGAGGAGCTTGGGGGGAGGCATGCCGGATACAAAGGTGAGGTGAGTCTTGATTATTATTTACGTCTCCTTTCCATTGATAAATACCAGATCCTTCACGATTTAAACCTTCCTGATGGAGACTACAACTGCCAAATTGATACCCTTCTCCTCACACCAGAATTCGCCCTAATAATTGAAGTGAAAAATATGACTGGTAAATTAATATTTGATACAGATAATGAGCAGTTTACCCAAATAATCAATGACAAGGAAAAAGGGTACCCTGATCCGATTGCTCAATCAGAAAGGCATAAAGTGTATATAGAAAAACTGATGGCAGAACATAAATTTCCTAAGGTTCCAGTTGATTATCTAGTAGTTATCAGCAATGGATATGCTTCATATGTCATCACCGGGAAAAATGCTCATAAAGTGAAGCCGCGAATATGTAAGTCAGATGCATTCATAAATAAAATTCAGTTTTTTGAAAAACAATATACTAATCCTCTCCTTTATGCGAAAGATCTCCGAAAACTGAGCCGACTCCTTGTAAAGTTGAATAAGGTACCGACAAGTTATATTTTGAATAAGTATGGAATTAAAAAAGCGGATTTATTAACCGGTGTCTGCTGCCCTGACTGCAATTATGTTCCACTTATTCGAGTGAAAAAGAAATGGTACTGCTCTTCATGCGATAAATTTTCAAAAGATGCTCATATTAATACCCTGAGAGATTACTTTCTCCTCTTTGATTCGAAAATTACAAATCAGCAGTTTCGGGAGTTTGCTCAAATAAAATCACATGATACAGCAAAAAGATTACTGCTTTCTGTAAATCTGAATTTTTCGGGAACAAAAAAGGGACGCATTTACTTTCCGAAGACTTTACCATGGTAAACTTCGATTTCGCTGATAAAAATATATAATCGCTGATAAATGGTTCGGAATCGCTGATAAAACTCTATTTTGCGCTGATATAATTAAAAATTTCTATTATGGTAGTAAATTTGTGCATTTTTTATTTAAATTGTTCTTTTTAAAAAGAGTAAATATCATATTTTTAAGAAAAATCGCTAAAAATCACAAAAAAAGGTTGCACCAAAGTACAACCTCCTTCAAATTCCGCATTAAATTATATTTTCTCAAAAATGGAGTCATAGTTTTTCGCTAAGACCATGTCTAAATCGGTTAATCCGCCTGCGTTCCATGAGGTTAGTCTTAGTGTCACTAATTTATAATCGATCGCAATAAATGGGTGATGATTTTTTTCTTCCGAGAGCTGGGCAATGACATTCACGAACGCCACGCCTTGTAAAAACTCACGGAAGCGGTACTTTTTCACGATCAATTTTCCGTCCAGTTTCCAGCCTGATAATCCCGCAACAGCGGAAGTAATCTCCGCTTCACTTAGTCGATTGGCCACCATAATCCCTCCAAACACCGTTTCTATTAAATCTATTCGCATCAACTCCAAAAAACATGTCATTTTCGTTTTTTATTAACAAGTGCCGTCGCTTTGTCGGTATTAGCGAAGTGGAGCTTAACAAAAGATGGGAGGATGTCGCGGCCTTTGCTCATAATCAGCTTGGCTGCTGCTACATCCACCTGTGCCCCGGCACCTTTTGGGATCTTAAAGCCGGCCGCCTCGCTAAGTTTATCGATATATTGGATAAAGGCATAGCGGGCGAGAATACTTGCAGCAGCGACAGCCAAATGGATACCTTCAGCTTTCGTACTAAAATAAACATTCTCTTTGGCAATCGCTTTTTGGCTTTTTAAATGCTGAAAATAGGTACTAGCTTGAACAAATTGGTCGATGAGAATCGCCTCAGGTTTCTCAGGTGAAATTTTGTCTAACACATTTAAGATCGCTTGATTATGTAAAATTGCCTTCATTTTCCCTTGCGACATGCCTGACTGCTGAACCTGATTATATTTTTCGTTTTTTAACGTCATCAAACTAAAGGGAATAATATCTTTAATGACCTTTGCGATCGCAATGATTTTTTCATCGTTTAAATCCTTCGAGTCGCGGACACCTAATTCTTTTAATAAAGGGATATTTTCCTTTTTCACGTAGGCTGCCACCACTGTAATCGGCCCGAAGAAGTCTCCCGTACCGACTTCATCGGAACCAATAGCAGACATTTGTCCGATGCCAGTTGGAAGGTCACCCTTCGCAACAGATTTCGAATGGGAAGAGCTCGGCTTCTTTGAGGAGGCGCTTGCACTGCCCCATCGACCTGCCTCTTTTTCACTATCATTTCCTTGAAATAAAACTTTACCTGATTTATAAGCTGTGATCATACAAGCAGCCGTTTTCGCTGCAAACACACTTCCAGGGATGTTTTTATCTAATAAATTTTTCCCGTAAAAGTTTCTCATTTCCATTATCTTATTCATTTCTAAATTCAATACAACATTACCCATACTACAAACACCACATTTCTAAATAATATAAAATATGCTTTAACTTTTCCACAGATAACGGTTCATGTTATGATATAGAGTAGGATTCTCTGAATGGAGGCAGGACGTTGTCGAATAATCAAAAAAATAGAACAACCGTAGATATATACGGTCAAGCTTACGTTATTATGGGCACGGAAAGTCCAAGCCACATCCGGCATGTGGCTTCATTAGTTGACAATAAAATGCGCGAAATCAGTTCTAAGAATCCAAATTTAGACGCAAGTAAACTCGCCGTTTTAACAGCCGTAAACGCAGTCAATGATTATCTCAAAATGAAAGACCAATTGGATCGGCTTCAATCAGAACAACTAAAAGAAAAGGACTAAAAAATATGTTGGATTTAGCAATTATCATCTTTTTAATTATTGGATTCTTTATAGGCCTAAAAAGAGGCTTAATACTGCAGCTTGTTCATTTAATAGGTTTTATTATTGCATATGTAGTGGCAAATTCATACTACGAACAGTTAGCCCCCAAGTTAACATTATGGATTCCTTATCCAAACTTTGGAAATATTGCTACATTAAAACTTCTAACTGATAGCAGTAATATGGAGGCAGCTTTTTACCGAGCGATCGCCTTTGTTATTATCTTTGTTGCTGTAAAAGTGTTATTGCAAATTATTGGTTCAATGCTTGACTTTATTGCCCATTTACCAGTACTTAGGCAGTTAAATGTTTGGGCAGGAGGCCTTTTTGGTTTCATTGAAGTATATTTAGTTATTTTTATTTTATTATATATTTCAGCCCTGGTACCAATTGAATTTTTACAAAATGCTTTGGATCATTCGATTATGGCAAAAGCAATTGTGAATCACACTCCTATCCTTTCACAGCAAATAAAGAGCATGTGGATTGAATATACAGCTGCTTTAACTTCTCTGTAGCAGAGAAGTTTTTCTATTCATGCCTTAAAGTAGGATAAAATGAAAATGCTAAATAATAGGTAGGTGGATAATTAAATGGAAGTTAATAAAAAAGAAATCATTCGTTTGCTAGAAACGATTGCGGTCTATATGGAGTTAAAGGGGGAAAACCCTTTCAAGGTTTCAGCCTTTCGGAAAGCGGCTAACGCTTTGGAAGCCGACGAACGCGACGTAACAGAGATTGAAGACTTTACCGCTATTTCTGGAATCGGTAAAGGCACGGCCGCTGTCATTGATGAATACATAAAGGATGGTACTTCTTCGGTATTAAAGGAGTTGAAGGAGGAAGTCCCAACAGGTCTAATCCCGTTATTGCAGCTTCCGGGGCTTGGCGGAAAGAAAATTGCTAAACTATACAAAGAATTAAAGGTCGTTGATGTTTCCAGTTTAAAAGAAGCATGTGAAGCAGGGCAAGTACAAGCGCTCGCTGGTTTTGGTAAAAAAACAGAAGAAAAAATCCTAAGTGCGATTGCCAATGTCGGCTCAAGACCGGATCGATTACCGTTAGCATACATGCTTCCGATTGCAGAGCAAATTGAAGCAATCTTAACCGAATTACCTGATATTTATCGGTTTTCACGTGCGGGAAGTTTGCGCCGGATGAGAGAGACGATCAAAGACCTTGATTTTATTATCGCCACTAAAGAACCGGAACGAGTGCGCGAGCATCTATTACAATTGCCAAATATAAAAGAAGTGATTGGTGCGGGCGATACCAAGGTTTCGGTAGTTTTTGGATATGATTATGATATTTCCGTCGATTTCCGTCTGGTTAAGCCGGAAGAATTTACAACTACCTTGCACCACTTTACCGGATCAAAAGAACATAATGTACGGATGCGACAATTGGCGAAGGAACGCGGTGAAAAAATCAGTGAGTATGGCGTGGAAAACGTGGAGACGGGAGAAATTCGCACGTTTTCTTCTGAAGAGGAATTTTTCAAGCATTTTGATCTTCCATTCATTCCTCCGGAAATTAGAGAGGACGGTAGGGAAGTAGAAACGTTCTCTGCTACTGAGGAATTAATTGAGCTCGAAGATATCAAGGGTGACCTTCATATGCATTCCACTTGGAGTGATGGTGCCCATTCGATCGAACAAATGGCTCAAGTCTGTCGAGCTAGAGGTTATCAATATATGGCGATTACTGACCATTCACAGTATTTAAAGGTGGCGAATGGTCTAACTCGTGAAAGACTTTTAAAACAAAGAGAAGAAATTAAAAAATTAAATGAAAAGTTCGACGATTTTCTTATTCTAGCCGGTGTGGAAATGGATATTCTTCCTGATGGCACGCTTGATTATGACGACGAATTCCTAGCTGATATGGATTTCGTTATTGCCTCCATACATTCTGCTTTTTCCCAATCAAAGGAAAAAATTATGGAGCGGCTTAAAAACGCGTTGACGAATGCTCATGTGGATTTAATTGCCCATCCTACCGGCAGAAAAATCGGCCGCCGCGAAGGGTACGATGTCGATATTGATTTACTTATCCAACTCGCCAAAGAAACCAATACGGCGCTAGAATTAAACGCCAATCCCAACCGGCTTGACCTTGCAGCTGAATATTTACGAAGAGCACAGGAAGCAGGGGTGAAAATTCTCATCAATACCGATGCACATAAAATGGATACATTAAAGCATATGGAAATCGGTGTTTCTGCAGCCAAAAAGGGCTGGATCAAAAAATCATCCGTAATAAATGCACTTGATAAAAATGACCTGCTAGAATTTTTGCATAATCGAGGATAAGGAGGTTATCTCCATGCAAGAAAAAGCTTTAAAGGTATTAGAATTTACTAAAGTAAAAGAGCAGCTTTTAGAAAATGCTGCATCGTCACTTGGTAGAAAAAAAATAAAGGACTTAGTCCCCTCCACTGATTTTGATGAAGTGGTCAAACTTCAAGCAGAAACAGATGAGGCGGCAACCGTGTTTCGTGTAAAAGGAAATGTTCCACTCTCAGGTGTCCATGATATTCTTGCACACATCAAACGTTCCGTAATTGGCGGTGTATTAAGTCCGCATGAACTGGTCCAAATTGCTAGCACCATCCATGCCAGCCGGCAAATGAAACGATTTATTGAGGATTTCGCTGACGAAAGAACAGAAATTCCGATTTTATCTGAACAAGCAGAGCGGATTATTCCGCTCACCAATCTCGAGCAATCGATCAAACAAGCGATTGATGAAAGCGGCGAGGTGTTAGACAGCGCAAGTGACCTGCTTCGTTCATTAAGGCATCAACTCAGGACCAATGAGTCACGGGTTCGGGAAAAACTTGAAAGTATGATTCGGTCATCAAATGCCAGCAAAATGCTTTCCGATGCCATAGTCACTATTCGTAATGACCGCTTTGTTATTCCTGTTAAACAGGAGTATCGCGGTCACTACGGCGGAATTATTCATGACCAGAGTGCATCCGGACAAACACTGTTTATCGAGCCTCAGGTCATTGTCCAGTTAAATAATCAACTGCAGGATATTCGTGTCAAGGAACAGCTGGAGATCGATCGAATTCTAACAGCACTATCAGCTGAAGCAGCCGAGCATGAGAGCGAACTCAAAGTGATCGTGGAAGTCCTGGCTAATTTGGACTTTATTTTTGCAAAAGCAAGATATGGGAAACGAATAAAAGCATCGATGCCGATTATGAATAATGAGGGGAGAATTGCTTTATATAAGGCAAGACACCCGCTCATTCCGATCGATGAAGTGGTTGCTAACGATATCATGCTTGGGAAAGACTTCACTACTATTGTGATTACTGGCCCGAATACGGGCGGTAAAACAGTTACCTTAAAAACACTGGGCTTATGTACATTAATGGCTCAGGCGGGATTGCAGGTTCCAGCCTATGACGGATCTGAGCTTGCCGTCTTTGATGCTGTGTATGCTGATATTGGCGATGAACAGTCGATTGAACAAAGCTTAAGTACATTTTCCTCCCATATGGTCAATATCGTCGAAATCTTAAATAGAGTGGATTTTAATAGCCTTGTGTTATTTGACGAGCTAGGTGCGGGAACGGATCCACAGGAAGGCGCTGCCTTAGCTATTTCTATATTAGATGAGGTCCACAAACGCGGGGCAAGGGTGATTGCTACGACCCACTATCCGGAGTTAAAGGCATATGGTTATAATCGTGAGGGTGTGTTAAATGCGAGTGTCGAGTTTAATGTTGAAACATTAAGCCCTACATATAAACTACTGCTAGGAGTCCCAGGCCGGAGTAATGCCTTTGAAATCTCGAAACGGCTGGGCTTAAATGAACGGGTCATTCTGGCTGCACGTTCCCATGTGAGTGAAGATACGAACCAAATCGATAAGATGATCGCATCCTTGGAAGACAGCAAACGGCTGGCAGAAAAAGAGCAGGAGGAAGCCCGCGATTATTTAAAATCTGCTGAAAAGCTGCATCAAGACCTGCAAAACCAACTGATGGAGTTTTACGAGAAAAAAGACTCTATGCTCGAAAAAGCAGCAGAAAAAGCTGGAGAAATCGTGGAAGAGGCGAAAAGTGAGGCCGACAAGGTAATCCGCGACCTGCGTAAACTGAGAACAGAAAAGCACGCAGAAATTAAGGAGCATGAATTAATTGATGCAAAGCGGCGTCTAGAAGGAGCAGCACCGGAAGTCCCAAAATCAGCCAAGCTCGCAAATAAGAAAGTGAAAAAACATACGTATATGCCTGGTGATGAGGTGAAAGTGCTTACCTTTGGTCAAAAAGGCACGCTGGTTGACAGAGTTTCTTCGAATGAATGGCAGGTTCAAATCGGAATTCTCAAAATGAAAGTAAAAGAAAAAGACATCGAATATATGAGTACCCCGAAACAAGTAGAAACCAAGCCGATGGCGATTGTAAAAGGTCGGGATTCATTTGTTAAACTGGAGTTAGATCTACGCGGGGAAAGGTATGAAGATGCGCTCCTTAAGGTGGAAAAATATATTGATGATGCTCTGCTATCCAGTTATCCGCGTGTTTCGATTATCCACGGGAAAGGGACTGGTGCATTAAGACAGGGAGTTCAGGAATACTTAAGAAACCATCGTCAAGTTAAAAAAATTCGCTTTGGAGAAGCGGGGGAAGGCGGGTCTGGCGTAACCATCGTGGAGTTTAAATAATGTCCGGGGAGTTTTGGCAATGGACCAGTTTTGGGAGAATGAATATATCCAAATAGCTGCTAATTATAGCGTCGTGATTTTATGCTTGGTTGTCTTTTTAGCGATTTTTGAAATGGTAACCAAATATAAAAATTGGGAAGAAATCAAAAAAGGTAATGTAGCTGTGGCGATGGCAACCGGAGGGAAAATTTTGGGCGTTGCCAATATCTTTCGCTATACAATTGAGCAGAATAATTCGCTGCTTGCAATGGTTGGTTGGGGAATCTATGGCTTTATACTATTAATAGTCGGTTATTTTATCTTTGAATTTTTAACGCCAAAATTCAAAATTGACGAAGAAATCCAAAAGGATAACCGCGCAGTTGGTTTTATTTCGATGGTTATTTCTATTGGCTTATCGATTGTAATCGGTGCAGGAATTACGTAAAGGGAGAATAAAAAAGTGGAGACCTTAGCTAAAGTACTTCTTGGATTATGCGGCTTATTTTTGCTAATCGGCTTGATCTATATGTTGTTTTTTGCTTAACTCAAAATCATCGCTGAGAGATATCAGCGGTGATTTTTTTGTCGTTTAAAAGAGTGGAATCATCAAACAAATATTAAAGGACCACTTTGACGGTTATTGGAAAATACATTCAGATCGTTTTCCAGAGTAATCTTGACCGAAAACAAAAGCATTTGACAGGTATTAATTCGCTGATTGCGGACTATAGTAATTTCGCTGGTAGCACCCCATATATTGTAAAATACTTAGCGGATTGCAGCAGCAACCCTGTCACTAGGCCTAAAACGCAGTATTTGTTTTGTATGAACCTTTGAGATGGCATGCTAATTGTATTTGTAAGTTATCTTCGGGGTTGTTAAAACTTATCGATAATAGTTCCTCAATCCTTTTTAACCGTTTGTATAGGGTATTAATATGAATATGAAGCTGTTTTGCCGTTTCAGCAGCTGACCTGTTCAATTGAATAAATGTAAGGAGTGTATGTTCGAGTTCACGAGTGTTCTTATCTGACAAGAGCGGTGCGAATGTTTCCTGTAAAAATTGATCGATTTCCTGTGGTTGTTGGTGGATAAATAAACGGTTTACTCCAATGTTTTCATAATGAATAATATTCGGGCTGTTTCGATTCCTTAAATAGGCGAGCGCTTTTTCCGCTTCATCATAGCTCTTTGAAATATTTTCAATCCCTTTATAAGTTAAACCAATGCCAGCCGTTAAGTCCGGGCCTCCATTATTTTTCCACAATGTGATTAAATGTCCGAGTTTTTCTGTTATTTTAGTTTGTGTAATTGGATTATCAGAAGAGATGAGAAGATTGACTTTATTATGAAAGCCATAGATTAATAAGTTTGTCGCTGAAAAGCTTTTTCTAATAAACGATACTAGGCGATGAATGTTTGCCTCTAACTGCTGCAAGTCATGATATGTTTTTATTTCAAATACCCCAGCGCATATATAGGACGTTGGAATTAACCCAAGAACTGATCCTTGTTGATAAAGCGATTGTGGATTCGTATTTTTAATGAGTGCAGAAAAATACTCATGCGTTTTCTTATAATAAATATCTGTGAGTGTATGTTTTTTTACTAATTCTAACGCAAGGACAGCCCCTCCTTGTTCAATCGTAACAATATCCATTTTATTAAGCGGATTTGTAGCAGCAATTAAGCAACCGAAATAAGCTGTTCCATTCTTGATTGGATAAAGATAATAATGGGTATTCTTATCTTTATGTAATTCAACGTACTGTGGGGACTGATACGTACTAATTCTTTTCCTCACTTCTTCAGTATTGAAAATATGATACTGGTTTTGGTGGCTGCAGAAAAACTCATCTTGGATACAATCATAAAAAGAAATGGGGATTTCAATCATTTTGCTTAATTCTGAAATAATTGTTTTTGCCCCTTTATTTTTTAGTGAAATTTGCGTTAACGTTTCATGAACTTGATTACGCATTTGTAACACAGCATTCTTTTCTTTCAATTGCTTACTTAGATCTGTCAACTCAGCTACATTTTTCTTTACTTCTGAAAAAAGAGCCGCATTTTGAATGGCAATCGCTGCCTGTGCTGCAAACCCTTGTAGTAAAATGATATCTCGCTTCGTTAACCTACCTTTTGCGGAAAATTGGTGTACCATCATGACACCAATTCGTTTCTCTCCAATTGAAACAGCTACGCAAATACCTCCTCTAAGAAAATGGTCATCAATAGAAGAAATAATATAACGGTAATTTTCCTCCGTAATCTTTTGTTCGCTCATCGCATCCAATATTTCTTTTCTAGAATAGTAAATTCTCGTTTTTTCATCAAGAAAAGTCATTCCGGTAATGGACTCGCCGCATTTTGGCTGGAAGTAGTTAATGTTTTCATTGAAACCAACAGAGGCCTTTAGAACAAGTCGTTCCCGATTCTCGTCATATAGCTGTAAATACCCTGCATCTGCGGCAGGGATCACCTTTATAGCATTTCGGACGATATTCGTTAACAACTCGTCGGTATTAATTGATGAATTAATGGATCTTGTTGTTTCCATCACTATTTTCCACTCATGATCTCTTTTTTGAAGTATTTCCTGACTATATAATGGATAGAAAAAAAAGTGCAGCTGATCAAGTGATTCATCGGTAATTAGCAAATTTTCTTTGAAAATACATACACAAATATGAAAATCTTCCGGATAGTAAAAAAAGAGGAAGGTCATCCCATTTTGCCTATGAATCTTATAAGTTTTAAGTGGTTTTAAAAGTGAAAAACTAGGTGGTGATAATGGTGCATTTACGCCTCTACTATAAATATGTTTTTGCTCATGCTGCTGACCTGCCCAAATTTGAAAAGAAGAATCAATGAAATTGTTTTCTAAAAAAAACAAGACCGATTCTATCATGTCCCATCACAACCCCCAAGTGTAAAAACATACATTATTTCGGCAATATATTGTGAAAGCCTACATTGTAATAATTGTATAGTGAATTTATAATTTTTACAAGTATTAGAAAAGTTAGAAAATTTATATTTTGTTATCAATAAAAGGAGGTTATCTAATGCAACAACAACTTTTTGATGATTTGGAAAAACTGTACTCAGAAATGGTTGCAATTCGGAGAGATCTGCATATGCATCCTGAACTATCTTTTCATGAGGTGAATACACCGAAGAAAGTAGCAGAGTTTTTAACTAACTTAGGTTTGGAAGTGAAAACAGGAATTGGCGGCAGAGGTGTTACGGGATTGATTCGGGGAGGAAAGCCAGGGAAAACTGTTGCTTTGCGGGCTGATTTTGACGCATTGCCGATTCAAGACGAAAAAGATGTTGAATACAAATCTAAGGTTCCAGGTGTAATGCATGCATGTGGACATGATATCCACACTGCCTCTTTACTTGGTGTTGCAAAAGTACTAAGTAAAGTAAGAGACGAAATAGAAGGAAATGTTGTGTTTATTCATCAGTTTGCCGAGGAGGTGATACCTGGCGGGGCGAAATCGATGATTGAGGATGGCTGTTTAGATGGAGTAGATGTGATTTTCGGAGCACACGTATCTTCTATGCAACCGTACGGATCAATTGGTATTAAAGAAGGGTACATCTGCGCTTGTGGAGATACATTTGAAATTGAAATTCAAGGTAGAGGCGGTCATGGAGCGACTCCTCATTTAACGATTGATCCGATTGTAACTGGCAGCCAGATCGTCATGAATTTGCAGCAAATTGTAAGCAGACGAGTTGATCCTATTAAAACAGCAGTTGTTACAGTTGGAGCATTTAATAGCGGCAGCGGTTTTAATGTGATCCCGGATAAAGCGAGAATTATTGGGACAGTTCGGACATTTGATGAAGATGTTAGGGATATGATTGAGGAACAAATGGGACAAGTTGTCGAAAATGCATGCAAAGGGGTTGGAGCAGCTGCCGACTTTAAATATACTCGAGGCTACCCAGCTGTATGGAACCATCCTGAGGAAACGAAACGAATTGAAAAATTAGCCACAGCATTGTTTGGAGAAAACAATGTTCAGCATATAGAAGCGATGATGGGAATGGAGGATTTCGCCTACTATGTAAAAGAAGTACCTGGAACTTTTATTTGGGTTGGCGGAGCAAACCCCGAAATCAATGCGACATACCCACATCACCATCCAAGATTTGATGTTGATGAACGGGCTATGATTAATATTGGAAAACTATTTATAAGTGCTGTTTTTGATTATTTATCTGAACATTCAAATGTAAATCAAGGTAAATCCTATGTAAATTAAATTAACAAAAAAGTTATAAGTGCTCCCTCTTAGGTTAAAACATACTGGGGAGGGAGCGGCGTTCAACTTTATACGAGGGGGAATATTAATGAAGCCTGTAATTGCGCTGCTTTCATTGCTTCCGTTTATTGGTATGTTAGGGGTTCTGCCATTTGTAAATAAGGTAGAACCATATATTTTAGGATTACCATTTATATTTTTTTGGGTTATGGTCTGGGTTATTTTGACATCGATCATATTAGCAATCGTTTATAAACTTGACCCTGCGAATAAGGAAGGTGATATAGGATGAATTCTGCCCTTTTAGTTATCTTTGGTTTTTTAATTTTTGCACTTTATTTAGGAATAAAGGCAAAGAAAGGAAAAGAAATGAACCTTGAACAGTGGACTGTGGGTGGACGAGGTTTTGGTGCAATCTTTGTCTTCCTTTTAATGGCGGGTGAATCATTCACGACTTTTACGTTCCTTGGTGCAAGTTCTTGGGCCTACGGAAAAGGTGGGCCTGCTCTATACATTCTCGCTTATTTAAGTCTTTTATATGTCTTAATCTACTGGGTATTTCCTACCGTTTGGAAATATGCAAAAGACCATAATTTAGTTTCGCAATCTGACTACTTTGTTAGTAAGTACAAAAGTAAATATCTTGGAGTACTTGTAACCTTTATCGGTGTGATATCGATGATCCCTTATATCGTCCTTCAGTTAAAAGGGCTTGGGATTATTGTTTCAGAAGCTTCATATGGAACGATTTCTCCAACTATTGCGATTTGGATTGCAGCAATTTCCGTGACCATTTATGTAATGATTTCTGGTATTCACGGCTCGGCTTGGACAGCTGTTATTAAGGATATTATGATTTTTGGAATCGTTATTTTTATCGGATTATATATTCCTTTTCACTATTATGGAGGAATACAGCCAATGTTTGAGCAAATTAATGAGGCTAATCCAGGATTTTTAACGATACCTGATAAAGGATTAAGCATGTCTTGGTTGATCTCTACCGTTATTATGACTGTACTTGGTGCGATAATGTGGCCTCATATATTCGTTTCCGCGTATTCGGCAAAGAGCGCAAAAGCCATTAGAAAGAACGCTATATTCACACCGCTTTATGTTGTGATGCTGCTTTTTGTTTTCTTAGTCGGTTTTGCCGCAATCGGTCAAGTTCCTGGTTTAGAGGGAGCTGCAATCGATCTTGCTCTGCTCCGCGTTTCTATTCAAACATTTGATCCATGGTTTGTCGGTGTAATCGGGGCAGCGGGTTTATTAACAGCATTAGTCCCTGGATCGATGATGTTAATGACTTCCTCTAGTGCACTAGCAAAAAATGTTTATAAAGTGATGATTCCATCAGCAACGGATAAGCAAGTATTAACTCTTTCAAAATTGTTAGTCCCTGTGATCGCACTAATTTCAGTATATTTTACCTTAAATGGCGGAGAGGGAATTGTTACTTTACTCTTGATGGCCTATAGTTTTGTTACACAAATATTCCCGGCGCTACTCGCTTGTTTAGTGAAGAAAACCTTTGTAACGAAACAAGGAGCCGCTGCCGGTATGATTGTCGGAATGTTCGTAGTAGGGTATATAACACTTACCAAAGCATCAATTGGCACGTTGTTCCCGTCTTTGCCTCAAGGGGTACAAGAATTAAACACAGGAATTATTGCCCTCATTTTAAACGTGTTTGTTACGATTGTTGTAAGTCTATTAACACGAAGCTTTGGAGAACAATTATCTGAAAAAGATAAAGTTCAATCAGCATAGTTAACAATTATTATTTTAATCCAAAAGCAAGAGAATAACTCAAAAAGGCTTAATCCCCAATTTCGCAGTTGTAATGATTACAACTGCGAAATTGGGGATTTTTCTATAAGGAGTCCTCTGGTATACTCCTGTCACATCTAAAAAATTTATCCACTGAATAGGTATGCATATCAGAAAATGGAACATAAAGATTAAACAATTACGTTAAGTCCGCAGATGTCTTTAGATGAGAGGACAACTAGGGTTTACAAATAAGTCCTCCGCTTTTCTTACAACTTCAATTGTTAATTGTAAAATACTGTACTATAATAAAAGAAAAGTGTGAATTTTTAAAATTATCCATAAAGAAAAGGGGGATCTTATGTATGAATCAAAACCGTGGCTGGCTCTGTACCCAAAAGAAATTCCTGCCACACTGGAATACTCCTCAGAGCCAGTACAGCAATACTTAGTGAATTCTGTTCGAAAATATCCAGAAAAAGTGGCCATTCATTTTATGGGGAAAGTAATTACCTATAAGAAACTTTATAATGAAGTAATGAATTTTGCTGGTTATTTACAAGGAAACCTAGGCATTTCAAAAGGTGACCGCGTTGCTATTATGCTTCCAAACACACCTCAGGCTGTAATTAGTTATTTTGCCATATTAATGGCAGGCGGAATTGTCGTTCAAACAAACCCATTATATACGGAACGTGAACTTGAATACCAGATGAAAGATTCGGGAGCAAAGGCCATCATCACACTCGACATCCTCTACCCACGCGTATCTAAAGTGATGCCGCAAACAGAATTACAGCATGTAATTGTAACCGCTATCAAGAGCTACTTACCATTCCCTAAAAATCTAATTTATCCCTACATCCAGAAAAAACAATATGGAATTGTCGTTAATGTTCAACACAAAGGAAGCACGCATTTACTTTCGGAAATATTAAAAATGGAGCCTCAAAAAGTAAGAAATTATGATTTCAACCCTGAGGAAGACGTAGCACTCCTCCAATATACAGGAGGGACAACAGGATTTCCAAAAGGCGTGATGTTAACACATAAAAATTTAATAGCCAATACAAAGATGTGCCAGGCATGGCTTTACAAATCCAAGCCAGGAGAGGAATCAGTTCTCGGGATTATCCCGTTTTTTCACGTCTATGGAATGACAACCGTTCTTATTTTCTCTGTGATGCAGGCAAATAAAATGATATTATTACCTAAATTTGATGTTGAGACCACATTAAAAACCATTCAAAAACAGCGCCCGACTCTGTTTCCTGGTGCACCGACGATTTATATTGGAATATTGAATTATCCTGATCTAAGAAAATATGATTTATCATCCATTCATTCTTGTATAAGTGGTTCAGCTGCGTTGCCAATTGAAGTACAAGAGCAGTTTGAGGCCGTAACAGGAGGGAAATTAGTTGAAGGATATGGTTTAACGGAAGCATCTCCTGTAACACATTCGAACTTTTTATGGGACGTACCAAGGGTGAAGGGAAGTATTGGTGTGCCTTGGCCTGATACTGAGGTAAAGATCGTATCGATTGAAACAGGTGAACCCGTCCCAGTAAAGGAAATAGGCGAATTTGCCATAAAAGGTCCGCAAATCATGAAAGGCTATTGGAATCGTCCAGAAGATACTAAGGAAGTCTTACATGATGGATGGCTGTATACGGGTGACCTTGGTTATATGGATGAACAAGGATACTTTTATGTGGTGGACCGCAAAAAGGATATGATTATTGCAGGAGGTTACAATATTTATCCTAGAGAGATAGAGGAAGTATTATATGAACATCCAGATGTTCTTGAAGCGGTCGCAGCAGGTATTCCTGACCAGTACCGCGGAGAAACGGTAAAAGCATATATTGTCTTAAAAGAAGGTTCATCGGTTACCGCAGATGAAATGAACCAATTTTCAAGAAAATATCTTGCTGCATATAAAGCCCCGAGATTATATGAATTTAGAAAAGAATTGCCTAAAACAGCTGTAGGGAAAATTTTAAGAAGGATGCTTGTAGAAGAAGAAAAACAAAAAATAGAAGCAGAAAACCAAAAACACGCATAATTGCTTCCTCTTTTTTTTGACAGATTAAGCCTGTCCCTTTGTTGGGAATATGAAAAAGGTATAGAGTATATCTTGACAGATAAACGAATAATAATTATTATGAAAATATGAATGATTATTCATTCATATTTTCTTTTATTTAGTCAAGATCAACAGTATAAACTGTAACAGAATTTTCTTCAAAGGAGGGATATAGTTGAAAAAAAATAAACCAAAATACATGCAAATTATTGATGCTGCGGTGATTGTAATCGCAGAAAATGGCTATCACCAAGCCCAGGTTTCAAAAATTGCCAAACAGGCAGGAGTGGCTGATGGAACCATTTATCTATACTTTAAAAACAAGGAAGACATCCTTATCTCTCTCTTTGAAGAAAAAATGGGAAGTTTCATTGAAAAAATAGATACAATGATAGCAGGAAAAGGGACGGCGGCAGAGAAATTATTAATGATGATAGAAGCTCACTTTAGTATGCTTTCTGACGACCATCACATGGCGATCGTAACGCAATTGGAGTTACGGCAATCCAATATAGAATTGCGACTCCGAATTAATGATGTTCTAAAAGGTTACCTAAAGGTAATCGAAAAGATTGTTATTGAAGGTAAAGAAACAGGAGAGTTTTCAATCGACCTCGATATTCGTCTGGCCCGGCAAATGATATTCGGTACAATTGATGAAACCGTTACATCGTGGGTGATGAATGAGGAAAAGTATGATTTGCTTGCACTGGCGTCTCCAGTCCATCGCCTCTTGATCAATGGCTGCGGAAGCAGGTAGAATTTAAAATAGGGGGGAGTTATTTTGGAATATTTAAAATGGTCCTATCAAGACAGTATTGCCACGATCACGATTGATCGTCCACCGGCAAATGCCCTTTCTTCAGGTCTTTTAAGGGAATTGTCGACAGTGCTTGATGAAATCGAATCAAACCGTGAAATTAGAGCCCTTGTCATTCATGGGGAAGGGCGGTTCTTCTCGGCTGGGGCAGATATTAAAGAATTTACAACGGTTTCTTCAGCTGAAGGTTTTTCTAATCTTGGTAAGTTTGGACAGGATTTATTTGACCGGATGGAAAAATTTCCAAAACCGATCATTGCGGCAATCCATGGTGCGGCGCTTGGCGGTGGTCTCGAACTTGCTATGGCTTGTCACATTCGCCTTGTCAGTGAAACCGCAAAACTCGGTCTTCCGGAGCTGCAACTGGGCTTAATTCCTGGATTTGCCGGTTCGCAGCGTCTGCCGAAATATGTAGGTGTGGCAAGAGCTGCTGAAATGCTGTTCACATCCGAGCCAATTACAGGTATTGAGGCCGTAAAATATGGCTTAGCGAATCATGCCTATGTAGAGGCAGAAGTATTAGAGCAGGCGTATAAGCTCGCTGGAAAAATTGCTAAGAAAAGTCCAGGCTCTATTAAAGCAGCCATCGAATTATTAAATTATGCAAAAACAGAAGAGTTCTATGAAGGTTCGAAAAGAGAATCTGAGTTATTTGGTCAAGTTTTTGTCTCTAGCGATGGTAAAGAAGGCATTCAAGCTTTTATTGAAAAAAGGGAACCACAATTTAAAGGTGAATAAACGTATCTTTGTAGTATAATTGTAAAGGAAGCCCTTTTTTTTCTAGGAAATTTTCTTAATCTTTCAAACTGAGCGAATGCTCGAAATTTTATTAGGAGGGAAACCATGAATATTTATGTATTACTGAAAAGAACCTTTGATACTGAAGAAAAAATTACGATTAGCGGCGGAAAAATCAATGAGGACGGTGCTGAATTTATTATCAATCCTTATGACGAATATGCGATTGAAGAAGCCATCCAAGTTCGCGATGCTAAGGGCGGAGAAGTAACTGTCATTACTGTTGGTACGGAAGAGTCTGAAAAGCAATTACGTACAGCACTTGCGATGGGCGCTGACAAAGCCGTCCTTATTAATACAGAAGATGATGTGGAAAATGGGGATCAATTTACTACAGCAAAAATCCTTGCTGAATATTTAAAGGATAAAGATGCTGATTTAATCATTGGCGGAAATGTGGCGATTGACGGTGGTACAGGTCAGGTCGGACCACGTGTCGCGGAACTACTTAATATCCCTTACGTAACAACAATCACAAAGTTAGAAATCGACGGTACAAATGTAACCGTTACCAGAGATGTTGAAGGCGATTCCGAAGTTATAGAAACGAGCCTTCCCCTATTAGTAACTGCACAACAAGGTCTAAATGAGCCGCGCTATCCTTCATTACCTGGGATCATGAAGGCAAAGAAAAAGCCGCTTGAGGAATTAGAATTAGACGACCTTGATCTTGAAGAAGACGATGTGGAAGCAAAAACAAAAACAATCGAAATTTATTTGCCGCCTAAAAAAGAAGCAGGCAGAGTATTAGCCGGCGATTTGAATGATCAAGTAAAAGAACTTGTTCAGCTACTTCATACCGAAGCAAAAGTAATTTAATCGACTTTTTACAAATATGTTTTCAGGAGGTATATGGAATGTCAAGAAAAGTTTTAGTATTAGGAGAAGCTCGTGACGGTTCATTACGTAATGTTTCTTTCGAAGCGATTGCAGCAGCAAAAACGGTTGCTGAGGGCGGAGAAGTGGTTGGTGTTTTAGTAGGTGCTTCTGTAAGCGCTTTAGGTACGGAGTTGATCCACAACGGTGCCGACCGCGTAGTAGTAGTTGAAGATGAAAAATTAAATCTATATACTTCAGATGGATACGCTCAGGCGCTGTTAGCCGTGCTTGACCAGGAAAAACCAGAAGGGTTAGTGTTAGGTCATACCTCACTAGGCAAAGACCTATCTCCAAGAATTGCTGGAAAATTAGCATCAGGTTTAATATCAGATGCGACTGCTGTTGAGGTTGCAGGTGGAAATGTCGTGTTCACAAGACCCATCTATTCTGGGAAAGCATTTGAAAAGAAAATTGTAACGGATGGCATAATCTTTGCAACAGTCCGTCCAAATAATATTGCGCCTTTGGAAAAAGATGAAAGCAGAAGCGGCGAGGTTTCTACCCTTTCTGTAGACATCAAAGACTTACGTGCCATTATTAAAGAAGTGGTTAGAAAAGCAAGCGAAGGTGTGGACCTAAGTGAAGCAAAAGTGGTTATCTCAGGAGGACGCGGGGTTAAGAGCGCAGATGGTTTTGAACCGCTTAAAGAACTTGCGAATGTCCTTGGCGGAGCGGTAGGAGCTTCACGTGGTGCCTGTGATGCCGACTATTGCGATTACTCTTTACAAATTGGTCAAACTGGCAAGGTAGTCACACCAGACCTTTACATTGCTTGTGGTATTTCTGGAGCAATTCAGCACTTAGCCGGCATGTCTAACTCAAAAGTAATTGTGGCCATTAACAAAGATCCAGAGGCTAATATCTTCAAAATAGCTGATTACGGAATCGTAGGCGACTTGTTTGATGTGGTGCCATTACTAACTGAAGAGTTTAAAAAACTGAAAGTGCACTCATAATATAAAGGCGAGCGGAAGGGTTCCGCTCGCCTTTATTTAAGGATAAATTGAAGTAAATCGGGGGAAAATGATCGATGAAGCAATTTATTAGCTTGATTTTCCAAACGATGTTATACTTTCGGTAAGAAATTCAGTAATCATTAGGAGGGCAATATAAATGGCAATTTCACACTTAACAGATCAAAACTTTTCTGCAGAAACAGGTTCAGGCCTTGTTCTCGTAGATTTTTGGGCACCATGGTGCGGACCTTGTAAAATGATAGCTCCAGTTCTTGAAGAACTTGACTTAGAAATGGGCGAAAAAGTTAAAATCACTAAACTTGATGTGGATGATAACCCGCAAACTGCAGCAAATTTCGGTGTTATGAGCATTCCAACATTATTAGTAATGAAAAATGGCGAAGTGGTAGACAAAGTAGTCGGTTTCCAACCAAAAGATGCATTAGCAAGTGTTTTAGAAAAACACGTGTAAGTATAGAAAGACAAAACCTTAGCTGGAGCCAATCCAGCTAAGGTTTTTCTTTTTTGCAAATGACTACCACTTTCATTTATGAGCCTTTTCCTTTAAAATTTTAACAGACACTATATATATACGGGAGTGAAGTGGCCGGAATGAATGAAATAATCAAGCAAAAACTGACGCTGCTGCCGGATCAACCTGGCTGCTACTTAATGAAAGACCGTCAGGGTACGATTATTTATGTGGGGAAGGCAAAAGTATTAAAGAATCGCGTACGTTCTTATTTCACTGGGTCACACGATGGAAAGACGCTTAGACTAGTCAATGAGATTGAGGACTTTGAATATATTGTAACCTCTTCAAATATTGAAGCACTTCTACTTGAACTCAACCTAATAAAAAAATACGATCCAAAATACAATATCATGCTGAAGGATGATAAAACCTATCCATTTATTAAGCTGACAGCTGAAAAGCATCCGAAACTCATCATTACAAGAAAAGTAAAAAAGGACAAAGGTAAATACTTTGGTCCGTACCCAAATGCGACGGCTGCCAATGAAACGAAAAAGCTTCTTGACCGAATTTATCCGCTGCGGAAATGCTCAACCCTGCCTGATCGGGTCTGCTTATACTACCATTTAGGGCAGTGCCTGGCACCATGTGTCAATGAAATTCAGGAACAACAGTATAAACAAATGACGGATGAAATTACCCGCTTTTTGAATGGCGGTTATAAGGAAATAAAAAAAGAGCTTCAGGCAAAAATGTCAGCTGCTGCTGAAGAGTTAGACTTCGAACGAGCGAAGGAGTTCCGTGATAAAATCATTCATATCGAAACCATCATGGAAAAACAGAAAATTACCATGAACGATTTTACGGATCGTGATGTTTTTGGCTATGCAGTCGATAAAGGCTGGATGTGTGTGCAAGTCTTTTTTGTCCGCCAAGGGAAACTAATTGAGAGGGACGTCTCCATGTTCCCCTTCTATAATGAGCCTGAGGAAGAAATACTAACTTTCCTCGGACAATTTTATTCGAAAGCTAATCACTTCAAGCCGAAGGAAATCCTGATTCAAGATGAAGTCGATTTGAGTCTGGCGGAACAACTGCTTGAAGTAAAAGTGCTCCAGCCACAACGGGGGCAGAAAAAGGATATTGTCCAATTGGCAATCAAAAATGCGAAAATTGCCTTAAATGAAAAGTTTTCCTTGATCGAAAAGGATGAAGACCGCACCATTAAGGCGGTCGAGAACTTGGGGGAATTACTCGAAATTTATACTCCGCACCGGATTGAAGCATTTGATAACTCCAACATTCAAGGGACAGACCCAGTATCAGCCATGGTCGTTTTCATTGATGGGAAGGCAAATCATCGGGAGTACCGGAAATATAAAATTAAAACCGTACAAGGACCTGATGATTATGAATCCATGCGTGAAGTGACAAGAAGAAGGTATTCACGCGCCTTAAAAGAAGAACTTCCCCTCCCTGATTTAATCATCATCGATGGTGGTAAAGGTCATGTTGAAGCCGTAAGAGATGTGTTGGAAAATGAGCTAGGACTGGATATTCCACTCTCGGGACTCGTCAAAGATGATAAACACAAAACTTCCCAACTGCTGTACGGCAATCCTTTGGGAATTGTTCCATTAGGCCGAAACAGCCAGGAGTTTTATTTACTGCAAAGAATTCAAGATGAGGTCCATCGCTTTGCCATTACGTTTCATCGTCAGCTTCGTGGAAAAAGTGCCTTTCAATCCTTGCTCGACGATATTCCAGGAATCGGGGAGAAACGAAAAAAGCTATTGCTAAAACAATTTGGCTCTGTGAAAAAAATGAAAGAGGCTAGTATGGAGGAATTTACAAATATCGGAATTCCTATGAATGTAGCCGAAGAATTAATTAAAAAACTTCAATCCTAGTGATTGTAAGAAAAAATAGAACATGCTATAATAAGTGAAAATTTAATTTACTATCACTTTTACGTATTAAAGTGAAGGTAGAGGTGCGAGCTTCAAGAGTAATGGTTCTGAGAAGGATGGGCTTCTAAGACGGATCATGAAAGGGAATGTTCGCCGAAGTAAAGAAAGTCTCATTTCTTTCTTTGCTGGTCCTGTATTGAATAAATGCCGGATTGTCAGGACGAATGTCTTGGAGAGCTATCTTACATTGTAGGTGCGAGAATATTTTTTCGTGTTCTAAAGCAATGAGATGCCCTTCTCATTGCTTTTTTGTTTTTTGGGGGATAAATAAGGTATTCACTTAAAAGAAGGAGAAACAAACATGGGGATTATTGTACAAAAATTCGGAGGCACCTCCGTTGCGAATGTAGAAAGAATACTAAATGTTGCATCCTGTGTAAAAGAGGAGACAGACCGTGGCAATAATGTAGTCGTTGTTGTTTCTGCGATGGGAAAATCAACGGATACACTGGTCGGATTAGCAAAAGAAATTTCCGCACAGCCAAATAAGCGGGAAATGGACATGCTGTTATCAACAGGAGAACAGGTAACCATTGCGTTATTATCAATGGCTTTAAATCAGCAAGGGCTTGATGCCGTCTCTTTTACAGGCTGGCAGGCAGGAATCATCACAGAACCTGTCCATGGAAATGCCCGCATTTCGAATATTAAAACGTCTGCAATTGAAACGGAGCTCGCAACGGGTAAGGTTGTCATTGTGGCAGGATTCCAAGGAATCACGGAAGAAGGCGCAATTACGACACTCGGTCGTGGTGGTTCTGATACGACAGCTGTGGCATTAGCGGCAGCCTTAAAGGCAGATAAATGCGATATTTATACCGATGTTACTGGGGTTTTCACCACAGATCCAAGATATATCAAGAATGCTCGCAAATTATTATCAGTATCGTACGATGAAATGCTAGAGTTAGCTAATTTAGGTGCTGGTGTGCTCCATCCAAGAGCAGTAGAATTTGCTAAAAACTATCAGGTGCGGCTTGAGGTTCGCTCGAGCATGGAGAGAGTAGAAGGAACAGTTATTGAGGAGGAAGCAGCAATGGAACAAAACTTAGTAGTCCGCGGTGTCGCATTTGAAGACGAAATAACAAAAGTAACAGTATTAGGATTGGCGAATTCATTAACAAGTCTATCTACCATCTTTTCAACACTAGCGGAAAATCACCTGAATGTTGACATTATTATTCAAAGTACTACTGAGGGCGATACGGCTAATTTGTCTTTCTCTATCCATACTAATGATTTATTAGAAACATTAAAGGTATTAGAAGACAATAAAGCAGTGCTTGCTTATGAGCAGATTGATGCAGAAAATAAATTAGCTAAGGTGTCAATTGTTGGCTCAGGAATGATTTCTAATCCTGGTGTAGCAGCAAAAATGTTTGAGGTACTCGCTGCTAACAACATCCAAATTAAAATGGTCAGCACATCCGAAATCAAAGTATCAGCAGTAGTAGAAGAAAGAAATATGTTAAAAGCAGTAGAAGCCTTGCACGAAGCCTTCGGACTGGCAAACAAATAAAAAAAGGGTGTCAGGCACCGAAGCGGTGCCTGACACCCTTTTCCCACGTTTAGTTCTTTTCCCATTTAACAGTGAAAAGGACTTTATTTGATTTCTTTACAGGATGTTCAAAGGTTTCTGCATTGGCTTCTTTTTGAAGTTCAATTTGTTGGGCAAGGAAGCCGGCTTCGAGTTGGAAAAAGTGCTCAGCTTTTGATTTCACACGCGGGACAATAACTGGACTCATTAGTTCAAATTGGATTTCAGTTTTATTTTCTTTTTTAATTTCAAGTTGGCCCCAAGAGGCTTTGGTGAAAAAATCCATAATCTGAGCAATATCAGTTAGTGGAAATTTACGTGCGAGGCGTTTTCCGGCCCAATATAAAATTTCAGGTGTATCTTTTCCTAAAATCTCAGGTAAAAGAATTTCTCTGATTAATTCATACCCGAAAATAGATATGGTTTTTGGTTCATCGGTATCTATAGTCTCAACAACAACTGTACTATCGTTCACAAGCTTCCCCTCTTTCTATCATTCTATTATATACGCTTTTTGTTAGGTGTCAGTACAGTTTTTCTAGAAAATAGGATGAAAAATAGCTTATTTTTTTTAGTATTTTGCAATATCTTACCTTGTTTTCCATGATAATTATCATTCCCGATAAAGAAATAATAACAACCGTTATTTCTTGGTAATTAATTGAAGGAATTCAAGAAATGTTGAGAAAAAACCCATTTTTTTAGCGAGAATATATAAATTATTATAATATCAATATATTTAAAAAATTTTAGTTTTATGCGAGTTATGTGTATCCGTTTTCTTGACGCTCTAAGATGATGGGAGTAAAATGGACATGTCACATTATTGTCACACTGATGCTAGGTTTCATATAAGGAAACTTAAATGCTAGAAACTGAACATCATTTTTTTAAACATTATAGGGGGGTAAATTTATGGCAGGTAATCGAGAGTTTGTTTATCGGAGATTGCATTCGTTGCTAGGGGTTATTCCAATCGGGATCTTTGTCATCCAGCATCTGATTGTGAACCACTATGCGACAGTTGGGGTAGAATCCTTCAACAAAGCTGCGAATTTTATGGGAAATCTTCCTTTTCGCTACGTGTTAGAAACTGTAATTATTTATTTACCAATTTTATTCCATGCAATCTACGGGCTGTATATTGCTTTTACAGCCAAAAACAATGCAAGCCAATATGGATTCTTTAGAAATTGGATGTTTATGCTTCAACGTGTGTCTGGTGTGATTACACTTATTTTTATCACATGGCATGTATGGGAAACACGAGTAGCAGCGGCGTTTGGAAATGAAGTTAACTTTCAAATGATGCAAGATATTCTTTCCTCACCGTTTATGTTTGCGTTTTATGTCATTGGGATTATTTCAGCAATTTTCCACTTTGCAAACGGATTGTGGTCATTCTTTGTTAGCTGGGGCATCACAGTATCTCCACGTTCTCAAGTTATTTCTACATACGTGACAATCGTTATTTTCTTAGCTCTATCCTATGTTGGAGTAACGACTTTATTAGCTTTTGTATAACAAATTAATGATTGATCGGAAAAATATTGGATTTTGGATTAAGGGAGTGAGTCACGAATGAGTAAAGGTAAGGTAATTATTGTCGGCGGTGGTTTAGCTGGCTTAATGGCAACGATTAAGGTTGCAGAAACAGGAACACCTGTAGAGTTGTTTTCTCTTGTTCCCGTTAAACGTTCTCACTCTGTTTGTGCCCAGGGTGGTATTAATGGAGCTGTAAATACAAAAGGTGAAGGCGATTCAACATATATTCACTTTGATGACACCGTTTATGGCGGAGACTTCTTAGCAAACCAGCCTCCAGTAAAAGCAATGTGTGACGCAGCGCCTGGTATTATTCACTTAATGGACCGTATGGGAGTTATGTTTAACCGTACTCCAGAAGGACTATTGGACTTCCGTCGTTTCGGGGGAACACAGTTTCACCGGACAGCATTTGCAGGTGCGACTACTGGTCAACAGTTACTTTATGCTTTGGATGAACAAGTTCGTCGTGAGGAAGTTGCCGGTCTTGTAACCAAATACGAAGGCTGGGAATTCCTAGGTGCAGTCGTTGATGACGATGGTGTGTGCCGCGGTATCGTTGCTCAAAATTTAAAAACCATGGAAATTAAATCGTTCTCAGGGGATGCTGTAATCATGGCTACCGGCGGCCCTGGTATTATCTTTGGAAAATCTACAAACTCAGTTATTAATACAGGTTCAGCAGCATCGATTGTGTATCAGCAAGGTGCTTATTACGCTAACGGTGAAATGATCCAAATCCATCCAACGGCCATTCCTGGTGACGATAAGCTTCGCCTCATGAGTGAATCGGCTCGTGGTGAAGGCGGCCGTATCTGGACATATAAAGATGGGAAACCATGGTATTTCTTAGAGGAGAAATATCCTGCTTACGGAAACCTGGTACCACGTGATATCGCTACTCGCGAAATTTTTGACGTTTGTGTTAATCAAAAACTCGGAGTCAATGGCGAAAACATGGTATACCTCGATCTTTCTCATAAGGATCCACATGAATTAGATATTAAACTTGGCGGGATTATTGAAATTTATGAAAAATTTATGGGTGATGATCCTCGTAAAGTTCCAATGAAAATCTTCCCTGCTGTTCACTATTCAATGGGTGGTCTTTGGGTTGATTATGACCAAATGACAAGCATCCCTGGTCTATTTGCAGCGGGTGAATGTGATTATTCTCAGCATGGTGCGAACCGTTTAGGCGCCAATTCCTTGCTTTCAGCCATTTATGGCGGAATGGTTGTAGGACCAAACGTAGTTAAATATATCAAAGGCTTGGAGAAGAGTTCCGATGCAGTTTCTTCTACCGTATTTGACCGACATGTGAAAGAACAAGAAGATAAGTGGAATTCAATTATGTCCCTAAATGGAAATGAAAATGCTTACGTTCTTCATAAAGAGCTTGGGGAATGGATGACAGATAATGTAACGGTTGTTCGTCATAACGACAGGCTATTAAAGACAGATGAGAAAATTCAGGAACTTCTAGAACGTTACCAAAACATCAATATTAATGATACATCCAAATGGAGCAACCAAGGGGCAGCCTTTACTCGTCAACTTCAAAACATGCTGCAATTGGCTCGTGTTATTACAATTGGTGCATACAACCGGAATGAGAGCCGTGGTGCTCATTATAAGCCTGACTTCCCTACACGTAATGATGAGGAATTCTTAAAAACAACAATGGCGAAATTTGTTGACAGTTCATCAGCACCGGCTTTCCATTATGAAGATGTTGATGTTTCATTGATCAAGCCACGCGAACGCAATTACGCAAAAAGTTAAGGGGGAGTAGGAAGAATGTCTGAAACTAAAATGGTTAAATTTATTATTTCACGTCAAGATAACGAAAATACTACTCCTTATCAGGAGGAATTTGAGGTTCCTTACCGTCCGAATATGAATGTCATCTCGGCGTTAATGGAAATCCGTAAGAACCCATTAAACGCAAAAGGACAAGATTCTAGTCCTGTTGCCTGGGATATGAACTGTCTTGAAGAAGTTTGCGGTGCATGTTCCATGGTGATCAACGGGAAGCCTCGTCAAGCCTGTTCAGCACTTGTCGACCAATTGGAGCAGCCGATTCGATTAGCTCCGATGAAAACTTTCCCAGTGGTTCGTGACTTGCAGGTTGACCGGAGTAGAATGTTTGATGCCTTAAAGAAAGTGAAAGCATGGATCCCAATCGATGGTACCTATGATTTGGGCCCAGGACCACGTATGCCTGAGACAAAGCGTCAATGGGCTTATGAGCTTTCTAAATGTATGACATGTGGGGTTTGCCTTGAGGCATGCCCGAACGTAAACAGCCAATCAAACTTTATTGGGGCACAGCCGCTTTCTCAAGTTCGTCTTTTCAATGCCCATCCAACTGGTGCAATGAATAAGGCAGAAAGACTTGAAGCGATAATGGGCGACGGCGGACTTGCAAACTGTGGTAACTCACAGAACTGTGTTCAATCTTGTCCGAAAGGTATTCCGTTGACTACCTCAATTGCTGCATTAAATCGTGATACAACCATTCAAGCCTTCAGAAGCTTCTTTGGAAGCGACCACGCATAGAATGGCGGAAGACTTTTCGTTTAATTAAAATGTGATTCAAAAAACCTTCTTTTCTATCATTGAAAAGAAGGTTTTTTGTCGTCTATGGGCTACAATTGCAATGGTTCTTTCAGTAGTGATTTGTTATACTCTTATTAATAACGTTAGTTCGTTGAAAAAGGAAGGTACATACAGGTGAAATCTAAATTTCCGCTGTTAATTATTCTTACAGGATTAATATTAGTAGGTATTGGGCTTTGGCAATTTATAGATGTGAAAACGCAAACACATGCTTCACTCAAGCAAGCTAAGGAACTAATTGCAGACCAGCCTGAAGATGCCCCTAAAAAGAGGGAAGTAAACAGCAAGCCGCCAAAAATGGGGGAGACAGTTGGTCTTTTAGCCATTCCAAAAATCAAAGCAGAGTTAGCAATCATCGAAGGAACCTACCCCGATGATCTCGAAAAAGGTGTCGGCCATTATAAAGGAGCCTATTATCCTGGTGATCAAGGACAAATTGTTCTTTCAGGACATCGAGACACCGTTTTTCGTAAATTAGGGGAACTTGAGATTGGCGATTCACTGAAGATGGAAATGCCGTATGGATCCTATACTTATGAAATAATTGATACCAAAATTGTTAAGTCTGATGATACGAGCATTATTACGCTCCAACATAATAAAGAGGAATTAATCTTAACAACCTGTTACCCGTTTAGTTATATAGGAAATGCCCCAAAACGATACATTATTTATGCAAAGCCCAAAAACTCCTAATCGCTAGGAGTTTTTTTTATAAAAACCAATCATCTGTTTGTAAATATAGTCACTACATTAGAACTGTTCACATAAGATATGTTGACTAAATATATACCCACCCCGTGTTCATACTGGCGAAGGCAAGGAGGGTTACAGTACTTGAAGGAGAATGTTTATAATCACAAGCCGTTACTCACCAAACGAGAAAGAGAAGTATTCGAGTTATTAGTACAAGACAAAACAACGAAAGAAATCGCTGGTGAATTATTTATAAGCGAAAAAACGGTTCGGAATCACATTTCAAATGCCATGCAAAAGCTTGGTGTAAAGGGGCGTTCACAAGCAGTTGTAGAGCTCCTTCGAATGGGAGAGCTAGAACTTTAATTATGACCGGCATCCTCTTGGGGAGGCCGGTTTAATTTTGAATAGATAGCCATAAAAAAGGGAAGCAAACAAAATGCTTACCCTTTTGTCTACAATGCAGATCAGCGATACTTGAAAAATACTTTTATGCTTACTTGAAAGCAGGCATTCTAAACCACAATTTTAGCCGGGAAGTGGTATGACTAAATAAGAAGGCTGCTCTAACCCCCATAATAATTAAGGTTGAGAATAAGCTAAAGAGAATATTCAAAGCATATCCCTCCACATTGAAGATTCGTGTTAAAAAGTAACACTAAGGTTATTGTTAATCTAGGAAATAATTTTATTCAGGTTGTGTGTGATAACAACCACGAATTCAGTGCGAAATTGTCAACGAAAAGAATTTGTTACAAAAATTGCGAATAAATCTTTATAAATAAATTGATAATCTAGTTATAGACATTTAAAATAAACCTAGGATAAAAGAAATAATGCTTTTATCTCATCAAAGGATGTTTTTCTTGGAATACAAACAAGTGCAAACAGAACTGGCGGGTTATATTGGGAGAACACTCCGTGAAAACTTCGGCAAAGGTCCCGAATCTGTTTATGTTTCCTATAATCACACGATACTGACTGTTTATTTACGAAACTTTATTTCGCCTTCTGAAAGTGTTTTGTTAGGGCAGCACCAAGAAGCGATGATCCAAACAACAAGAGATTTGTTGATGCAAAAATTAATCCCTGAGTTTAAAGCCTATATTAAAATTTTGACAAGTATGGAAGTTAATGAGTTTTATTATGATTGGGATTTACATAATAAAAGTGGATTATTTGTTTGTATTGGCTCTACCTCGACCGAAATCGAAATTAATAATGAAAAAACCTGTAATTATCATGGTCAAGAATCTCTTCACCAAGAAATTAATAGAATAAGCCTTCAAGCGGAAAAAACGCCTGAAGAGGTCGTTTCCTATTTATTAAATGAAAGAACGCTGGTAGTTATTAGAAATGGAATTCTTGTGCCAATTGAGAAGGAGTTAATTCGTTTAGGGAACTTTGAGATATTAAGGATTGCGAAACGGAATCTAGAGAAGCGATTATTACATAATAGCGGTAATTTTGAATCGATTCTACAAACGAAAGTGAATGATATATTTGTGGATTGGGATTTTTATCGCGATAAAAGTGTAATCGTACTAATATTATCACCAACAGCATAAAGGCGGAAGTGAACTAGACAATTTCAATTGAGCTAGACATAAGCCAGGATGGGATGACTCCTATCTTGGCTTTTATTTTATTGGGGAAGGAATAGATAAATAAAGATGGGCAGTTCAATAAAAGCAACTTATAATGGATCAATTCAAACGAATATAGAAGAAGAATTAGAAAAACGTGAAGAATCCTATCGGGATTTAGTTGACAATTCACCTGACGCCGTAATCATTGCCTGTGAAGATGACATTCTTTTTATAAATGAAACGGGTGCAAGATTATTTGGAGCATCAAACAAAGAAGAAATTCAACAAAAGAAAATAGTCGATCTCATCCATCCTGATTATCATGGGCGTATTAAAGAACGGGTGGAAATAGTAACGCGTGGGGATGCAACAGACTTTTTTGAATATAAATTGATCAGGTTGGATGGCACTGTGTTTGAGGCGGAAGTAAAAGGAATTCCCACGATATTTCAAAATAAACGAGCAAGGCATGTTATTATCAGGGATATAACTGATCGAAAAAAAACACTAGAACTATTACTAAATGCTGAGAAATTAAATGTAGCTGGCCAATTGGCAGCAGGGATTGCACATGAAGTACGAAATCCACTCACTGCGATTAAAGGGTTTCTTCAATTAATAGAAACAAAGCTAAATGACCATAAATCTTACTTTGATATTATCCAATCGGAAATTGATAGAATTGAACTCATTCTCAGTGAGTTATTGATACTCGCAAAACCACAAGATCTAAAGTTTGAGCCAGTGCTTTTACAAGCATTGATTGAAGATGTGAAAACGCTGATTGATACCCAGGCAATTATGAATAATGTGCAGATTGAATTTGTTAATGATTGTGGAAATTTAATCATCAACGGCGATAAAAATCAACTAAAACAAGTGGTTATAAATTTTTTAAAAAATGCGATTGAAGCGATGTCGAATGGCGGGGTGATCACTATTGAGCTGAAAAAGCACGGTTTTAATCAAGTAAAGATGCTAATTAAGGATACAGGAAGTGGAATGCCGCATCATGTATTAAAACGAGTAGGGGAACCATTTTTTACTACAAAAGAGAGCGGCACTGGATTAGGAATTATGAATTCCAAACAAATTGTTGATAATCACCATGGGACCGTTCATTTTTGGAGCGATGAAAAAGGAACGCTAATCGAAGTTATACTGCCAATTAATGGAGATAAGATGGAAAGGTCTAAACAGAGGGGGAGAGGTTTTTCGAAAAAATGGTAAATAAAATAGGCAGGAGTTTTAATAAAGACTAAAATAGGAGGGCTGAGAACAACCTTCCTATTTTTGTTGAGTATTCTATTATTCCGGTGACTTGGTATAACTATATTCTAATTCATCTGTTTTTTCATTGTAATTTACCTGTAAATCATGTCCATTAAAAAACCACAAGTCCCTTTCTTCAACATAAAACCACATGCCCTCTGATTCGAATTTAGTTATCATATCGATTGGCTCGTTATCTACTGTGAAACCGAGCGAAAAACCTTCTTGCACAGGGCTGTTTCCATAAACCTTTGGATAAAACTTCACCTTATCTCCTGTTTTTAACTCTACTTCGTCTTTAAACCACTTTAGTGCTGTCTTGCTGATTACAATTTCCATTCTTATCTCACCTTTGGTCGATTATTCTAATTTCTATTTTATTATACTCCAAAGAGTCTTAAACTAATATTTCTAATAGTTTCAACTTGAATTTTTAGCGAAAAAAGTAGAAAATAAGGTAAGTATTTAGATATTTAATTTTTAAACAATATGTTTAAATAGATATGGTCTTGAGGAGAAGAGAAGCTTTTTATAGGAGTGTTATGAGATGAAACACGAAAATTCACAAGAAGCAAATGGTGACATTGTTGCCAATATTGAGAAGGATTTACGCTACATCTCTGGGATCATCAAGCAAAAAGGAAGAGAAATGCTAAGTAATTATACGATTACTCCACCGCAATTCATTGCATTGCAATGGCTCTTTGAAGATGGTGATATGACAATTGGGGAGCTCTCTAATAAGATGTATTTGGCATGCAGTACGACGACAGATCTTGTTGATCGAATGGAGAAAAATTTACTCGTAGAGCGGGTAAAAAATCCAAACGATCGTCGTGTTGTCAGAATTCATCTACTTGAAGAGGGCAAGCGAATCATTGATGAAGTGATTAAAAAGCGTCAAGTCTATTTAGAAGAAGTGTTGGTCGATTTCTCATCTGAAGAAATTCAACTTCTTCAAAAAAGCTTAACGAAATTGCATCAGGAAATGCGTTAAAAGAGGCGATAAGTTTGAAACAAGCAATTGGTGTTATTGATTCCGGCGTTGGCGGATTAACTGTTGCCAAAGAGGTAATCAGACAGCTTCCAAATGAGAAAATCATCTATTTGGGGGATACCGCACGTTGCCCATATGGTCCGAGAACAACAAAGGAAGTAAAGAGGTTCACTTGGGAAATGACCTCTTTTTTATTAGAAAAGAAGATTAAGATGCTCGTAATTGCCTGCAATACGGCAACAGCAGCGGCACTAGACGAGATTCGTAAGGAATTGTCCATCCCAGTCTTAGGGGTAATTAATCCAGGCGCACGGGCGGCAATCAAAAAGACAAAAAACTACCGTGTCGGAATTATCGGCACAGTGGGTACAGTAAAAAGTGGTGCTTATGAAAGAGCCTTGAAATCATTAAATAGCCGGCTTTTTGTCAAAGCACATGCTTGTCCAAAATTTGTCCCTCTTGTAGAGAGTGATGAATTTGGTGGACCGATTGCGGAAAGAATTGTCGACGAGGCTTTAAAGCCGATGCAGAATCAGAACCTGGATACCCTTATTTTAGGCTGCACCCATTACCCATTGCTTGAACCTGTCATAAAAAATGTCATGGGTGAGTCTGTAAGCGTAATTAGTTCTGGTGATGAGACCGCTCGAGAAATAAGTGCAATCCTCCAATTTAATGGGTTACTTGATTCGTGTGAAGAAGAACCAGAGCATGAATTTTACACTACCGGTTCAAGGCGGATATTTTCAAAAATCGCCTCACAATGGCTGGGGAATCCAATTAACAATGTGCAAAAGATCAAGCTATAAGTCGAGCCTTCTTTAAATAAGAGGCTCGTTTTTATTTTGCTGAAAAAATGATAACGTCCACCGCTCGTGGACATTTGTACACGAGTGGTGCCTGACACCATTTTTACCATTGTTACTATTTATGTTATTTTTTTAAATATTGTTCTATTTTTCTTGTGTAAGTCGGTCTAATTTCTCTCTAGGCTCGTATACATGTTAGTACAAACTGTCTTAGGGGGAAATAGTTATGTCTAAAAATAAAGCAAAGATCCTTATGTCGACTGTGCTTACTTCAACAGTTCTACTGTCAGGTTGTGGATTATTAGGGTCGGAAACACAAAAGAAAATTGATCCACCAAAGAGTACGACTATTGCGGAAAAAACAACGAGTAAGGAACCGACGGCTAAAGAAACGGCTAAGCAAGAAGACACAGTCAAAACGGAGCTTTATCTGATTGATAAAGATGGCTATGTTGTACCGCAAACATTGGACCTACCGAAAACAACATCAGTTGCTAAACAAGCCCTTGAATATTTAGTGGCGAATGGACCTGTTACAGATCAACTACCAAATGATTTTCGAGCAGTCCTTCCAGAGGACACGGATCTGTCTGTGAATATTGATAAAGATGGCGTCGCCACGGTTAATTTTTCAAAAGAGTTTAAGAATTACCAAGCTGAAGATGAGATGAAGATCCTCCAATCGGTCACTTGGACGCTGACTCAGTTTGATAATGTTAAAACCGTTAAGCTAAAAATGAACGGTCATGATTTAACGGAAATGCCTGTTAATGGAACACCAATAAGTGAAAACCTTTCAAGAGCCACCGGTATCAACTATGATACAGCGGATGTAACTGATATCACCAATACCAAACCAGTAACTGTCTATTATATTGGCGGTGAAGAAGGCTCCTACTATTATGTACCTGTGACGCGCCGGGTTAGCAACACTGAGAAAGATCCCTATGTTGCAGTCGTCAATGAATTAATAAAAGGACCTAGTGGGAAATCACCACTCGTATCTGAATTTATGTCAGATGTTAAACTCCTAGAGGCGCCAAAGTACGAGGACGGACAAGTAACCTTGAACTTTAATGAGAATATTTTTGGCAGCTTTGAAGAAAAGGAAATTTCACAGCATTTACTAGATGCACTCGTGCTTTCCTTAACGGAACAAGAGGGTGTTGAAAAAGTGGCTGTTCAAGTAAATGGCAAGGCAGACATCAAAAATGACAATGGCAAAAAATTAACTGAACCAGTAACTCGACCAGAAAAAGTCAATACAGGTAGTTTTTAAAAAAAATTATTTGTTATACTATATAGTGACCAAGAAAGAGGTTGGCTTTAAGCCCGCCTCTTCTTTATTTGGTATAAGTAAAATTCATGTACCAATTTAAAAATGCTTTACAAAGTTGAAGGAGGTAGTATTTGTGCGTGTTGATGGAAGAGAGCCGCTCCAACTAAGGCCCATACATATTGAACCAAATTATTTAATGCACCCTGAAGGTTCTGTCCTTATTTCTGTTGGTGATACGAAAGTAATTTGTGCTGCAAGTATTGAAGAGAGAGTTCCTCATTTTATGAGAGGGGAAGGCAAAGGCTGGATTACTGCCGAGTATTCGATGCTGCCAAGGGCGACAGAAACAAGAAACATTCGCGAATCGTCAAAAGGGAAGGTCTCTGGCCGGACAATGGAAATTCAACGGTTAATCGGGCGTGCCCTTAGAGCAGTTGTCGATTTAGGGGCGTTGGGTGAAAAAACCGTTTGGATCGATTGCGATGTGATCCAAGCGGATGGCGGGACACGAACAGCCTCGATCACCGGTGCATTTGTGGCGATGACCCTCGCTTTAAATTCTTTAGCAGAGAAAAAGTCGTTTGCAAGGTTTCCGATTACGGATTATTTAGCGGCAACAAGTGTGGGGATTTTACAAAATGACCAAACTGTTCTTGACTTAAATTATGCAGAGGATTCTAAGGCACAGGTCGATATGAATGTAGTCATGACTGGAAATGGCGAATTTGTTGAACTGCAGGGAACGGGCGAGGAATCAACATTCTCCTACGAGCAGCTTCAAGGTCTGCTTAGTGCTGCTCAAACTGGGCTTATGGACCTATTTGAACGACAAAAAGAGGTTCTAGGTGAAGAGATTACCCGAAAAATAGAATCACGAAGACAAAAATAAGGGGCGGTTATGAGTGAAAGAAGTTATTATTGCGACGAAAAATCCTGGAAAGGCGCGGGAATTTGAGCATATCTTTGCATCAAGAGGGATCGAAGTCCGAACCTTGCTTGATTTTCCTGAAATCCCGGACGTAGACGAAACGGGTACGACCTTTGAAGAAAATGCGATCTTGAAGGCGGAAGCTGTCTCCCAAGCACTTGGGAAAATGGTGATTGGCGACGATTCTGGCCTGATGGTGGACGCGCTTGAAGGAAGACCAGGAATCTATTCAGCACGCTATGCTGGGGAACCAAAAAATGACCAGAACAATACAGATAAAGTCCTGTCAGAATTAAAAGGACTTCCAGATGAAAAGCGATCCGCACGATTCTACTGTGCTTTAGCTGTCTCCGTTCCAGGTCAAGAAAGCATAACAGTGTCAGGCACCTGTGAAGGTCGTATTCTTGAAGAACAAAGAGGTACCAATGGATTTGGCTATGATCCTGTTTTTTATGTGCCTGAGAAAGGTCTAGCCATGGCCGAATTATCATCAGAAGAAAAAAATAAAATCAGCCACCGTGCGAATGCGTTGAAAAAGCTTGATGTGGTCTTGGATTCTATTTTAGAAAGAGCGGAGAAGTAATGAGCAAGATTTTAGTGGTTAGTGATAGCCATGGGTTGACGAAAGAACTCCAAGTGCTAAGAGAAAGGCATTCTGAAGATGTTGATTTAATGATTCATTGTGGCGATTCGGAATTGATGCCTGATGATCAAGCGATATCTGGATATATAACGGTAAGGGGTAATTGTGATTTCGGCAGCGGATATCCGTTGGAGACGATAGCCGAGGCGGCGGGGAAGAAATTCTTCGTTACTCATGGGCATCTTTATTCAGTAAAATCTTCTTTGATGAATATTAAATATAAAGCACAGGAAGTAAACGCCGATATCGTCTGTTTTGGCCATTCGCATGTCCTTGGTGCGGAAGTGATAGATGGTACCTTATTTTTAAATCCAGGCAGCATTCGTTTGCCAAGGGAACTCTTAGAAAAAACCTATGTTATTCTTGATTTGCAGGATGAGAAAGTTAAAATGTCAGTGTTTGAAGCGGATGGACGGGAAATTCCAGAGCTTGCTCGTGAATTTACCCTTCGATAAATGAGAGGGAGATTTCCTCTCCCTTTTATTTTTTTAAAAAAATAATAGAAAGTCTGTTGACTTTTTGTTATTACGGTAATATAATAAATCTTGTCTTAAACAACTTATATGTCCCAGTAGCTCAGCTGGATAGAGCAACGCCCTTCTAAGGCGTGGGTCGGGAGTTCGAATCTCTCCTGGGACGCTATACTACATGGTAGAAAAAAACTCACTTTTATAAGTGAGTTTTTTTTTGCCTTCTATTTATGCTAAACTATGTTCCAAGACTATCATAAGGACGGATTTTATGAAAAAACGGGAACCTGTGAAAAGAATAGATAATGTGATCTTTTTTCCCGGACTTGAAAAAAGATTAACTGATAAAGGTCTGGAAAACCTTGAAAAGAAAAAATTTAACGAAGCGATAAACCTTTTGGAAGAAGCCAGAGAACATGATCCTGATAATGACGAAATATTGATTGGTTTGGTTCTGGCCTATTTTGAAGCATCTTCTTTTCAAAAAGCAAAAGCACTTGCCAAAGAAATGCTTCATAAAGGAATTGGGGACTATTTGCAAATGGTCGATCTCTATTTGACGGTCCTGATCCAGCTTCATGAATACCAGGAAATTGTAGCAACAATTGAAGTCTTATTAGAGGAAAAAGAGATTCCGCCTGAAAAACATGACCACTTTTTAACCATCCTGCAATTCAGCCGGAGAATGGCAGAAAACCGTCAACCAGACACAGAAACAGAAACAGAATCAATTACATATGACATCACCCTAGAGGAAACAAACGTTCATGAACTAAACCTTTTTTCGATTGATAATCTAAACGAACAAATGCTCCTCGTTTCGAGCTTGGCTGAGAAAAACATTCGCCCCTACCTCCCTGAGATTGCCGAATATTTGGCAGCAGAAGCAGGACATCCATTCCTTAAAACAATCCTGTTATCTCTTTTAAAAGAACAGGAAATTGATAGAGAATTATCTGTCATGAAATTTGAGATGGAGAAAAAAGTTATTCCAACACATCTTCCAGAAGTTAGGGAAGAACCAAGATTGAAAGAGGTAAAGGCTTTATTAGAGGCTCGACTAGAAAGTGAAGACCCCGTTCTTTTTGAAAACAGCTTCAGAATGGCAGAGCGAAATTTTTTTATAAGCTATCCTTTCGAATTGCAGCCGAAAAGCACTGCTGCTTGGGCTGCAGCCTTTCACCACTTGGCCGAATATTACCTAGGTATGGACATAAAGATACATCACTTGTCCGGAGAATATGAAGTTCCGGTGGAGGAAATAGAAGAAGCTATCGCGATGATTGAGGGAATTGAGAAAATTTCTTATCCTAATATATAGGCTTCGCTGTTGAAAGAAAACAAACCTATGTTATAATGTAGTGGTTGCATTGTGTAAAAAACACATTTAAAAGAAGGATAATAGCTTGATGGACAAGTTATTTCCAAACTCAAATTCGTTACGAATGATATGAGAATAGATTGTTGGAGGGAAAATGTATGTCAGCAAAATGGGAAAAACTAGAAGGTAACCGCGGCGTTCTTACGGTTGAAGTAAGTGCGGAAAAAGTAAATGAAGGACTAACTGCGGCTTTTAACAAAGTTGTTAAGCAAGTAAATGTTCCAGGCTTCCGTAAAGGAAAAATGCCTCGTCCAATGTTTGAAAAGCGTTTTGGTGTAGAATCACTTTATCAAGATGCATTAGATATTCTTCTTCCAGAAGCATACGGAAGTGCAATTGACGAAACAGGCATCGAGCCAATCGACCGTCCAGATATCGACATCGAGCAAATGGAAAAAGGCAAAGAACTTATCTTCAAAGCTACTGTTCAAGTAAAACCTGAAGTAACATTAGGCGAATACAAAGGCTTAGAAGTAGAAGCACTCGATACAAACGTTACTGACGAAGACGTTGCTAACGAACTAAAAACTCTTCAAGAGCGTCAAGCTGAGCTTGTAGTTAAAGAAGAAGGCACAATTGAAAATGGTGATACTGTTGTTCTAGATTTCGAAGGATTCGTTGATGGCGAAGCGTTCGAAGGTGGAAAAGCTGAAAACCATTCACTTGAAATTGGTTCAGGATCATTCATCCCTGGCTTTGAAGAGCAATTAGTAGGTTTAGCTACTGGCGAATCCAAAGACGTGGAAGTTACATTCCCTGAAGAATATCATGCAGCTGAGCTTGCTGGTAAACCTGCAGTATTCAAAGTAACGATTCATGAGATTAAAGGTAAAGAACTTCCTGCATTAGATGACGAGTTTGCTAAAGATGTGGATGATGAAGTTGAAACATTAGACGCACTTAAAGAGAAAATCAAAACTCGTTTAGAAAACAGCAAAAAGCACGAAGCTGAGCATCATTTACGTGATACAGTTGTTGAAAAAGCTGCTGCAAATGCAGAAGTGGAAATTCCAGATGTAATGGTCAACAGCGAAGTAAATCGTATGCTTCAAGAATTCGAACAACGCTTACAAATGCAAGGTATGAACCTTGAACTTTACTTCCAATTCTCAGGTCAAGACGAAAATGCTTTACGTGAGCAAATGAAAGAAGAAGCTGTAATTCGCGTTCGTACGAACTTAACATTAGATGCGATTGCTAAGGCTGAAAACCTTGAAGTAACTGAAGAAGAAGTTGATGCAGAACTTGAGAACATGGCTGGAATGTACAACATGACCGTTGATAGCATTAAACAAGCATTAGGCGGACTTGAAGGTATCAAATCAGACCTTAAACTTAAAAAAGCGGTTGACTTTATTGTTGAAAACAAGAAGTAATGTTTAAAATATTGCAAGGCACGATTTGAATCGTGCCTTGTTTTATACATTTTTTCAATTACATATTATAATAAGAAGTGGGAACATTTTTAACAATGGGCAGGAAAACAAGTTAGACATAGCGAATAAACAATAAATAATTTCCAGACAGGTTTGAGATTTATTTTCCTCATTATGGTTAAGATTAATGAGTACATAAGTTTTTAAAATGAATCACACCTAACAAAATGAGAGTTCTGAAAAACATATTTACCCTAAGCTTTTTATTTCCAGTCCATTGGCTTTATGTGTTACAATGCAACATACATACTATTCAATTATTAGAAAAAGACTCGAATTTTGGTTGTGTGATTCGCAAGTTACAATAGGGTTTTAACACGTTTTAAGGGGTGAAAGGATTGTTTAAATTTAATGATGAAAAAGGACAATTAAAGTGTTCCTTCTGTGGTAAAACGCAGGACCAAGTTCGTAAACTGGTTGCCGGGCCAGGAGTTTACATATGTGACGAATGTATTGAACTTTGCACCGAAATCGTTGAGGAAGAACTTGGAACGGAAGAAGAAGTAGAATTTAAAGATGTACCAAAGCCAAAAGAAATTTGTGAAATTCTTGATGAATATGTTATTGGTCAAGATCAAGCAAAGAAGTCTCTTTCTGTTGCAGTTTACAATCACTATAAGCGCATCAATTCTAATAGCAAAATAGATGATGTTGAGCTTGCAAAGAGTAATATTTGTATGATTGGACCAACAGGAAGCGGTAAAACTTTACTAGCCCAAACACTGGCACGTATTCTGAATGTACCTTTTGCGATTGCAGATGCAACTTCCCTTACCGAAGCTGGATATGTTGGGGAAGATGTTGAGAACATTTTATTAAAATTAATTCAATCTGCTGATTATGATGTTGAAAAGGCAGAAAAAGGAATTATTTATATTGATGAAATTGATAAAATCGCACGAAAATCCGAAAATCCTTCGATTACAAGGGATGTTTCTGGTGAAGGTGTTCAACAAGCATTATTAAAAATTCTTGAAGGTACGGTTGCAAGTGTTCCACCACAAGGGGGAAGAAAACACCCGCATCAAGAATTTATTCAAATCGATACAACAAATATTCTATTTATCTGCGGCGGAGCATTTGACGGGATCGAACCGATTATTAAGCGTCGTTTAGGCCAAAAAGTTATTGGTTTTGGTTCAGAAATTAAGCAGCAGGAAGTGGGACAAAAAGAACTTCTTTCCAAAGTATTACCTGAAGACTTATTACGCTTTGGATTAATTCCTGAATTTATCGGACGTCTTCCTGTAATCGCAAGTCTTGAGCAATTGGACGAAGCAGCATTGATTGAAATTTTAACAAAGCCAAAAAATGCACTTGTTAAACAATATCAAAAAATGCTTGAAATCGATGAGGTTGAACTTCAATTTGAAGAAGGCGCATTGACTGAAATTGCCAAAAAGGCAATTGAACGCAAAACCGGCGCCCGTGGTTTACGTTCGATTATCGAAGGAATTATGCTCGATGTTATGTTTGACCTTCCTTCACGTGATGACATTACAAAGTGTGTCATTACTAAAGAAACGGTTATTAACAATAGTGTTCCAAAACTTCTTTTGGAAGATGGAACTGTTGTTGCTGAAGAAAAATCTGCATAATAATTGACGAAGACTCGGCTTAGGCCGGGTCTTTTCTAGTTGTATCGTCCCTCCGAACAGTTTCTTACAATTTGTGGTTTATTCCACCCCACTGCAGGAAATACTTATTAATATATATTTAGTAATAAGTTGAAATGCAGGAGGGAAATGTATGAGTTGGACGGGGATTGCCTTATTTATACAGCTATTTTTCGGAATCATCATTGGGCTGTATTTTTGGAATTTGCTGAGGAATCAGCGGACACAAAAAGTATCCATTGATCGGGAATCCCGAAAGGAAATGGATCAGCTTCGCAAAATGAGATCCATTTCACTTACAGAACCATTAGCTGAAAAAGTTCGGCCTACAAGCTTTCAAGACATTGTCGGCCAAGAAGATGGAATCAAATCATTAAAAGCAGCACTATGTGGACCAAATCCGCAGCATGTGATCATTTATGGACCCCCAGGAATTGGAAAAACAGCAGCTGCACGGCTTGTGTTAGAAGAGGCGAAAAAAAACCGTAAATCACCATTTAAACCTGAATCCGTGTTTATTGAACTAGACGCAACAACGGCACGATTTGATGAAAGAGGTATTGCCGATCCCTTAATTGGTTCCGTTCATGACCCAATCTATCAAGGTGCCGGAGCGATGGGACAAGCAGGAATTCCACAGCCGAAACAAGGGGCAGTTACCAACGCCCATGGCGGTGTCTTGTTTATCGATGAAATCGGCGAATTGCATCCGATTCAAATGAATAAGCTGTTAAAAGTATTAGAGGATCGCAAGGTCTTCCTGGAAAGTGCGTATTACCACGAGGAAAATAACCAAATCCCGACGCATATCCATGATATTTTTAAAAATGGACTTCCGGCTGATTTTCGTTTAATCGGCGCGACAACAAGAACGCCGAGTGAAATCCCGCCTGCGATTCGATCGCGCTGTATGGAGGTTTTCTTCAGGGATTTAAATCAGGAAGAAATTGTGGAAATTGCCAATAATGCCGCGAAAAAAGTTAACCTTCAAATAAGCGAACTTGGTGTGAATACCATCGCAAACTATGCAAGAAATGGCCGTGAAACAGTCAATTTGATTCAGATCGCAGCAGGACTTGCGATTACGGAAGACCGTAATTTTATCAAGGATGAAGATATTGAATGGGTCATTCATGCTAGTCAAATGTCACCAAGAATGGAAAGAAAGATTAATGATATTTCTCATGTCGGACTTATCAATGGACTGGCAGTCTATGGTCCGAATTCAGGTGCATTACTAGAAATCGAAGTGACTGTGATCCCAGCAAAAGATAAAGGATCGATCAATATTACTGGAATCGTAGATGAAGAAAGTATTGGCGGACAAGGGAAATCGATTCGTCGGAAGAGTATGGCGCGCGGTTCGATTGAAAACGTTATCACTGTTTTGCGATCAATGGGTGTACCAGCAAATGACTATGATATCCATGTGAATTTCCCAGGTGGTGTTCCCATTGACGGACCATCGGCCGGAATCGCAATGGCGACAGGAATTTATTCCGCTATTTATAAAATTCCAATCGATAACACCGTGGCAATGACAGGAGAAATAAGCATCCATGGAAATGTAAAGCCGATTGGAGGTGTCTATCCAAAGGTGAAGGCAGCGAAAAAAGCAGGAGTAAAAACGGTGATCATCCCAGAAGAAAATATGCAAACAATTCTTAAAGAAATTGACGGAATCAATATTATTCCCGTTACCCATCTGCACGAGGTATTTGAGATTGCCCTAGTAAATGATTATCAGAAAATGGATGCGATCCCTGCATCGATTGAACTATCAAAAAAAGAGAGTATCTAACGAAAAACTTCGGTTTGTGGTTCATAGGCAAACCGAAGTTTTTTATTGCATAATAATTAATGTGAGAAATCTAACAGAAACATAGAAAGAATTCTTTATGTTTGGGGAAAATAAATTCATGCTGAAAATGAGGTTTCATACACCATCTCTAAAAATAGACACTTAAAAATAAATAGGATAGAATTGTACAAAGACCATTCTGATTTTGCAGTAAAAAAATGATTTGCATGTGGAGGTGCAGTATTTTGACGAAAAAGAGCGAATTGATCGTCCCCCTCCTGCCGCTTCGAGGATTGCTCGTCTATCCGACTATGGTCCTTCATTTAGATGTAGGACGTGAAAGATCAGTACAAGCACTTGAAAAAGCAATGGTAGATGACCATTTAATATTCTTAACCACTCAAAAGGAAGTTTCTATTGATGACCCTTCTGAAGAGGATTTATACACGATTGGAACCTTAACGAAAGTTAAACAAATGCTTAAACTGCCAAACGGGACGATAAGAGTATTGGTTGAAGGATTAAATCGCGGGGAAATCGTTTCATTCCATGATGAAGAAGACCACTATGCTGTTACGATTATTACCCACGAAGACCCGGATACGAAAGATGTCGAAGACCAAGCCTTAATGAGAACGATGCTTGATTATTTCGAGCAATACATAAAATTATCGAAAAAGATCTCTGCAGAAACCTATGCTTCAGTTGCAGATATTGAAGAACCTGGAAGAATGGCGGATATCATCTCTTCCCATTTACCAATCAAATTGAAGGAAAAGCAAGAAATCCTTGAAATGACAGATATTAAAGAAAGAGTAAACAAAGTAATTGATACCATTCATAACGAAAAAGAAGTCTTGAATTTAGAAAAAAAGATTGGTCAGCGTGTTAAGCGTTCCATGGAAAGGACGCAAAAAGAGTATTATTTGCGTGAGCAAATGAAGGCGATCCAAAAGGAATTAGGCGATAAGGAAGGCAAAACTGGCGAAATTGCTGAACTTACCAAAAAAATTGAGCAAGCAAATATGCCTGAACATGTTCTTCAAGCCGCACAAAAAGAACTTGAACGTTATGAAAAGGTGCCAGCAAGCTCAGCTGAAAGTGCCGTAATTCGCAATTATATCGACTGGCTCATTTCCATCCCTTGGTCGAAAAAAACAGAGGATGACATTGATATTCTCCGTGCTGAAAAGATATTAAATCAGGACCATTACGGACTTGAAAAAGTAAAGGAGCGCGTCCTCGAATATTTAGCTGTTCAGAAGCTGACGAATTCGTTAAAAGGACCAATCCTTTGTCTTGCAGGACCTCCAGGGGTTGGGAAAACAAGCCTTGCCCGCTCGATTGCGACATCACTCAATCGAAATTTTGTCCGCATTTCACTTGGCGGTGTTCGTGATGAATCTGAAATTCGTGGACATCGCAGAACCTATGTGGGTGCAATGCCAGGACGAATCATCCAAGGAATGAAAAAGGCGGGTACGATTAACCCGGTCTTTTTACTTGATGAAATCGATAAAATGTCAAGCGATTTCCGCGGGGATCCATCAAGCGCCATGCTTGAAGTACTTGATCCTGAACAAAATAGTAACTTTAGTGACCATTATATAGAAGAAACCTATGATCTTTCCAAGGTCATGTTTATAGCGACAGCCAATAACTTATCAACAATTCCTGGTCCGCTTTTGGACCGAATGGAAATTATCACGATTGCGGGCTACACGGAACTTGAAAAAGTCCATATTTGCCGAGATCATTTACTTCCAAAACAGATTAAAGAAAATGGTCTTTCCAAAGGAATTCTTAAGGTCCGCGATGATGCGATTCTAAAAGTCGTTCGTTACTACACACGTGAAGCAGGCGTACGAAGTTTAGAGCGTCAGATGGCAACACTTTGCCGGAAAACGGCAAAAATCATTGTTTCCGGTCAAAAGAAGCGTGTCATCATTACCGAAAAGAATATTGAAGAGTTTTTAGGAAAAACAAGATTCCACTATGGGATGGCCGAGTCAGAAGATCAAGTTGGAGTAGCAACTGGGTTAGCCTATACAACGGTGGGTGGAGACACTCTTCAGATTGAGGTTTCTTTAGCACCAGGGAAAGGGAAACTTGTGTTAACTGGAAAGCTTGGCGACGTAATGAAGGAATCAGCACAAGCGGCATTTAGTTATATCCGATCCAAAGCTAAGGAACTAGGGATTGATGAGGATTTCCATGAAAAATATGATATCCACATTCACGTTCCAGAAGGTGCAGTTCCTAAGGATGGACCATCGGCCGGTATTACCATAGCAACGGCGCTTGTATCAGCCTTGTCGGGCAGAGCCATTCGCCGAGAAGTAGGAATGACCGGAGAGATTACTTTAAGAGGCAGAGTTCTTCCAATTGGCGGCTTAAAAGAAAAAACACTTAGTGCTCATCGAGCGGGCTTAACAAAAATTATTCTTCCAAAGGATAATGAGAAAGATATTGATGATATTCCTGAAAGCGTTAGGAATGAACTGGATTTTGTCCTTGTTTCCCATGTGGACGAAGTCTTGAAGCATGCCCTGTTGGAAGGTGAAGTGAAATGAAGGTAGTCAGCTCAGAGATAGTCATCAGTGCAGTAAAGCCAGAACAATACCCGGAAACAGACTTACCTGAATTTGCGCTTGCAGGTCGTTCCAATGTCGGTAAATCTTCTTTTATCAATAAAATGCTAAACCGAAAAGGTTTGGCAAGAATATCCTCCAAGCCAGGAAAAACACAAACGCTTAATTTCTATTTAATTAACGAAATGCTGCATTTTGTCGATGTTCCTGGTTATGGATACGCAAAGGTTTCAAAATCTGAGCGGGCCGCTTGGGGAAGAATGATTGAAACGTATTTTACATCTCGGGAGCAATTAAAAGCGGCGGTTCAAATTGTTGATCTTAGACATCCACCATCAAAGGATGATGTCATGATGTATGATTTTTTAAAGCATCACGAAATTCCCACTGTCATCATTGCTACCAAGGCAGATAAAATCCCCAAAGGGAAATGGCAAAAGCATTTAAAAATAGTAAGAGAAACCTTAGATCTTGATAAAAATGACCAAATGGTTCTTTTCTCATCGGAAACTGGTTTAGGAAAAGACGAAGCATGGTCTGTTCTACAGAGTTTTATGTAAAAAATAAACGCCTGGGCATAAGCGCCAGGCGTTATTTTTTCTTCTTTAGGAGAAAATAAATACCAACCACAATAAGAAGAGCGGGCCAAAATTTCCACACAAAACTCATCCCATTTTGAAGTAAATCAAAATAGGCAGTAATTTTATCATAAAATAAAAGAAGGATTGCTAAAATAAGAAAGAGGAATGCTTGGAACAATCCTGAATTCGTCTTTTGAAATCGCAGAAAAAATCCGATTGAAATGATTAAAATTAACATACCAATATTGTTACTAGGCCAAAAGGATACCTTACCGACAAGATGGAAGTGAAGTCCAAATCCAGCCATAATGACCCCAGGAAGTATTGCCTCAGACTCTTTAGCAGAATACCCTTGACCTAAAAAGGCAATTCCAACAATCATAAGTAAGGTCGGCCATGTGAAAAATTGTTGGAAAATAGTGATCCCAGTTTGCTGCAATAGGAAGTAAGCTCCAAAGCCTATAAGAATGATCCCAGGAAAAATTCGTTGATTCTTCATTTAAAACACCGCTTCCAGTAAGGTTCACTTGAATCTCGTCCATTTTTTTGGTACTGTACATAAGGAAGTATTTAAAAAAAGTTATGGGTATTAAGAAAGTCTAAAGGAATCTTTGTTAATGTGTCCCTATCGGGATCAGCATTACTCGACTTTACTTAAATATATTACCATATAGTTTCGTTTTCTGTTCACATTTTTCGAGCAAAAGTCGAAATTGCTCATGATATAATCATACTAGTTAAGTTGCAATATCTATTGGGGGTGTCCTTTCAAATGCATACATTAGTGATCGGTATTAACTATAAAACTGCCCCTGTGGAAATTCGTGAGCGGTTGTCATTTAATGAAGCTGATCTTGCGGAGGCCATAAAAAAATTAAATACCAAAAAAAGCATCCTAGAAAATATCATCTTGTCTACATGTAATCGTACGGAAATTTATGCGGTTGTGGATCAATTACATACAGGCCGCTATTATATTAAAGAATTTCTGTCAGAATGGTTCGGGATAGAACAAAAAGAATTTTCTCCGTTTTTATTTGTGTATGAAGACGATGGCGCAGTTGATCATTTATTTAACGTTACTTGTGGACTTAATTCCATGGTTTTAGGAGAAACACAAATCCTTGGCCAGGTTCGTACGAGCTTTATACTAGCGCAGGAAGTTGGAACTACGGGGACCGTATTTAACCACTTATTTAAACAAGCGGTTACCGTTGCCAAACGCGCGCATTCAGAAACGGATATTGGTGCGAATGCTGTATCTGTCAGCTATGCCGCAGTGGAATTGGCGAAGAAGATTTTTGGTTCACTTGCTAATAAACATGTGTTAATTTTTGGCGCAGGAAAAATGGGTGAATTGGCTGCCCAAAACCTGCATGGTAACGGTGTGATGAAAGTTACAGTTATCAATCGGACCTATGAAAAAGCACAAGACTTAGCTCATCGTTTCAGCGGCAAAGCAAGATCCTTAGCTGAATTAGAGAAATCATTGGTGGAAGCAGATATCCTGATCAGTTCAACAGGTGCAAAAGACTTTGTTATTTCAAAAGAAATGATGGTCAAGGTCGAGAAAAAGCGCAAGGGTAAGCCGCTATTTATGGTGGACATTGCTGTACCGCGCGACTTGGATCCAAGAATAGCTGAACTTGAAAATGTCTTTTTATACGATATCGACGATCTAGAGGGGATTGTTGAGGCCAACCTGCAAGAACGTAAGAAGGCGGCTGAAAAAATCATGCTCATGATTGAAAAAGAAATCGTTGAGTTCAAGCAATGGCTAGGTATGCTTGGAGTGGTCCCGGTTATCTCGGCGCTTAGAGAAAAAGCACATGTAATCCAATCGGAAACCATGGTTAGTTTGGAGAGAAAGCTGCCAAATTTATCAGAGCGTGATCTAAAAGTGTTAAATAAACATACAAAAAGTATCATCAACCAGCTCTTAAAAGACCCTATATTACAAGCGAAAGAATTGGCTGCGCGACCTGATGCAAATCAAGCAATGGACCTTTTCATGAAGATCTTTAATATTGAAGAGCTTGTGGAAGAACAACATTCGAAAGCAGCCGAAACCAATCAAATACCGGTTACAACACCGCAGGCTTCCTTTCAGTCATAAGGGGTATGTTCTATGTTTAATGTCTTTATGACAAGGCTTCATGAATTAACCGTTGTTCTATATGCCTTTAGTGTGTTGTTATATTTTTTCGATTTTCTACATCATAACCGGAAGGCAAACCGTATTGCTTTCTGGTTACTTGCATTTGTATGGGTTTTGCAAACCGTCTTTCTCGGAATCTATATGTATAAAACAGGCAGATTCCCTGTGTTAACTATCTTTGAGGGACTCTATTTTTATGCTTGGATATTAGTCACATTGTCAATTGGTATAAATCATTTATTACGAGTCGATTTTATCGTCTTTTTCACGAATATACTTGGCTTTACGGTCATGGCGATTCATACATTTGCCCCGATGCAATATGGTTCGCATATCATGGCGAAGCAACTTGTTTCTGAACTGCTTTTGATTCATATTACGATGGCGATCCTCTCATACGGGGCCTTTTCATTATCATTCGTTTTTTCGACATTATATCTACTTCAATATGATTTATTAAAAAGGAAAAAATGGGGAACTAGACTCTTACGACTGGCCGACTTAGATAAGCTTGAAAAATCATCCTACATATTGGCCGTAATCGGTGTTCCGATGCTTCTGCTCAGTCTCATCTTAGGATTGCAGTGGGCCTTTCTTAAGGTACCCGGGATGCCATGGTACGATATGAAAATCATCGGCTCATTTCTGTTATTAACCGTCTATAGTATTCTTTTATATCTTCGAATTGTGAAAAATCTATCGGGAAGAAAATTAGCAATTTGGAATACAGCTGCCTTTTTAATTGTTTTAATTAACTTTTTCTTATTTGGTCAATTATCATCTTTTCATTTATGGTATGCGTAGCGCATAACCTCAGGAGGTCGCAATCATGAGAAAAATAATTGTAGGTTCTAGGCGAAGCAAATTGGCATTAACACAAACTAATTGGGTGATGGATCAGCTAAAAAAGTTGGACCCTCGCTTTGATTTTGAAGTAAAAGAAATCGTCACAAAAGGGGACCAAATCCTTGACGTTACCCTTTCGAAAGTTGGCGGCAAAGGACTTTTTGTAAAAGAAATTGAGCAAGCAATGCTTGATAAAGAGATTGATATGGCCGTTCATAGTATGAAAGATATGCCAGCTGTCTTACCAGAAGGACTTACAATTGGCTGCATTCCTTTTCGTGAGGACCACCGTGATGCGCTAATTTCAAGAGGTCATGTGAAGTTAAAAGATTTAAAACCAGGTGCAATTATCGGGACAAGCAGTCTTCGCCGCAGTGCACAGCTATTAGCAGCGCGTCCAGATTTAGAGATTAAATGGATCCGAGGGAATGTGGATACAAGATTAGCAAAATTAGAAACAGAAGAATACGATGCGATTATTTTAGCCGCAGCTGGCCTTTACCGTCTTGGCTGGGCTTCTGACGTAGTCACCGAATTCCTTGATGCCGACCTATGTATTCCTGCTGTCGGTCAAGGGGCATTGTCAATTGAATGCCGTGAAGATGATAAAGAACTTCTCGAACTTTTTGAAAAATTCACTTGCCAGAAAACGGAAAGAGCGGTTCGTGCAGAACGTGCCTTCCTTCAAAAAATGGAAGGCGGGTGTCAGGTGCCAATTGCCGGCTTCGCCTATGTAGCTGAAAATGATGAAATTGTCCTAAATGTTTTAGTGGCTTCACCAGAAGGACATGAAATCATTAAAGAAGAAGTTAGAGGAAAAAATCCAGAAGAGCTTGGTGTTCAGGCAGCTGATTTATTAATTCAAAAAGGTGGGAAAGACCTAATTGATAAGGTAAAGCGGGAGCTCGAAGGTCAATGATCCAATCGTTACCTTTGCTTGATAAAACCGTTCTTATTCCAAGAGGAGAAAATCAAGCAAAATCCTTTTCACAACTTGTAGAAGGGTATGGAGGGATTCCAATCGAAATCCCTCTTATTGCCTTTCGTCCGATAGAAAAAAATCAGCGCCTTCACGAAGCTTTGCTGGTTCTTGATACATATGACTGGATTATTTTTACGAGTAACGTAACCGTTGAAACCTTCTTTTCTTTTTTAAAAGAGGAAGGCGTTAGCGAAGCGTTTCCGAAAATCGCTGTTATTGGCAAAAAGACAGCAGAGGTTTTGATGGAAAGAGGGCTATCTCCAGCGTTCGTTCCGTCAGCTTATGTGGCGGAAACGTTTGTAGAGGAATTTATCCCATTGATTGATAAGGATTCACGGGTGCTCGTTCCAAAAGGAAACCTTGCCCGAGAATATATCGCCAGATCCTTAACGGGGGCCGGTGCCTTGGTCGATGAGGTTGTGATCTACGAAACCTATATGCCCGACGAAAGCCGCCTGAGGCTGGCTAAAATGCTAGCAGATAACCAACTGGATATCCTCACGTTTACGAGCCCTTCAACGGTGGACCATCTAATGGATGTCGTGAAGGAGTATCGATTGGATGAGCAGCTGAAAAATTGCATCATTGGCTGTATCGGTCCGGTTACCGAGAAAAAATTACGTGCTTATGGATTAATGGTCCATGCCTCACCAAAAGAGTACACCGTAAAAGAAATGATTAACAGTACGATTGCCTATTTAGATATGGAGGAATAATAAATGGAACTTCAATTTAAACGTCATCGCCGCTTACGCTCAAGTGCGAGCATGCGCTCACTTGTTAGAGAAAATCACTTAAAAGCAGAGGACTTTATTTATCCGTTGTTTATTTATGAAGGTGAGAATATTCGCAAGGAAGTCTCATCCATGCCTGGGGTATACCAAGTATCGATGGATCATTTGGAAGCAGAAATGGAAGATATTGTTGCTCATGGAATTAAATCCGTTCTCCTATTTGGGATTCCAAAAACGAAAGATGCATGTGGTGAGCAAGCCTTTCATGACCACGGGATTGTCCAGGTGGCGACCCGTTTTATCAAAGAAAAATTCCCAGAGATCATTGTCGTTGCGGATACATGTCTTTGTGAGTATACAAGCCATGGGCACTGCGGGGTAGTTGAAGGGGAGAAGGTTCTAAACGATCAGTCACTTGAATTGCTTGTAAAAACTGCGGTTGCTCAAGCGAAAGCAGGTGCAGACATTATTGCTCCATCTAACATGATGGACGGCTTTGTTGCGGCGATTCGTGCGGGATTGGATGAAGCAGGCTTTACAGAGATTCCGATCATGTCTTATGCCGTAAAATATGCATCGGCATTCTACGGACCTTTCCGTGAAGCTGCGGAAGGTGCGCCGCAATTTGGCGATCGCAAGACCTATCAAATGGACCCTGCTAACCGGATGGAAGCCTTTAGAGAAGCAGAATCCGATGTGGAGGAAGGTGCCGATTTCTTAATCGTGAAACCGGGTATGCCATACCTTGACATTGTTCGTGATATGAAGAATACCTTTAATTTACCGATTGTTATTTACAATGTAAGCGGAGAATATGCAATGGTTAAAGCCGCTGCCCAAAACGGCTGGATTGATGAGAAAAACACGGTTCTTGAAATGTTAATGGGTATGAAACGTGCAGGTGCTGACCTTATTATTACTTATGCTGCCAAAGATGCAGTTCGCTGGTTAAAAGAAGACCAATAATTTGAAAAGAGGGAACAGAATGCGTTTTTATACGAAGTCGATTGAAGCATTTAAAGAAGCCCAAACCATCATGCCAGGCGGAGTGAATAGCCCAGTTCGTGCTTTTAAATCCGTGAATATGGACCCGATTTTTATGGAAAGAGGAAAGGGTTCTAAAATCTATGATATAGATGGCAATGAATACATTGACTATGTTCTTTCATGGGGGCCGCTCATCCTCGGCCATACGAACGACCGTGTGGTAGAAGGCTTAAAAAAGGTAGCTGAACTTGGGACAAGTTTCGGTGCACCTACTTTAATGGAAAATAAACTTGCTAATCTTGTCATTGAACGTGTACCATCGATCGAAGTCATTCGGATGGTATCTTCAGGAACAGAAGCAACGATGAGTGCGCTTCGTTTAGCCAGAGGCTATACGGGCCGGAATAAGATTTTGAAATTTGAAGGCTGTTACCATGGTCATGGGGACTCCCTTTTGATTAAGGCGGGCTCAGGCGTGGCAACACTTGGTTTGCCTGACAGCCCTGGTGTTCCAGAAGGTGTAGCGAAAAATACGATCACAGTTCCTTACAATGACCTTGAGAGCGTGAAGTTTGCTTTCGAACAATTTCGCGGCGATATCGCGTGTATTATCGTTGAACCCGTGGCCGGTAATATGGGACTAGTTCCACCACTGCCAGGATTCTTAGAAGGTCTACGTGAAATTACTTCCGATCACGGCGCATTGCTTATTTTTGATGAAGTAATGACTGGCTTCCGTGTAGGCTACAATTGTGCACAAGGCTATTTCAATATCACTCCGGATATTACATGTCTTGGAAAAGTAATCGGCGGCGGCCTTCCTGTTGGTGCTTATGGCGGTAAAGCGGAAATCATGAAGCAAATTGCTCCAAGCGGTCCGATTTATCAAGCAGGTACCCTGTCTGGTAACCCATTGGCAATGACAGCTGGCTATGAAACGTTAAGCCAATTAACACCAGCGCATTATGAAGAGTTTATCCGTAAGGGTGACTTACTGGAAAAAGGCTTTAAGGCTGCTGCTGAAAAATATAATATTCCAATAACATTTAACCGTGCAGGTTCGATGATTGGCTTCTTCTTTACCAATGAAGCTGTCATTAATTATGAGATAGCAAGATCATCCAATTTGGAATTCTTCGCTGCCTATTATCGCGAGATGGCTCTTCAAGGGATCTTCTTGCCGCCTTCACAATTTGAAGGTTTGTTCTTATCTACGGAGCATTCCGATGAGGATATTGAAAAGACAATCCGTGCAGCAGAGATTGCTTTTTCGAAGCTTAAATAAGATGGTTCCCGGCACTCACTTTTTTGGTGGGTGTTTTTTCGTGTGGTTAGAAACTTAATTAGTTGAGGCAGTTCGGGGACCGGCTTTTATAGCATTCGAGAGTAGCTCAAAAATGGGGTTTAAGCGGAAATCATCCGAGTTTTGGCGGAATATGGACTTCTGTCAATAAAAAAGACATTTTTGGAAGCGGTTGCTTTGCGTAATTAAATTCAATTGGATATTTTTTCTGATTTTTCGCCATGTTTTACCCGCCCTTTTTATAGTTGTATATGATTTAAACATGACGCCACTACCGGTGTCCACTTTTTATACTAGCTTCAGAATAAAGTCCAAGTTTGGCGGAATCATTCAGAAATTCAGCGGAATCCGAACGCAACTTGGCGGAATCCACCCAATCCATCCCCCCCCACCATCCGAAACCCAAACCCCAAACCTGCTCCCACCCCTAATAAAACTCCAATCCACCCCCCATTCCTAAATACTTTGATTCTTTTCCAGACGAAACTCTCTTTTTTATCATAAATAAAAGCCTTGGTTCATAGAGTGTAAGTGACATAGTGATTTTGAGTGAAGGAAACGAAAGGAGGAGTCGCTTTGTCTCAGGAGAATCAATCGTGCCTACGATTTTCTTTGGAGGAGTCATTGTGGTTTAGAAAAGGACAGGAAGTCGAAGAGCTTGTTTCCATTTCTCTAGACCCAGACATTACCATCCAAGAAAACGATCAGTACGTAACCATAAGAGGTTCGCTAGAACTCACAGGCGAATATAAAAGTTACGAACCTACCAATGAAAACGAAGATGAAAATGTAACATCGCAAAAGTTTGTAGAGAGGGTCGATGCACGAGAGGGAGGAAACTGTGAGTTTTCACATCGATTCCCTGTCGATATCACGATCCCCAATAATCGAATCCAAAGTATCTATGATATCGATGTCCTCGTCGAATCCTTTGATTATTCGATTCCTGAGCGCAGCTGCCTCAAGCTAGCAGCTGAACTGACCATTAGCGGCTTATACGGAATTGAGCAACAACAGAAGCAACAACAACAACAACCGCAGGAAGAAGTAGTTGAACTTGAGCTTATCCCTCGCTCTGAAATTGAGTTCTTTGAGGAAGATGACGAGGAAATTGAAGACGAACTTGAATCAGTTCATAGCAGTTACCAAGATAACTTCTTGTTTGAAGCTGAGGCAAGAAAACCACAAGAAGAAGACGAAAGTGTAGAAATTTTACCGAAGTTTCCGACCTTCAATTATCAACCACGGGAAGACGTTGAGGAAGAAGCTAACCAACCATCCTTGGATTTCGTAGAGGCAAGAAGTGAAGCCAGCAAACCATCCTTGGATTTCGTAGAGGCAAGGAGTGAAGCCAGCAAACCAGCCTGGGAATTCGAAGAAACAAGAAGTGAAGCCAGCAAACCTACATGGAACTTCCAAGAAGCAAGAAGTGAAGCTAGCCAGCCAGCTGAGGGCATCCAGCCAGAAGTGGTTGAAGTAGAGCCAGTGCCACCTCCAACTGTCCAGTTTGAGGAAGAAGTGAATCCAGCAGAGGAAAGCTCTTCCGCACATGAAGAAGCACCACCAAAGAATATTAAAAAGAAAAAAACACCAAAAAAGAAAAGCATGACATTAACTGAATTTTTTGCAAGGAAGGATGAAAGTTCTGCCCAGGCGAAAGTAAAAGTTTGTATCGTCCAAAAGGGTGATACCGTTAACAGCGTGGCAGATCGATACGATGTTTCTGTACAAAACCTCATGCGCATCAACAATCTTGAACTCAGCCAAGATATATTTGAAGGTCAAGTATTATATATTCCCGGCAGCCTTACAAAAAAATAATTATTAAAAGATGAGCGGGTTACTTTGACCTGCTCACCTTCTTTTCATACACAGTCAAAGTGCTCCAGTCCATACGCCGCTAAACGGGCGCTTACGCTTTTATATTTGAAAGTGAGTTGAGTACTCATGAGTAACCCGAATCAACTAAACGCATTTGCTACCATCTTAAGAAATTACCTTGTTGAGCCTCATTTTGTAGAGGATTTTGGCAGCGTTCAGAAGATTTATTCAAATAAAGGGACGTTTGCCTTAAAAAAAATCGACCCTGCGACCGGGACCGACTTCATTCGCCATGTTCATCTCCTCTACCAAAAAGGGTATAATCGCATCGTTCCCATCTACCCTACGATGGACGGCAGGTATGCGGTCTTACACGAGAACAATCTTTATTACTTAATGCCATGGATGTCGAATGAACACAAGGAAGACCGGCAGCAAAAAGATCATCAGCTTTTTCGTGAGCTCGCTCGTCTTCATACCCTTTCCGCCAAAGAAATTACCTTGAACAAAGAAGAGCGGACTGAGCACTATGAAAAGACGATTCAACAGCATGAAAAACAACAGGCATTTCTCGATGGCTTCATCGACGAATGTGAAAAAAAGACCTATATGTCGCCGTTTGAATTGTTATATTGCCTTTATTACAATGAAATCAGCCAGGCGCTCCGATTTTCGAAAACGAAATTTGAAGAATGGTATGAAAAAACGAAAGACGATGAAAAGGCCCGTATGGTTATTACACACGGAAAATTGTCACCCGAGCATTTCTTGTATGATGATAAAGGGTACGGTTATTTTATTAATTTTGAGAATGCTCACTATGGCTCACCGATTCACGATCTCCTTCCCTATTTATCACGTGCCTTAAATACCAACCCGAAGCGCAGCGACACAGCCATTGACTGGGTATACCATTACTTTAAATACTTTCCATTTAAAGCAGATGAAAAGCTATTATTCTACAGCTATTTAGCGCTTCCGATTCCAATCATTCAAGTGGCAGAAAGCTACTATCGAAAGTCGCGGCCAAAGAATGAATTAAAATATGTCCGTCAGCTGCAGCATCGCTACTGGCATTTGAAAAATTCCGAATATGTTGTCATGAGAATGACCGAAATGGATGCGCAGGCAGCCGCCGCAGCAGCAGCAAAAGAAGGAGCCCAGCCGCAGTAATCATCTGCAAAATGGGCTCCTTAAACGATTTCAAAATATAGTGACACGGCTATGGCAACAAAAACTGTTAATAATAAGATATCAAAAAACGTTGGAATGATGAGTGTTCGAATAAATTGGAAGATCACAAACGGAATAATTAACTGTGCGCAAACTCTTCGACAGGTTCTAAACCAGGGTTGGTATTTAAATTTATTGAAATTTCTTTTCATCGACAACCCCCCTTTACAAATCTGGCATATATTTTTCTTTATGTATATTCCACAAGTGCGGAGAACTCTCCAAAAAAACGGCATATAGTATAAAAAATAAAAAAAGTGGTTATCATTATTGACGTCAAACCCTTTTTTTCGGTAGTATAACTATATAATTTAATTATATAAGCAAAGACAGGGAAGAGTACGATACAAACCTGCTTCAAGAGAGGGAAATCACTAGCTGGAAGTTTTCCTAAGCAGAAAGTCGGAAGGTCGCCCACGAGCTTCTTCTGCGAAAGGATTTTTAAAATCCTATTAGTTGAAGACGGACTAAATCCGTTATCTACATAAGTGCCAATCCGTTTTTTGGATTGGAAAAAAGGTGGTACCGCGAAGCAAACTCCATTCGTCCTTTTATGACGAATGGGGTTTTTTATGTGGAAAAGGAATCAAAGGAGGAATTTTACAATGGAAACAAAGGAACTAACAATGCCTACCAAATACGACCCGCAAACGATTGAAAAAGGCCGTTATGAATGGTGGTTAAACGGTAAGTTTTTCGAAGCAAAAAACGATGAGGCCAAAGAGCCGTACACAGTTGTTATCCCTCCGCCAAACGTTACCGGGAAACTTCATTTAGGTCATGCCTGGGATACAACGCTTCAAGACATCGTTACCCGGATGAAGCGGATGCAAGGGTATGACGTTCTCTGGTTGCCAGGTATGGACCATGCGGGGATTGCTACCCAAGCAAAAGTAGAAGAAAAACTTCGTAATGAAGGTAAAAGCCGATACGATTTAGGAAGAGAGAAGTTCGTTGAGGAAACATGGAAGTGGAAGGAAGAGTATGCATCCCATATCCGCCAGCAGTGGTCGAAGCTGGGCTTAGGCTTAGATTACAGCCGCGAGCGTTTCACGCTGGATGCAGGCTTATCTGATGCCGTTAAAGAGGTGTTTGTTACCCTTTATAAAAAAGGTCTCATTTACCGCGGTGAATATATTATTAACTGGGATCCGTCCACTAAAACAGCTCTATCCGACATTGAAGTCATTTATAAAGATGTTCAAGGTGCTTTTTATCATATGAGTTATCCGCTTGCCGATGGTTCTGGCCAAATTGAAGTGGCTACGACCCGTCCAGAGACGATGCTGGGTGATACCGCGGTTGCCGTTCATCCAGAAGACGACCGCTACAAGCACCTGATTGGCAAAACTGTTATCCTCCCAATCGTTGGCCGTGAAATTCCAATCGTTGGTGATGACTATGTGGATATGGAATTCGGATCTGGTGCGGTAAAAATTACGCCAGCCCACGACCCGAACGATTTTGAAGTGGGTAATCGTCATAATCTAGAGCGAGTTCTCGTAATGAACGAAGACGGTTCGATGAATGATAGAGCTGGCAAGTATAAAGGACTCGACCGTTTTGAATGCCGTAAGCAAATCGTTAAGGACTTGCAGGAACAAGGTGTTCTTTTCAAAATTGAAGAGCATCCGCATTCCGTAGGGCACTCCGAACGAAGCGGTGCTGTTGTTGAACCGTATCTTTCCACCCAGTGGTTTGTTAAAATGCAGCCGCTCGCAGATGAAGCGATTGCCCTGCAAAACAAAGAAGAAAAAGTAAACTTTGTCCCGGATCGGTTTGAAAAAACCTACCTACGTTGGATGGAAAATATCCGCGACTGGTGTATTTCAAGACAGCTTTGGTGGGGTCACCGAATTCCAGCTTGGTACCACAAGCAAACAGGTGAAGTATACGTTGGTACAGAAGCACCGGCAGACGCTGAGAACTGGGAGCAGGATAAAGACGTACTTGATACATGGTTCAGCTCCGCGCTATGGCCTTTTTCAACCATGGGCTGGCCTGATACTGAAGCGAACGATTACAAGCGCTACTTCCCAACCGATGTTTTAGTAACAGGATATGATATTATCTTCTTCTGGGTATCCAGAATGATTTTCCAAAGCATCGAGTTTACGGGGGAAAGACCATTTAAAGATGTTCTCATCCACGGTCTCGTTCGTGACGAACAGGGACGCAAAATGAGTAAGTCACTTGGAAACGGTGTCGATCCAATGGATGTCATCGAAAAATACGGTGCCGATGCATTGCGTTACTTCCTGTCAACAGGAAGTTCACCAGGTCAAGATTTACGCTTCAGCTTTGAAAAAGTAGAGTCAACTTGGAACTTTGCCAATAAAATTTGGAATGCCTCCCGTTTCGCGTTAATGAATATGGACGGAATGACCTACGAAGAGATTGATTTTAGCGGGGAAAAATCGGTTGCAGACAAGTGGATTTTAACACGTTTAAATGAAACGATTGAACATGTGACAAGACTATCTGACCGTTATGAATTTGGTGAAGTGGGCCGTGCGCTTTACAACTTTATCTGGGATGACTTTTGTGATTGGTATATTGAAATGGCGAAATTGCCGCTATATGGTGAAGATGAAGCAGCGAAGAAAACAACTCGTTCGATTCTGGCACATGTATTAGATCAAACGATGCGTTTATTGCATCCATTCATGCCATTTATCACCGAGGAAATTTGGCAGAACCTTCCTCACCAAGGAGAATCGATTACGACAGCAGCTTGGCCTGAAGTAAATCCAGCTCATTCTGATGACCAAGCAGCACAAGAAATGAAACTGCTCGTCGAGATGATTCGCGCGGTTCGGAATATCCGTGCTGAAGTAAACACACCAATGAGTAAGAAAATCAAAATGCTTGTCAAAGCGAAGGATGAAACGGTTCTCAAAGCAATTGAGAATAACCGAGGCTATATTGAACGCTTCTGTAATCCAGAAGAATTACAAATGGGCGTTGACCTTGAAACGCCTGAAAAAGCAATGACTGCCGTGATTACTGGTTTAGAAATCATCCTGCCGCTTGAAGGCTTGATTAACATTGATGAAGAAATTGCACGTCTCGAAAAAGAATTTGAACGCTTAAATAAAGAAGTCGACAGAGTTCAGAAGAAACTAAGCAATGAAGGCTTCATGAAAAAGGCACCTGAAAGTGTTGTAGCCGAAGAGCGTGCCAAGGAAGATGATTATCGCGAAAAGAGAGCGATTGTTGAAGCACGAATTAAAGAATTAAGAGGGTAATAATTAGTTTGGCGAGGCGAATTCTCTGAGGATTCGTCTCGCCTTATTACTAAGACATTGAAAAAACAAACAAAATCAACATGTTTGATACAAATATGCCAGAGATTACAATTTATCAGCGGTTTTCAGGAATATATCAGCGGAAACGTCTAATATATCAGCGAAAATTGGATTTTATCAGCGAAAATTCCACTTTTATCAGCGAATCAAAAAATAGATTGCACTTTAGAAGTAAATATTAATCAAACATTAAAATATAGATGGGGTGTCACGAATGTTTGCTACATATAAAGAAGCCCTAGAATGGATTCATGCGCGGTTAAGGCTGGGAATCAAGCCAGGGTTAAAACGGATGGAATGGATGATGGACAAGCTTGGTAATCCAGAAACGAAAATGAAGACGGTTCATATTGGCGGTACAAATGGCAAAGGCTCCACCGTTACTTTTCTCCGTTCGATTCTTGAAGCAGGAGGGTATTCAGTGGGTACCTTTACCTCGCCCTATATTGAACAGTTTAATGAACGGATTAGTGTGAATGGGAAAGCCATATCAGATGCGGAGCTTCTCCAACTAGCAAATATCATCCGCCCATTGGCCGACGAATTAGAAGAAACAGAGCTTGGCGGGCCGACTGAGTTTGAAGTCATCACCGCGATGGCGTTCCATTATTTCGCAACTATGAACAAGGTTGACGTTGTCATTTTTGAAGTCGGTCTAGGCGGTCGATTTGATTCAACAAATATCATCCAGCCATTAGCCTCGATCATTACCAATATCGGTCTTGATCACACAAACATCCTCGGAAACACCTATGAGGAAATTGCTTTTGAAAAAGCAGGGATAATTAAAGACAACACCGCCATTTTTACAGCTGTCAAGCATCCAGGGGCGATCAAGGTAATTGAGGACCAAGCAGAAAAGAAAAAAGCACCTCTTTACCGCTTAAATCAGGAATTTTCGATTAGTGCTCATAAATCCCTTTCTAATGGTGAAGTGTTTGATGTCATCACTCAACTTCAAAGCATCGCCCAATTAGAAATCAGGATGATCGGTCAGCATCAAACAGAAAATGCCGCACTTGCTGTCATGGCCGCCCAATTTTTAAATCAAAAAGGTTCATTCCTGATTACAGAGAAATCTATTCGTACGGGCTTAAAAAAGGCGTACTGGCCAGGGAGATTTGAAATCGTTTCTGAAAGTCCACTTGTGATTATTGATGGGGCCCATAATGAAGAGGGAATAACTGCTCTTACCCATGAATTAAGTACTAGATATCAAGATCGCAGTATTCAGATCGTGTTTGCCGCGCTATCGGATAAAAAGCTTGATCAAATGATTGCCAAGCTGGACCAAATGGCTTCCCAAATTGCCTTTGTCAGCTTTGATTTTCCACGTGCAGCAAAAGCGGAAGAATTACTCAAAATTAGCCAATCACCCAACAAATTGGCAGTCGATGACTGGGGTCCTTTTCTTATAGAGGAGATCCAAAATATTGATAACAACAGCATGTTAGTCATAACGGGTTCCCTTTACTTTATTTCAGAGGTAAAACCATTTTTGACTAACTGTTTGAAAAATAAGATAATTTCTTTATGACAAGTTTATTTTTATCACGGTAATATAGATAATACCCAACAAAAGGTAATGATTACTGCATCGATTGGGGTTGCAACAGCACCAGAGGATGCGGAAGATGCCTTGGCGTTGATTCGACATGCGGATCGAGCGCTTTATGTTGGAGCAAAAAGGGCTGGCAGGAATCGGGTGGCGGAGTATTCTTCTTGTTAAAAAAAGGTGTGGTCGAGTTGTTTATTTCAACTACGGTCACACCTTATATTTGGGTTTAATTATATTCAACTGAATTTATTATTGTATTAACATTGTCACCCCATTTAATTTTGAATTCTGGCGGTATTAGTGATCCACACTCTCTAGTAAATGTGTCTATATCAACTGTATAATTAGTTTTTAACGTACCGTCTTCCCACACTTTTCCTAATACATATAACTTACTTGGCGGATTACTTGACGATGCAACATCAATCTTTTTAGCTGATAAATTTCCATTTACACACATCTTTGAGGAAGAGAAAATATTTAAGTTATTATCAATGGTTGCGATCTTATAATTAATATCAGTTGTCGGAGCATCTGTACCTCCAACATACACAAAAGAATTATTCGCTAGCTCCAAGTTTTGGTCAACATCCAATGTTTTATTTACTAGTATTTTTGATGTTCCACTTATTTTTACATTTTGCATGAATTTAGCATCACCTTTTGTTTCGATAATAACATTGGCAGCGCTATTCATGTTTTTGTTATTAGTAAATGCACCATCAGAATGGATTTTAACATTCGTTATATTATTTTCGTTACCATTTCCATCAAAAGTTAGTGTACCTGTAGTGAAAATTGTTTGGTTATCGTTTATATTATTATTACCTGAAAAATCTCCATTACCATTTATATATACCTCATTACATGCTAACGTGGTACATCCTGATGTGAGTTTAACCGTCTCGAATGTTGGCAACGCGTAATTGTTATTGGTATCCAGTGTTGCTAGATTAATGATAGAAGCAAAGTCGATGGTCATTTTTGTAATAAGGGTGGATTCTTTACCGTTATCGCTGCCTACAACATTGAAACTAATAATTACTTTACTCGAGCTCTGAACAGGGTCTGCAGTTACAACATAATTGCTCATACGATATGGTGCATTTGTAGGAGTGGCAATGGGTGTTCCTTGAAGTACTTCTGCCATTTTTTTAGCAGCTTCCTTTTTAAAGTCCTGAATTAGCGCTGGTCGATCCCTGATGTAATCACTTACCAATTGCTGTTTAGATTCAAAAATTTTTTGAACCTCAACCTGGTAATACGAAATCCCCGCTTCAGCTGCGGCAACAGAACGAGATTTCTTCTCTACAACCTGATTTTGTTTCACACTGCTAAAAGCTTGCCCCATGAAGGAGAGGAAAACAACCATAAAAACGGTTATGATTAATAATACCGTTACAAGAGCATATCCTCGTTCATTCTTCATTAAATTCTTCATTGATAATCAGCACCCTTCATTCGATAAAGAAAAGTATCTTGAGTTATGCTGTTTTGTGGATTGTTCTTATCACTTGCACTAATTTTTAAAGACACATCATTTGCGGTTTTATTTGGTTCTACTGTTTTTGGTCCCTGACCTAGCACTGCATTAATTTCAAGTATTTTAAAGCATATATTTGAATGATTAAATATTTGAGTTTGTTGAGGAGTAGAATTTAGATTTGTAACTTTGATTTCACAATTTTCACTTTTAAATTCGTACTTAATCATCGTTTGGTGAATCTTATTTAAGTTGGTGATTAAGAGATTGGTTTCTTGAATCATTGAGTTTTTTGAGATTGCTTTTTGCGAAAAGTTATAGCCTTGAAAAAAAACACTCCAAGCAATAATACCTATAAAGGAAAGAATTGATAGAGTAACAAGTACTTCAATTAGTGTTAAACCATTTTCTGTTCTCTTCATATATCTCATTTCCTATCTTTTAACATATCCGAATGTTTCACTAACGACATGTCTATTCTTTTTATCTAACAGTTGAACAACAATCGAATTGATACTTGATAATCTTGAACTTGTTTCAGGAAACCTATTAATTTTAATATTAACGTCATAATTATCTTTAGTTGTTTCAAAATAGTAATAGGTTGGATCATAGGAGAACCTTGTATGCGCTACTTTCGGATCGGTTGATGTAAAGCCTATAACTTGGTCGGTTTTAACCAGAAACCATTTTACATCACTCGATTCTTGCCAATTAACAAGAACTTCTTTAGCAATATTAATGGCTTTCGCTTTATCTTGATTTTGATTATTCATTAGGCCCATTTGTGGGAAAAAACTCATAAAAGATAAAAAGATTATTGAGAGAAGAACAATGGATACAAGAACCTCTATAAGTGTAACGCCTTTATCATTTTGAATAAATTTCATTTCGATCAGTTCCTTAATGATAGCAAATTTGTACAAAAAGAATTAAAAATATTTAGTAATTTCTACCCATAAATATTTTTCATCTTCTATTAAATGACTTAAAAGTATTATACAATATTTAGTAGGCGAATTTTGTCTGATTTTTATGGAAATCATTAAAAAACTTACTTTCTTGATGAAAAATGTAGTTTAATAGTATAAATAGACTATATAAAGAGGAGTGCATAAATGCAAATGATTTTATGGGCCATTAGTTCTATGATTGTTTTGATGTTAATAATATCCTTTTTACCTTTAGGTTACTCCTTTAAGGGGAAGTTCCTTTTAGTCTTAACTAGTTTTATCTTGTCTCTTGGTGGACTTGCAGCTATTTCGATTTTACCGTTGTGGGAGATAGCATTAATGCTTTTTGCTCTCATATTTTTTGCAGCTTACTTTATGAATAAACGTATCGGGACATTAATTTTCAATGAAAATTCTGTCGTTGGTGAAGCTTTTGATGAGGAATTTGAGAGTTACAAACCCGTTTACGAAATAGAAAGTCTAAAAGATGTTAATTTGGTGAATATTGACGAAGAGTTAGCGTTACCTATTTCATCAAATATTAATATAGAAAAAAATGCAGTGAGCGAATTAATTCCTTCTTCAGTAATGTCTGGTATTGAAGAAAAAACAGCTAATGAATCGGAAACAATCGGTGAGGATCTTTCATTTTTCTTAGAAAGAAATACAGAAGTAGAAGAATACGAGCAAAATAAAGATAAAAACAAGGAAAACGACTATGTATTAGATATTGAGAGTTTACTAGAGATTGAAGAAAAAATGGTGCAAGAGGAATTGCTTGAAGAAATTCATGAACTTTCGCCTATCAAGGTAGAAAAGAAATTCCCTGTCCAACTTGATGAGGTAGAAGAGCCTATAGATGACTCTCTTTTCGATTTTCTTCTCGCGCAAAAAGAAGTAGCTTCAGAACGAGATGATATCCTAGATGAAATTGTACCGAAGGAAAAGGTTAGTTTACAAAAGTAACTAATAATAATTATTATATATAATAGATTTCATGTTGAAGTATAATGTGTGCGTTGGGAGGCAGATATTTTGGGCAAGAATCAGCAAATGATCAAATTGTTTGTTGTTTTACTTTTTTGTACGGCATTTATATTTAGTTTCTCCCATTATGGCGCTAAAGCATTTGAGAAAATAATAAATGCAGACGGGAAATTCTCTGATGGTACTACGATCGGTGCATTAGATGTTTCAGGTAAGACTGAAGATGAAGCAAAAAGTCTGTTAGAGGAAAAGTACGTCTCTTGGCTTAAAGATACATCCATTGAACTGCAGTATGGGGAAAAAACAGTTCCCTTTGATTTAAACCAATTCCATCTTGATTCCGAGAAAACAGTCCATTCAATCAAGGATGGAGAAAAAAATTCTGCTTTTATTACAATAGATAAATTACAAGTGGAAGAACAACTAGAGATTTTATTTCCTCAATTAAAAACAAGTGATTTTGACTTAGAAAAGCTTATGACTAACTTAAATTCAACAGCTGGACTATTCGAATCCGGTTCTCAGATCTTAGACCTTCATCATGACTTCTTACTTGCAGGTCATATCAATAAGGATGCTGTCTTAAATACAGCTGTAATCACCATGAATGAAGTTCCGTTTGCTTTGCAAACTGTAATTAATAAAAACCCTAAAATTGAAATTTTAGAAGGATCGACTTTTTCACTTTTAGATTTTGCTGGAAAACAAAAAATTGAAGATCCAGATTCACTAAATGTGATGGCATCTGGAATTTACCAAGCGATCTTACCTTCAAATTTTAAAATTGTGGAAAGAAACATTGGCAGCTCCTTACCAAATTATTCGAGTTTGGGATTCGAAGCTAAAGTTAATTTAACTAAAAAGGCCGATTTAGTGATAGCAAATCCAAATAAGGCGAAGTATATTCTTAAACTTACTCTAGTAAACAAACAATTGAAGGTTACTTTGACCGGAGAAAAGTTAATTTATAAATATCAAATAACCACAAAAGACGAACAAAAGTTAGTACCTAAAACAATCATTCAATATAGTCCTTTGCTTCTACCTGGAAAAACAAAGGTACAAACAAAAGGTGAACAGGGTCAAATTATTAAGGTTTATCGGGAAGTCTATCAAGGAGGTCAATCCCTAAAGACCGAGTTAGTATCTGAGGATTATTATCCCCCAACCTATCGGATTGAAATTCATGGTCTTGCTGGAAGCGTACAAACAACTACCCAAACTACTGATACATCTGGTAATCAGGTTGATAACAGTAACCAGATTGTCGATACAACCAGTCCTGATGCAAATCAAACGACGACAACTTCAGATAGTACCCAGCAGGAATCTACAGATAATGACCTCTGGGGAAAACCAAATGAACAACCAAAATAAAAGCAGGGATGTAAAATGAGGCAAGCACGAAAAAAACTTGGTGATTTGTTAATTGAAGAAGGACTGATTACTCCTGAGCAACTCCAGACCACTTTAGACGAAAAAGATGCTGCTCAAAAACTTGGAGATGCTCTTTTACAAAGAGGATATTTAACAGAACAGCAATTAGTTGAAGTCCTTGAGTATCAACTTGGAATTCCACATGTCGGCCTGTTTCACTATCCATTTGATACCAATCTTTTTTCACTTATCACAAAAGAAACAGCAAAAAGGAATCTAATCATTCCGTTAAAAAGGGATGGAAATAAACTTTTTGTAGCGATGGCAAATCCAATGGATTTTATCGTGATTGACGATTTACGTTTGTCGACAGGTTTTCATATTGAGCCCGCCATTGCTACGAAGGATGATATTCTCCGTACCATTAATAAATATTATGATGTTGATGATGGACTCGATGAATTACTAGACGAACTTCCACTTAATGATCGGGACAGAAATGAGGATGTAACCGATCAAAATTCACCGATTGTTCGTTTGGTTAATCAAATTTTGATCAATGCTGTCATTCAGAGAGCTAGTGATATTCATATCGATCCACAAGAGACAAAGGTTGTTGTCCGTTACCGAGTGGATGGTGTCTTACGGAATGAACGAATCCTTCCACGTAACATGCAAAGCGTATTAACCGCTAGAATTAAAATCATGTCTAATCTTGATATCACTGAGCATAGGGTACCTCAGGATGGACGAATAAAGCTGAATCTCGACTTTCATCCAGTTGATCTCCGTGTTTCAACGCTACCAACTGTTTACGGTGAGAAGATCGTTATGCGTCTCTTAGACATGGGATCGACTTTAAATGATTTAAGCAAACTTGGTTTCAATTCCTTAAATATGAAGAGATTCTCTGAGATGATTGAAAAGCCAACAGGTATTGTCCTCATTACGGGTCCAACAGGGTCAGGAAAATCTTCGACCTTATATGCAGCGCTAAATAGGCTTAACAGTGAAGCAGTTAACATAATTACGGTTGAGGATCCAGTTGAATATCAATTGGAAGGGATCAATCAAATTCAGGTAAACCCGAATGTTGGCATGACCTTTGCAGCCGGACTTAGATCGATTCTTCGTCAAGACCCGAACATTATCATGGTTGGAGAAATCCGTGATAAAGAAACAGCGGAGGTCGCGATACGTGCTTCGTTAACGGGTCACTTAGTTTTAAGTACCCTTCATACAAATGATTCAATCGGGACAGTTACCCGGCTGATTGATATGGGGGTAGAACCATTTTTACTAGCTTCATCTTTAAGCGGTATTGTTGCTCAGCGCCTTGTCCGAAAAGTATGTCGAGATTGTGCGGAGACTCAAGAACCATCAAAGCGTGAGATTGAGATTTTTGCCAAGCGTGGGATGAAGATTGACAAAATCACACGAGGAAAAGGGTGTTCATTCTGCAGTATGACAGGCTATAAGGGCAGGCTTGCTCTTCATGAAGTGTTGGTCATAAATGACGAGATGAGCCGAGCAATGATGAACGGCGAATCGTTTCAAAAGATGAAGGAATTGGCTAATAAAAATAAAACCATCTTTTTACTTGATGATGGCTTACTAAAAGTAAAACAAGGTTTAACTACAACCGAGGAAGTATTAAAAGTAGCAATTCTGGAGTAGGAGAGCATTAAAATGAAAGAAAAAATTGACGCAATATTACGAGCTTCAATTGAATATAAAGCATCTGATGTTCATTTAACCGTCGGTGTTCCTCCTGTCATGCGGATCAATGGTGACTTAAGAAGGTATGGAACCGAGAAATTATTCCCTGTTGATACAGAAGGTATGGCAAAAGCAATTATTCCAGAGCATATGTGGGATTTATTTATTGAAAAAGGTGAACTTGATTTCTCCTATGGTGTACCAGGCAGTTCTCGTTTCCGTGTCAACGCCTACCATCAGCGGAAAAGCGTGTCAATTGCGCTAAGGGTAGTTGCTTCAAAGGTTCCATCCATTGAGGAATTAAACTTGCCAGATATTGTTTCAAAATTGGTCGAAAAACCCCAAGGCCTTATACTTGTTACAGGACCAACTGGAAGCGGGAAATCAACCACCTTAGCTTCGATGATTGATTACATGAACAGAACGATGAGGAAACATATTATTACCTTAGAAGATCCTATTGAATATCTTCATCGACATGGAAATTCAATTATTGATCAGCGTGAAGTCGGCTTTGACACAAATAACTACGCAAGTGGTTTAAAGGCTGCCCTTCGTCAAGACCCTGATGTCATTCTTGTAGGGGAAATGCGGGACTTAGAAACCATGTCGATCGCAATTACAGCAGCAGAAACGGGGCACCTTGTCCTAGGAACACTTCATACGTCTAGTGCACCAGCAACAATAAATCGGATTATCGATGTGTTCCCGTCAGAACAACAGTCTCAAATCCGAATTCAATTAGCGTCTGTCTTAGTAGGGGTAATTTCGCAACGGTTATTCCCTACTATTGATAAAAAGGGTAGAAAAGCTGCCACTGAAATATTGGTCAACAATGCTGCAATTGCCAACCTGATTAGAAATGAAAAGGTACACCAAATTCAAAGTACGATGCAAACCTCCCGAGCCCAAGGGATGCATACACTTGAAATGAGTATTAAGGACCTTCTTGAGCGTAACCTAATTCAAAAAGAAGCGGCATCACAGTACTTACATGAAAAGATGTTGATGAATGGCTAGATTTAAATACGCTGGACGTGATCGAAAAGGAAAACGGCAGGGCACCGTGAACGCAGCTTCCAAGCGAGAAGCGATGGAAAAGCTGAAAGAAGAGGGAATTAGGGTAATTGAAATGACCCAAGTGCCAGAGACTCTAATGACAAAGGATCTAACAATTGGAACTCCAGTGAAACTTCAGGATTTTGTTATTTACTTAAGACAATTTTCGACTTTAATTAAGGCTGGCGTAACTGTTGTCGATGCAACAGCCATCTTAGCTTTGCAGACCGAGAGCAAAGCCTTAAAGAAAGCTTTACTAGATGCGGAACAGGAGATGCGGGAAGGTAATCCTCTTTCAGAAGCTGTGGCTAAACACAAGAAAATTTTTAATCAAATGTTTATCAATCTGGTTAAAGCTGGGGAAATCAGTGGGAATTTAGATGAGACACTTGATCGTTTGGCTGAGCATTTTGAAAAACAACACTACACACGGCAAAAGATCGTTTCCGCTCTTTCCTATCCGATAGCAGTTGGAATTATCGCTATCATTGTAGTTATTTTCTTACTTGTTGCCGTTGTACCAACATTTGTTTCGATGTTTGACGATATGGGCGGGGAACTGCCTGCAATTACAAAATTTGTGCTTTCAGCAAGTGACTTTATGCAGTCGTTTTGGTGGATTGTTGTACTGATGATTTTTGCCATTTTCTTTTTACTTACTTATCTTAAAAAAAATAACCAAACGAAATATTATTTTGATTACTTTTTGTTGAAGATGCCGATATTCGGTAATTTACTACAAAAAGCAGCGCTTGCTCGGATGGTGAGAACACTTAGCTCTTTGTTCTCGAGTTCTGTACCAATTCTACAAGCAATGTCGATTGTAGAAAAAGTAGTCGAAAATGAAGTTCTAGCAAAGGTCATTCGAGAGTCACGGGATTCACTAGAGAAAGGCCGTTCGATGACTAATCCTATGCAAAGACACTGGGCATTTCCGCCTTTAGTTACTCAAATGATTGCGATTGGTGAGGAAACGGGAGCACTTGACGCGATGCTATCAAAAATCGCTGAATTCTATGAAAAAGAAGTAGAAAATGGAACAGATAGGTTAAAATCGTTAATAGAGCCTATAATGATAGTCTTTTTGGCAGGTTTAGTTGGGACTATAGTCACATCTATTATGGTTCCAATGTTTAGCATGTTCGACCAATTTCAACAGATGAATCAATAGTATGACAAGAAAACAAAAATATTGAGGATATTGGACAAAATACCAAAAAATTCTTTTCTTTCCTTTGTCAATTAATGTATACTACAAGAGACAATATTACTAGGTTCATAGAACCATATAGGGAGATGAAATTAATGCGTCAAATGTTAAAAAATAAGCTTAAAGATCAAAAAGGATTTACATTAATCGAATTACTTGCAGTTATTGTTATTTTAGGGATTATTGCAGCTATTGCTGTACCATCAATTTTAGGATTAATTGACAACTCTAAAAGAGATGCACACGTCGCTAATGCTCAACAAATGATTAGTGCTGCAAAAATGGCAATCGCCTCCAACCCTAGTCTGCAAACTACCTATGCAGAAGATGGAACAACTAGTGCACCTAACTTCATTACATTAGAACAGTTGGAAACAGATAATTATCTAGAATCTGTAGAGAGTCCAGATAAAAATAATTATATCAAAACAATTGAGGGGGACATTACAGAAGCATCAGATGTTTCTTATGTTGAGATTAGTGATGGGAAAGTAATCGGAGTTAAATTAGTTACTGATACTGATGATGGTAGAGGAATATTTAGAGCAATAGATTCAGATGATGTAACTGCCAAAAAAGAAACAATTACTTCAAAAGATATTGTTCGTAACGAGGTACAAGATAAGTCTAAATTGACTAATTAGATTTTTAAGGGGAAATTCTTGCTAAATGAAATATATAGTAATATTATTTTATGGATGTATATTTGGCTCTTTTTTTAATGTAGTTGGCCTAAGAATACCTTTGAATAAATCAATAGTAACCCCTCGTTCATCATGCTCAGCTTGCGGTCATCAATTAAAACCATACGAACTTATACCAGTAATTTCATATATGCTACAAAGTGGAAAATGCCGCGGCTGCAAGTCGCGGATTTCTCCTATCTATCCATTTTTTGAATTGCTGACTGGAATACTCTTTATGACAGCACCATTAGTTATCGGATGGTCTGGAGAATTAGTAGTTGCACTTACGCTAATCTCCATGTTTATGATTATCGTTGTTTCAGATATTCACTATATGCTTATCCCTGATAAAATTCTGATCTGGTTTGCAGGGATTTTTTTATTGGAACGGATTATTTGGCCGCTAAGCCCATGGTGGGACAGTATTCTTGGTGCAGTAACTGGTTTCATCCTCCTGATGGTCATTGCTATTATTAGTAAAGGAGGAATGGGTGGCGGGGATGTAAAACTGTATGCCGTACTTGGCCTGGTTCTGGGGTTTAAACTAGTACTTTTGTCCTTCTTTCTTTCAACATTGTTCGGAGCTGTTATTGGCGGATTGGCATTACTTTTTAGAATTGTCAAAAGACGACAGCCCATTCCATTTGGACCATTTATTGCGGCCGGAACATTAACTGCGTATTATTGGGGATCGGATTTAATTAATTTGTATCTACATTTCCTTAATCAAGTATTTTAACTAAGGGGTTTTTTATATGGCTTTTTCCCTGTTTACATCTAAAAACCGAATAATTAATCTCGTTTTGAATGATCATTCGATTCGTCTGCTTGAATTAAAGCAGGCGAATCCACCTGCTGCTCAAAGATGGAACGAACGGTTTCTCCCGCCCGGCATTATAAGTGATGGGAAAATTACTGATATCGATTCCTTGGCAAATATTTTAGAAGAGTGTATTGGAGAATGGAAGATTCAAAGACGTCAAGTTCGCTTTTTAGTACCAGACCCGCTCGTAATCATCCGGAAAGTTTCGATTCCTGCTGAAATTCAGGAAGATGAAATTCAGGGCTACCTGTATTTAGAACTTGGTTCGAGTATCCACTTACCGTTTGAAGAACCTGTCTTTGATTTTTATTCATTAGAAAGTAATGGAAAAACAAGGGATTTACTTTTATTTGTAGCACCGGAGCAGCAGGTAATGGAGTATGCAAATTTACTTTCTAAACTAAAGCTTAACCCGATTGCTGCAGATATTTCTCCGCTTGCACTGTACCGCTTGTATCATCAACTTGATCAAACTAGTACAAATGAAGTCCTTTTCTCTGTTCAATTTGATTTGACGAGTGTCAATTTATCTATATTTGAACAAAATGTTCCCCTTGTTATGCGTCAATTTGTTATCCCATTTAATGTTGATCTATGGGATGTAAAGGTTGACAGGGCTGGCAAATTGGCATTTAAGTATACAGGTAATACAGAAGAGTTAGGGATTCAATTTGAGGATATTTTTAGAGAAATTAATAAGTTAAGCGACTTTTACCGCTATACACTTAACAATGACAAAAGTGATATCACCAAGTTTTTATTGAACGGTGACCATCCAATGCTGACAGCGATCTATGATGAAATGAAAGAGCGATTTGACGTCCCTGTCGATATGATTTCTCTCGAACCCGGAAAGAAAGATAGTCTGCCTCCTAGTCTATTACTACCTTTAGGTCTCGCGTTAAAAGGGGTGCAATAATGTTAGTAGAAATTAACCTGCTTCCCCAAAAGGAACCGAAAAAAATCGGCTTTATTATAACTTTATCGTGTTTAGTTGCCTTATTGTTACTTACTGGCGCCTATTACCTTTGGCAAACCAATACCGCTAAGAGTAATATTGCGTCTTTAGATAGACAAATCTCGATGACAAAAAAGATTGCTGAAAAAGAAAATAAAAGTACAGAAACAGCTGATGCTACTAGCTCTGTTAGCCAATTAAAGAGTGCAATTGACTGGGCCAACGATTATCCGATTCAGACCATTCCTGTTATGCGCCATCTGACTTCATTATTACCTGAGCGTGGCTTTATCCAGAGCTTTGCCTATACAGAAGCTGGGACAATCTCGTTAACCGTTCAATTTGATAGTGCTAGAGAAGCTGCGTACTTTTTAGATAATCTAAATGAATCAAAATGGATCGAGGAAGCAAGCTTAAGCTCATTAGCAGCAGCCTCAACCACAGAATCGGCAGTTGATAATGCTAGTGCAACAACGTCGACTAGCCAAACAAATGCAACCAATTCAACGACTCAAACAACGAACCAAACCAACACAGCTAATTCGGACCAAACGGTAACTAACCAGAGTTCAACTTCAACTACGAATAGTCAAACGAATTCAGCTGCAGGAACCACTGGAACTGGTGGTCAAGCTAATACGTCGAACACGACAGCAACTACAGGTACTGTCAACAATTCAACCACTACTTCAACTAGTAGCGAAAGTAAAATGGTAAGCGATAATATCCTTCCTCGCTATACAGGTCAATTTGAAATAAAACTCGATAAAGAAGTTGTTAAAAAGAATATTAAAAGCAGCTCGAAGAATGAGGAAGGAGTGACTGGTTCATGAAGCTCCGTTTCTCCAAAATACAAAGCCTAATAATTGGGATCGTAACTCTTTTAGTGGTCTTATTCCTTGTTTATGCTCAGTTCTTTCAACTCTCACCTTTAAAGGCAGATTTAGCGAACAAGCAGCAGTCACTTGAATCCGAACAAAAGCTATTGGAAATCGTCAGTCAAAAAAAGTCTGAAGATACGAAAAATGCAACTGTAGATACGCGGGAATTACAGAAGAAATTACCTGTCAAGCCGTTACAGGAACAACTTATCTTAGATCTCGAAAAAGCAGAAAACCTTTCAAAAAGTAAAATTAGTTCGATGGGTTTTTCTAAAGATGCTGATGTAAGTACTACCTCTGATCAAGCAACTGCCGAAAATGCGAATGGTCAACAAACTACAACGAATCAAGCTGATACTAGTCAAGCCACAGCCAATCAGGACACAGCGGCACAACAAACCGCTTCTGCCCAAATCGCTGGCTTGAAGAAGCTGACCGTTTCGTTGAGTGTGGAATCACCAAGCTATGAAGATTTAGAGAAGTTTATTGATACATTAGAATCTTTAAACCGCATTGTCGTGGTTGAATCGATAAGTTATTCAGGCGGGCAAGAGATCACCAGTTTAGACCAAGAAGATGAGCCATTATCCTATAGTCTGACAATTTCTGCCTTCTACATGCCGAGTTTAACAGACTTAGCCGCAGAGCTTCCAAAAATCGATGCACCTGCACCAGCTGGTAAAGACAATCCACTAAGTCAGTTTTCTGCCACGACCGGGGCGCAGCCATAATTAACACCATCGCAAACTGTAAATAATTTGGCGAAAGTCTACGATAACAAGACGACAAAAGTCTTGTTATTTTTTTTGGCCTTTATGATAGGATGGAACAAATTACCCGTGGTAGAGAGAGGAGTACGGTTTAGTGGACAAGCCTAATAAAGGCAATACAATCAAGATCAAATTAAATGGAGAAAACCCGCCCCATCTGGATGTTCCTCCAAAAGAAGTCGAAGCCAGCATCGACCCCATTCCTAAAGTGATAAAAATAAATTCGAATCTCTCAGAATCGGATAACTTAATGGAGACAGCTGCAGCACAAGAGTCTGTCGACGAAAGTTTTGATTGGATTATTCCTGAATCCTCCGAAAATGACATAGAGGAGTTTAAAATTGTACCAAGTCAAGGTGGCAAAAAATCTGCCCTTCCCAAAATAACAACTTTTTCATCCAGTTCATCTAATTCAAAAAAGAAAAATGGCCGGCCGTTAGGAACCATTTTAATTTCTGCCGTCTTCGCCATCCTTATCGGAACCACGATCGGTGTTGTGATGCTAAAGTTAGTGATTACTACACCAACTGACAAGACTGTTGTAACCGAACCAACAGTAGTCACTGAAAAGCCTGCTAGCACCACCGAAACCAAAACTACGGTGGGCAAGACCTCGTCAGCTGCTATATCCCAAGTAACTGCTTACGTCATTCAGGGCGGAGTTTTTTCATCGGAAGCTGGTGCCAAGGAGACATCTTCCAGTTTAGACTCGAAAGGCATACCATCCCAAACCGTTGAAATGGATGGCAAGTACTTTTTATTCCTTGGTGTTGCGGATTCCATCGAAGCCGCTAAAGCAATTGGGGCTCAATATAAAGAAAATGGAATTGAAGATGTGTTTGCCAAGCCGCTGTTATTAGATGAAAAGAAGTTTACCGGTGTTACTGAAAAAGAAAAAAACTTTTTAAAAGCTGTACCGACCATGTATCAAACGCTATCTCTTACTTCTTCGAGTGCTCTACTGACCAAGTCGCTTTCTGAGGATTCCAGCAAGGCCCTCATAGAGATTGAAGAACAATTAAAGAGTAGTGTTAAAAACAAAAAGTTAAAAGATCTAAAAGCAGAATTAGTTAGTGCGAACGAGAAGCTAAAGGCATTTCAAGAATCAAAATCCGAAAGGAATCTTAGTGACGCCCAACAGCACTTGCTAAACTTCATGTCGTTGTACTTTTCAAAGTAATCAATATCTGACAAAGCTCGATATTTTCCGGGAAATAAGGCCTATCGAATCTGGATAGGCCTTTTTATATGTCATAAAAAGAATTATTCCGCATAATTTTACAAATTCCATCAAAATTTTTTTCGTATAAAAATTGTTTGCTACTACAATTTCTGATACGATTGAATTGTATCTCCCTAATACGTGCCAAAAGGTAAGGTGATCGAATGCAGAACCTCATTTTAGCCTCTTCTTCTCCACGGCGAAAAGAACTTCTAGAAACTCTCCGTTTAACATTCGCGATTTCAAGTAGTGAAGTTGATGAAAGTTTTGACCCAGCTCTCTCTCCTAAAGAAGTAGTGATGGAGTTAGCCGACCGAAAGGCCCAGGCGGTTTTTAAAGAAAACCAGAACGCCTTTGTGATTGGCTCGGACACAATAGTTGTGGCGGATAATCAAATTTTAGGAAAGCCTGCAGATGAAGCAGAAGCATTTACGATGTTAAAAAGCTTGTCAGGAAAGCAGCATGATGTCTTTACTGGAGTTTCGATTGTGTCTCCAACAGGTACAACAACGTTTTATGAAAGAACAGAAGTTTGGTTTTGGGAGTTAACTGACGACTCAATACGGGCGTATGTAAAAAGTGGTGAACCGCTTGATAAAGCAGGTGCATATGGCATTCAGCAGCTCGGAAGTATGCTTGTCAAAAAAATAAATGGAGACTATTTTGCGGTTGTTGGTCTGCCTGTTTCAAGAACAATAAGAGAATTGAAAAAGGCTGGCTACCAGTTGCCGTATTAAACTTTTTTAGTTCATTAACTCCCTTAAAAAAGGGAGGAAAAAAAGTGTCCACCAATACATTAATGATCCGTGATTTCCCTCAAGATGAAAGGCCTAGAGAACGATTTATTCAGCATGGACCACAAAGCTTATCCAATCATGAATTGATTGCCATCTTACTTCGAACCGGAACAAAGGACGAATCGGTTCTGCAACTGTCGAATCGACTGCTGACCCATTTTGAAGGGTTACGACTATTAAAAGCGGCTACGTTAGAAGAAATGACTGAGATAAAAGGGATTGGTTCGGCTAAGGCCATTCAAATTCTTGCTGCTGTCGAAATTGGCAGAAGGATTACCAACCTGGATTACAAGGACCGATATGTCATCCGCTCGCCGGAAGACGGTGCGAAGTATTTGATGAATGATATGCGCTTTTTATCACAAGAGCATTTTGTTTGTATGTATTTAAACACTAAGAATCAAGTAATCCATAAACAAACGATTTTTATTGGCAGCTTAAACGCCTCGATTGTTCATCCAAGGGAGGTGTTCCGCGAGGCGTTAAAGCGGTCAGCTGCTTCCGTTATTGCGGCACACAATCACCCGAGCGGTGACCCGGCACCAAGCCGCGAGGATATTGAGGTAACCAAGCGACTGGTCGAATGCGGAAAAATAATTGGCATCGATTTACTCGATCATTTAATCATCGGGGAGAACAAGTTTGTGAGTCTCAAGGAAAAAGGGTATTTATAACTATGATTTTATTTGACGTTAAGTTATAATATTGCTTATGGTTTTTTAGGACTGCTTAAGACTTAACTAGATAAATATTGAGAAAAAAGACATGATATAAAAGTAATTACCAACCTATTGGAGTTTTTGTATTACGTATCAGAAAGGGAGCTACAAAATTATGTTTGGAATAAGAGCTAGAGATCTTGGGATTGACTTGGGGACAGCAAATACCCTTGTATATGTAAAAGGAAAAGGAATTGTCTTACGCGAGCCATCCGTTGTTGCGATGCAGACAGATACGAAGAATATTGTCGCAGTTGGTAACGACGCGAAAAATATGATTGGACGGACACCGGGGAATATCGTCGCTTTAAGACCGATGAAGGATGGAGTCATCGCTGATTTTGAAACCACAGCGGCAATGATGAAGTACCATATTCGTCAAGCACAGAAAGGGAAGAACGTATTTACGGGAAATCCATACGTGATGGTTTGTGTGCCTTCTGGGATTACAGCGGTCGAGGAAAGAGCGGTGATCGATGCCACTAGACAAGCAGGGGCAAAGGATGCCTATACCATTGAAGAGCCATTTGCTGCGGCAATAGGCGCCAATTTGCCTGTTTGGGAACCAACTGGCAGCATGGTCGTCGATATTGGCGGGGGAACGACCGAAGTTGCGATTATTTCGTTAGGTGGAATTGTTACAAGCATCTCGATCCGTGTTGCTGGCGATGAAATGGACGAGTCAATTGTTTCTTATATTCGAAAAAATTATAACTTGATGATCGGGGACCGGACTTCTGAAGCGATTAAAATGGAAATTGGCTCAGCAGGGGATCCTGAAGGTGTCGACAATATGGAGATTCGCGGCCGGGATTTATTAACGGGTCTGCCAAAGACAATCGAAATCTCTGCAAAAGAAATTGCTGGAGCATTACGCGATACGGTTTCTGCGATTGTAGAAGCGGTCAAGAATACGTTAGAAAAAACACCGCCGGAGCTCGCTGCCGATATTATGGATCGCGGGATTGTCCTAACAGGTGGAGGGGCACTGCTCCGCAATTTAGACAAAGTGATTAGTGAAGAAACGAAAATGCCTGTTCTGATTGCCGAGAATCCACTCGATTGCGTAGCGATTGGAACAGGAAAAGCTCTCGATCATATTCATTTATTTAAAAACAAAACGAGAGATTCACGCTAAGAATAGCGGCAGCGCCCGTTAGCGGCTGGAGCAAGATAACTATCAAAGCTTAAAACTATACTTTTTATCTAGGAAAATAGAGGTGTATAATCATGCCACAGTTCTTTCTGAATAAACGTCTGATTATTTTGCTTGTCAGCATCATTGTTCTCGTGGCATTGATTGGGTTTTCTTTAAGGGAGAGAAGTAAACTATCCTGGCCGGAGCAATTTGTCAAAGATACAACCGGCTGGGTTCAATCCCTGGTTTCAAAGCCTACCCATTTTGTTGCAGGCTTTTTTGAAAATCTCCAGGATTTGCAAAATACATACGATGAGAATAAAGAATTAAAATCGCGGATCGAAAATCTTGTCAATCTTGAAGCACAAGTCCAAGAGTTGAAAAATGACAATGAAGAATTGCGTGACATTCTCGGTGAAAAAAAGACCCTGAGAGACTTTAAACCATTACCAGCTACCGTCATTGGCAGAAACCCTGATCGTTGGCATGAAATGATTATTATCGACAAAGGCAAACTAAACGGCATCGAAAAAAATATGGCTGTCGTTACGGCAACCGGTCTCATTGGAAAAGTAAAAAATGTGACACAATTCAGTGCTACTGTACAACTTTTAAGTGCAATGGATCCTAAGAATCGAATTTCTGCTGTCGTTCAAGGCAAAACAGATGTTTATGGATTTGCACAGGGTTTTGATGACAAACAAAAATTACTATTAATTAAGGCGATTCCATCTGGCTCAAAAATTGAAAAAGGCCAAACCGTGATTACTTCCGGTTTAGGTGGTGTTTTTCCAAAAGGGCTGATGATTGGAAAAGTGGTTGATGTTAAACCCGATCAGTATGGCTTAAATCAAACGGCCTTAGTGAAACCAGGGGCGAACTTTTACGATATTGAAAATGTGATTGTCATAAAAAGATTAATGACTCAGCCAGTTAAAAGTGATTTATCAGATGGGAAGGTGAAGGAGTTTTGAGAAAATTCCTTCTACCTCTTTTATTTCTGTTTCTTTTTATCCTAGAAAGCCTTTTTGTCGAGTTTTTACCGGCAAAGATTTTTGGTTTTGAGCGAATATTTGTCCCTCACTTTCTGTTTACAGCCATTTTGTTTTTAACGATTTTTGTCGGAAAAAAACACGGAATTATTTATGCGGCCATTTTTGGGCTTTTATTTGACATTGTTTATGTCGAAATTATCGGTATTTATTTTTTTCTATATCCATTTATCTCCTACCTTATTTATAAATTATTGCAGGTTTTGCAATCAAATATTATCACTGCTTTTCTTGCTGCCCTTCTCGGTATCTCGTTATTAGAGATGGGTGTTTATGAAATGAATTATTTAATCCATGTAACAGACCTTGATTTTATTAGCTTTATTAACTTGCGTTTTTACCCTACCCTTTTATTAAATGCAGCTATTACTCTAATTATCGCCTATCCATTAAAGTGGCTATTTGAAAAACATTCGGAAGCATTAAGGGATGAATGATTTTTTTATAAAAAGAGGAGAATGGACGCATCGTGTCGAATTTTTATTAAGATAGTATGTACTTTTGATTCGGAATAAGCATAAGGGCTTGCAAATCCCATTGAAACAACGAATTTTGCTTGTTTCGAAATTGCTTTCTTATTATGAGGTGAAAATTTCTCCATGAAAAAACGGCAAAATGTTACAATAAAAGGAACGAAGGAAGGTCTCGTCCTTCATCTTGATGATACCTGTTCCTATGAAGAACTAAAAAGGGAACTCGATCATAAGCTTTCAGCGAACTCCAGGACTCAGGATGAGCGTCAGTTAACCTCTGTCAAAGTGGCAATCGGCAACCGCTATATTACGGAATCGCAACGGGAAGAGCTAAAAAACTTAATTCTCAAAAAGAAGAATTTTGTGGTTGATGAGATTGTATCAAACGTAATCACGAAGGAAGAAGCTGAGCGTCTAATAGCCGAAACAGAGGTCATGACGGTTTCTAGAATCATTCGTTCTGGACAAGTCCTCGAAGTGCCTGGGGACCTGCTATTAATTGGCGATGTCAATCCAGGTGGAACGGTGATGGCCGGCGGTAACATTTTTATCATGGGGACATTAAAAGGTATGGCCCACGCCGGCTGCTATGGCAATGAGCAAGCAGTCATTGCTGCGTCAAATATGAAACCATCCCAGCTTAGAATTAGTGATTGTTTAAATAGAGCACCAGACAGTGTCCAAAGCAATGAAAAACGGGAAATGGAATGTGCATATATAGATGATGAGCGTCAAATCATTGTTGATAGATTGCAAGTTTTAATCCAATTAAGACCTAATTTAACAAGATTAGAAGGGGGACATTAAAGTGGGAGAAGCAATAGTAATTACATCCGGTAAGGGTGGAGTAGGAAAAACAACAACTTCTGCTAATATCGGCACATCATTAGCCCTTCAAGGAAAAAAAGTATGTTTAGTAGATACAGACATCGGTCTTCGGAATTTGGACGTCGTAATGGGACTTGAAAACAGAATCATTTATGATCTGGTCGATGTCGTTGAAAAAAGATGCAAAATCCATCAAGCCCTTGTGAAGGACAAACGATTTGACGGGTTATTATACTTACTGCCAGCTGCGCAAACGGTGGATAAATCCGCTGTGAAGCCAGAACAGATGAAAGATTTGATTTTAGAATTAAAGCAAGACTACGATTATATCATTATTGATTGTCCTGCTGGAATTGAGCAGGGTTTTCATAATGCCATTGCTGGAGCAGATAAAGCGATTGTTGTTACAACGCCAGAGGCATCTGCTGTACGCGATGCAGACCGAATTATTGGCTTGCTCGAAAAACAACCCGATATGGAGTCGCCCAAATTAGTGATAAACCGGATTCGAAATCATATGGTGAAGACTGGTGATATGCTTGAGATTGATGAAGTTACCCAGCATCTTTCCATCGAGCTCATTGGAATTGTAGCGGATGATGACGAGGTAATTAAAGCTTCTAACCATGGTGAACCGATTGCCCTGAATCCGAATAACAAAGCATCGATTGCTTATCGAAATATTGCCCGACGGATTCTCGGTGAATCCATCCCGCTCCAGTCACTCGAAGATGAAGATAAAGGTGTCTTCAAAAAAATTAAAAAATTCTTCGGCGTTCGTTAATTAGAAATGCGGAAGCGCCTACTTTTTTCAAACAGCCTGCCCACTAACTTGTGGACAGGCTGTTTTTATTTTTCAGACATAATCTTCCCTTTTCCCTCATAGACTTGTACAAATTAGTGGGAAAAGGGGTGATGGGGATGGCGCGGTCTACACCGGAAGAAATTAGGCGGCGAATCGCAAAGCGAAAAAATGATACTGGGGCAACATCTGAAAAAAGTCCCGACCGCCAAATTGCTTGGCCTAGTGACGATGAAAAATATGGATTCAATCAGTTTACTTCATCAGGAAGCAGTAATGGCGATGATGGGCATCCATTGTTTAAGAAGGAAGTATTTTTTTTCAAAATATTGTCCTCTGTCCTCCTGTTTTTAGTGATAGCGATACTATTTAGGAACCATTCCGCTACTTTTGAGCCAGCTAGAGACGCGGTCATGAAAACAATGGACAAGGATTTTAAATTTGCGACCGTTTCAAACTGGTATGAAAGCAAGTTTGGGAAACCATTGGCCCTACTGCCATTTTCTGATAAAGATCAAACTGGGAAAAAGGAGGTGGCTGAAAAGGAATTTTCCGTGCCAGCAATGGGAAAAATCCTTGAAAACTTTGAAAAAAATGGCCAAGGTATCATGATTGAAACAGGAAAAGGGGCGTCCGTCCAAACCATTAATGATGGCATCGTTACCTTCGCAGGGGTGAAGGAAGGATTGGGGAAAACTGTCATTATTCAGCATTCCGATGCGACCGAAACCTGGTACGGGAATTTGGACCAAATCAAGGTTAACTTATATGAATATATCGATAAAAGAAAAGTAGTTGGCACGGTCTCAGTGTCGGCAGGAGAAGATAAAACCAAAGGAAAATATTACTTTGCCATAAAAAAAGGCGATGATTTCATCGACCCAATTCAGGTGATACGCTTTGAATAGAGCCATGAATTTATTCCAACTTATCTCTATCCATCCCTTATTGTGGATTGTGATTGGACTTTCAATTGTGACCGCTCATTTCCTCGAGGTTTGCTTGTTGCTTGGGATCATTTTTATTCATGAAATGGGGCATGCTGCTGCAGCTTCTTTTTTTTCATGGAGAATCAAGAAAATTACCCTCCTGCCGTTTGGCGGGGTTGCTGAAATGGATGAGCATGGCAATCGGCCGCTAAGGGAAGAGACGATAGTCGTCCTTGCAGGGCCGCTGCAGCATGTGTGGATGGTAGCCCTAGCCTATGGGTTGGTTACCGTCAACTTAATGCCTGAAGACCTTTTTCAGCTCTTCTTAAGCTATAATCTCATGATTTTTGTTTTTAACTTTTTTCCGGTTTGGCCGCTGGATGGCGGGAAACTGGTATTCTTACTGCTCTCATTAAAAAGTTCCTTCCCGATCGCCCATCGCCTAACGCTCATCCTTTCGTTGGTCAGCCTATCCATCTTTTCACTGGTGATCGTGATCGCAGCCCCGACACATATCAATGTCTGGATCATCATTGCCTTCCTTTATTTCTCGCTTTACCACGAATGGAAGCAGAGGCGCTATATTTTTATGAGATTCTTGCTGGAGCGTTACTATGGGAAAAAATCCAGTCTTCGGACCTTGAAACCGATTGAGGCCAATGAACAGGAGCTACTTATACACGTCCTAGAGAAATTCCAACGTGGCTGTAAACATCCAATCATCGTCGAAGCAGACGGCAAAGAAAAAGGGATATTAGATGAAAATGAACTATTGCACGCCTATTTTACCGAAAAACGTCTAACCGATAAAATAAGCGACCTTCTTTTTTCTTATTAAACCCTATTGTTGATTGGAGCAGAAATCAACATGCATGTTTCACATAGCCTAACTAAAAAGGTATAATGAAAAGAAAAAAGTGAGGTCGCTTGATTGGAAACACTTATTATTAATTACAATTCACGCGAAAAGCGATTTGCTTATCTAAAAGACAACCGCGTTGAAAATATCGTTTTTGACCGACCAGAACATCGATCACTGGTCGGTAATATTTATTTTGGGACTGTGACAAAAGTATTGCCAGGGATGAATGCCGTATTCATTGATATTGGCGAAGAGAAAAATGCGTATTTACACCGTGATCTACTTCCTTCCTATCTCTTATCTGCCGAAAAACAAAAGTCTGTCACCTCGTTCGCCCACCAAGGTGAAAAAATACTGGTTCAGGTCGATAAGGATGCAACGGGGACGAAAGGTGCTCGGGTAACGGGAATTATTGAAATACAGGGGCCCAATCTCATCTACATGCCAAAAGGGCGCTATGTGGCGGTGTCTAAAAAAATCGCTGACGAAGGTCAAAAAGCAAAACTTCGCCGGAGCGGCAGTCGTTTGAAAACAGAGGAAGAGGGGATCATTTTCCGTACTTCAGCGATAACGAGTACAGAAGATGAAATCCTTTCAGAACTAATGAACCTGCGCGAGAACCATCAAGAACTGTTACAAAAAGTGGCCACGATGAAAAAACCAGGAATCATTTTTCAAAAAGATACCTTTATCGAAATGATTATGGACCAAGTAGCTAGAATGACTAGCGGGGAAGTAATCGTCGATGATTTAGTGCTAAAAAAGCTAGCTGAGGAAAAAAATGATCAACTCAAATCCATTTACTACAATGGAAAAGAGAATATTTTTTCTGTACATAAAGTGGAACATGAAATTGATAAAGCCCTTAAGCGTATTGTCTGGCTTGATAATGGTGCTTACCTTATCTTTGACGAAACTGAAGCGTTAACGATTATTGATGTGAATACCGGGAAATTTTCCGGAAAGACAAATTATCAAGACACGATATTAAAAACAAACCAGTTGGCTGCGAAAGAAGTGGTAAGGCAACTGCGTCTGCGCGATATTGGCGGAATTGTTCTCATTGATTTCATTGACATGACACGCGCTGAGGACAAGCAATCGATTCTCTCGCTGATTGAAACGGAATTAACCAAGGATCAGAAAAGAACAAAAATGATTGGTTTTACACCGCTAGGCATTCTCCAACTGACTAGGAAGAAGACAAAGGTTACTCTTTCTGAGGCACTTGAGGTGAAGTGCTCTGTTTGTGATGGAACGGGAAGAGTCCTTAGTCCTGAAACGGTTGGCTTTAGGCTTGAACGGGAGCTGTTAGAGCACCGCTATTCGGAATTTGAGGCAGTCTTGGTCGAAACAACTCAAGCGGTGAAAGAGGAATTGTTAGGACCGAATGAAGCCCACCGAGAAGCATTAGAGGAGCTAATGCATATCAAACTATATTTTTCAGTTCAGCCTTCAGCCCGCCATTATTATATATTAAAGCAGTTCGGCAATGTGAGTGAGATCTCACAAAAAGCATTTGATTCCTAATCATGTTCCTAAATTTCTATTGACACTTTTGCCTATTTTATGTTAGGATTTTAATGTTATGTTTGTAGCACCCGTGCTACAACCGCACAGAACAGGTAGTAAGATTTGTGTGAAAGCATAAGCGCCTGTATATGGCGAGTCTGAGTTTATAAGGAGGTGCAGTTCATGTACGCAATTATTGAAACTGGTGGTAAACAAGTGAAAGTCGAAGAAGGCCAAGCTATCTACATTGAAAAACTTAATGCAGAAGCTGGTGAAACAGTTACTTTTGATAAAGTTCTTTTCGTTGGCGGTGAAAACGTAAAAGTAGGAAGCCCTGTTGTTGCAGGCGCTACGGTTACAGCTAAAATTGAAAAGCAAGGTCGTCAAAAGAAAATTACTGTTTTCAAGTACAAAGCGAAGAAAAACTACCACAAGAAGCAAGGTCATCGTCAACCTTACACTAAAGTAGTCATCGAAAAAATCAACGCGTAAGGTGTTGAATCATAGATGATTCAAATTACGATTAATCGTACAGAGTCCGGATTTATTCAATCATTCGAAATAAGTGGTCATGCATTTTTCGCCAATCGAGGCAAGGATATCGTCTGTGCTGGCGTATCTGCAGTATCCATTGGAGCAATCAACGCTGTGCACGCCCTAACAGGTGTCACGCCCGAGATTGAGCATGAGGGCGGCTTTCTCCGCTGTGTTGTACCGGAACATCTTTCGGAAGACATTTATGAGAAAGTACAACTTCTTCTAGAAGGTATGACTGTTTCATTACGTACAATTGAAGAAGAATACGGAAAGCACATAAAGATTACCTTCAAAAAGTAGGAGGTGGAATGAATGTTATTAAAATTAGATCTTCAGTTGTTTGCATCTAAAAAAGGTGTAGGTTCTACAAGGAACGGTCGTGACTCACACGCTAAGCGTCTTGGTGCTAAGCGTGCAGACGGACAATTTGTATCTGGTGGTTCAATCCTATACCGTCAACGCGGTACAAAGATTTACCCAGGTGAAAACGTTGGCCGTGGAGGAGACGATACTCTTTTTGCAAAAGTTGACGGCGTTGTGAAATTTGAACGTTTCGGTCGTGATCGCAAAAAAGTGAGCGTTTATCCAGTAGCTCAAGAAGCTTAAGGTAACTAGCGAAAACTCTAACCTGTTTGGTTAGAGTTTTCTTTTTGCTAACGAATTTTTCCTTCCATATATTCTTCAGGAAAACTACTTCGTAGATGCTTCTTTTTGCCTCTAATGATCTTTCATCACATAAAATTGCTTACTCAGGGTTATTTTTTTGATATACTATCAGCAAAATAGTGTTGTGACACTTAATGTGGGAGTGTACGTATGGAGAAAGAATGGGATATTGTTGAGGTGCTCCGGCACTCTCGACATGATTGGTTAAATAGGCTTCAGTTAATTAAGGGGAACTTGGATTTAAATCGAATCGACCGGGCAAAAGCGGTTATTGACGAAATTATTATTGAAGCACAGCATGAGTCAAAACTAACAAATTTAAAAATGCCTTTATTTGCCTCACTGCTGTTTAAGTCTAATTGGGAGAATTCCTCTTTTAAGCTTGAATATGAAGTTCTTCAAGATTCGGAATCCTTTCAAATTAATGAAGAACAGATCACAAAGTGGACTTACCTTTTTTTTGAGTGTTTAAATGAGGCAATTGAAGCATTCCAAGAAAATCATTTATCAATATCAATTGATCCCCAATCAGAGGGAGTTCGTTTCTTTTTTGATTTTAGCGGGATAATAATAAAAAGTGAATTAATTGAAGCATTCCTTGCAGACTCCAAAATTCTACTGGATGTAGTGGTCAAGGAATTCTCAGAAAGCGAACTTACAGTAGAAGTTTTTATCCCTATTCAAAAAAAATAGGCTAAAGCTGAGATATTTTTCGTGACAAAAGTTAATTCGATATGCAGACTGGAGGAATAAGATGTTTGTTGATCAAACGAAGATTTATGTGAAAGCCGGAGATGGCGGAAATGGTATGGTTGCGTTTCGTAAGGAAAAATATATACCAAAAGGCGGTCCAGCCGGTGGAGATGGCGGTAAAGGTGCCAATGTTGTTTTTGAAGTAAATGAAGGCTTGCGCACCTTGATGGATTTCCGTTATCAGCGTCACTTTAAAGCACCGCGCGGCGAGCATGGCATGTCCAAAAACCAGCACGGTGCAGGTGCAAAGGATATGATTGTTAAGGTACCGCCTGGAACAGTGGTCATTGATGAAAAAACGAAGGAAGTTATTGCTGATTTAGTCGAGAATGGACAGCAGGCAATTATTGCAAGAGGCGGCCGTGGCGGACGTGGAAATTCTCGATTTGCAACTCCGGCCAATCCAGCACCAGAGTTATCTGAAAATGGAGAACCTGGCCAAGAACGTGAAGTCATTCTTGAATTGAAGCTTCTTGCTGATGTCGGATTAGTTGGTTTTCCAAGTGTTGGTAAGTCGACATTATTATCGGTTGTATCATCGGCAAGACCGAAAATCGCCGAGTACCATTTTACCACAATTGTTCCGAATCTTGGTATGGTAGAAACGGAAGACGGCAGAAGCTTTGTTATGGCAGACCTTCCAGGTTTGATTGAAGGGGCAAGTGAAGGGGTTGGCCTCGGCCATCAATTCTTACGTCATATAGAACGGACAAGGGTTATTGTCCATGTCATTGATATGGCAGCGATGGAAGGCAGAGACCCATATGAGGACTACCTTACAATCAACAAGGAATTAAAAGAGTACAACCTGCGCTTGACAGAACGGCCACAAGTTATCGTTGCAAATAAGATGGATATGCCTGAAGCTGAGGAAAACTTGAAAAAGTTTAAGGAGCAGCTAGAAGAGGATTATCCAATCTTCCCTATTTCAGCCGTAACAAGAAAAGGACTGCGTGAGCTATTGTTTGCTGTAGCTGATAAGATCGAGGAAACACCAGAATTTCCACTTGAACATGAAGAAGAGGAAATAACGGGTGTCCATCGTGTTCTTTATAAGCACGAAGCAGAGCCGGAAGCATTTAAAATTACGAGAGAACCTGATGGGTCATTTGTTGTCTCTGGTGAAAAAACAGATAAGCTCTTTAAGATGACAGACTTCTCAAGAGAAGAATCCGTCCGCCGTTTTGCACGTCAACTTCGTGGTCTTGGTGTTGATGAAGCGTTAAGGGAAAGAGGAGCAAAAGACGGGGATATTGTGAAATTAATGGAGTTTGAATTCGAGTTTATTGAGTAGAAGGAAAGGCCCTGAAGAGATCAAGGTAGGGTGATAAAAATGGAAAACGTTGATAAAAAATTTTACTTAGTACGTGAAGATGTGTTGCCAGAAGCGATGAAAAAAACGCTTGATGTCAAGGAAATGCTTGAGAGAGGTAAAGCAGAATCAATTGCAGATGCAGTTCATAAAGCGGATTTAAGCAGAAGTGCCTTTTATAAATATAGAGATACTGTTTTTCCTTTCTCGTCCATTAAAAAGGAAAAGATTATCTCGCTTTTCTTTCACCTAGAAGATCGTTCAGGCACGCTATCAAAATTGCTCAGTGTTGTGGCCAATTCAGGCTGCAATATTGTTACCCTTCACCAAACGATTCCGTTGCAAAGCAGGGCGAATGTGACTCTCTCATTAAACACTTCAAACATTACGATGGAAATAGATGAGTTACTTAAAGAACTAAGGAAACTCGAATTTGTAGAGAAGGTAGAAGTGCTGGGAACAGGTGTGTAGGTGAAAAACTACTACCGGCTCTCAGCTTTCTTTTTAAAAAAATAAGGAGTGGGGAAATAGTGAAGGTTGGATATTTAGGACCAAAGGCTACATTCACAGAGTTAGCAGTGAAAAAGGTTTTTCAAGGATTTGAACTTGTGCCCTATCAGACGATTCCTGCAAGTGTCGATGCCATCGTAGATAAAGAAGTGGATCTTGCAGTCGTTCCAATTGAGAACGCTTTGGAAGGCTCAGTCAATATTACACTTGATTATTTAACACATGTTGTTCAGATTCCGATTATTGGTGAAATTACGTTACCTATTAAGCAGCATTTGATGGTTCATCCTGATAATATGGACAATTGGCGTGATGTGAGTAAGGTATACAGCCACTCTCATGCGATTGCTCAGTGCCATAAATTTTTACATAATCAATTAAAAGGAGTGCCGTTTGAGAGTGTGTCTTCCACTGCAGCAGCGGCGCAAATGGTAATGGAGCAGCCTGCCTTAAAAGCGGCCGCGATTGCGAATGAATTAGCAGCAAAAGAATATGGGTTGGCGATTGTCCAAAGGAACATCCATGATTTTGACTATAATCACACGCGGTTTGTGGTTCTAACAAAAGAGAATTTTGATTTCCAGGCCATGAGTGGTTCATCCCATTACAAAACGACACTGATGGTTACATTGCCTGAGGACGACCAAGCGGGAGCCCTTCATCAGGTGTTATCAGCGTTCGCCTGGAGAAAGTTAAACTTATCAAAAATTGAATCTCGGCCGATGAAAACTGGAATTGGCAATTATTTTTTCATTATTGATATCGAAATGGAATTTGATGAGGTATTGATACCTGGAGCAATGGCAGAGCTAGAGGCATTAGGCTGTAGTGTTAAATTATTAGGAAGCTATCCATCCGTTATGGTGAAATTGGATTAATAACGAAAGGACCCGAGTATTTCGGGTCCTTTTATTGTTCTGTCTATCAAGGCGCTATTCAATCATAAAACCTTCTGCCTTAAGGGCTGCTTCGGCTTTATCTAAGACTTGGGTGCTTGAGGCTGAAATGGTATGAAGGTGGATTCCTTCCGTTAACTCAGATAATAAGGAAGCTTTGGTTTTTTGCATGTTTTCCAAGAATTGTTTAACTTCTTGGCGATTTGAAACCATAATCGATGCGGTCAAATCTCCGTAAACCGTGTGTTCAATTCTTACATCTTTCACTAACACACCATGGTCAACTAACAGATTTAGCTCCCTTTCTGTGTCTTCCGGTAAATGTCTACATGCGATTGTTCTTTCAAAGGAATAAGTGCTGGAGTTTTGCTTTAAATAAATATAACCTTGGCTGGTTGCAATAATGGGTTCATTTTTAGCCTTAAGAAGAGTGATATCCCCGACGATCACCTGTCTGCTTACATTGGTTCGATTGGCAAGTTCACTTCCTGTCAGCGGGACAGGGCTATCTTTTAACTGTTGTAGAATTAAAGACCTCCTTTCCTCTCCCAATATTTTTTTTTGCTCGACCATATAATTCCTCCTATTTCTATTGCTGTTTACCTATTTTAGCATAGTTTAAATTTTTTATATAACGGAAGCAGCCTTGAAGGCATTCACGATTTTAACGATACTTTCCCCAAGTTGAATAACATCCTCCAAGCTAGTGGAATGGCCAAAAGAGATGCGGATAAACTCTTTAGCTGCTTCAGTCGATAGTCCTAGTCCCTGCGTGACTTTGGCCGGGGACTGCATGCCAATCTGACAGGCGCTGCCCGTTGAAATTGCGAACCCTAATCGATTGCATTCCAGCATCATCCATTGGCCCTCAATTCCGGAAATCCGAAGCCCGATAATACTAGCGAGCTGCGAACCTTCGTCACCTTGATAAATCTTCACTTGTTCCTTAATGGGCTCAAGCGTATCCATAAAAGCCTTCCGCAACAATCGATATTTATTATGATCCGCTTGCAAGCTTCCAGTTATTTTCTGTGCGGCAACTGTCATTGCGGCAATTGCAGGGACATTGACCGTGCCTGGACGGAATCCTTTTTCATGAGAGGTTCCTGGAAAAAATGACTGCCATTTAATACGGGGATCAACATAGACGCCCCCAATCCCTTTGGGTCCATAGATTTTATGCCCGGAAAAAGAAAAACTGCTGACATGCGGAGCAATTGATTTTAGATCCATTTTTCCAAAAGATTGAACAAAATCGCTGTGCAGATGAATAGTGTGATCCTGGCAAATTTTAGCGATTTCAGCGATTGGCTGGATCGTCCCAATCTCAGAATTAACATGCTGCAGGGTCATTAGTATGGTTTCTGGTGTAATCGACTTTACTAGTTGTTCAAGATTGATCAAGCCATTTGAATTTAACGGAAGCAATGTGATGTCATAGCCAGCTTCCTTTAGTCTGTTAAGGGCCCCATGGATGGATGAATGTTCCGCCACACCTGCGATAATATGATTCCCTTTCTTTTTAGGGGAGGATAACAAGGCTTCTATAGCTAAAAAATTCCCTTCTGATCCTCCACTAGTGAAGAATATTCCATTTTTATCAACCCCAACAAGATTAGCCAGTTCTTCACGGCAATTTTCAAGTAAGGCAGCTGATTGTCCTCCAATATCATGGAGGCTGCTGGAATTGCCAAAGTATTCAGTGGCAACTTTCAAATACACTTCGGCTGCTTCAGGATCTAATGGAGTTGTTGCTGCAAAATCAAAATATTTCATCATACATCTCCAATACTCGAATTTTTTTGGTTGTGGTAAAGGTCATTGTTGATTTTAAAGCATACGTTGATCGAAGCGCCCTTCGCTGCAATCAACAGCCATGGTTAACACTGTGATTTCTACTTTTCTATAAAAATACTTGTTTTTAGTTTAAATCTATGTAAATATATATGTCAAGACACCTGTTAGGTCAGGAGGATTATTAGATGACAAATGACGATATATTAATTATTGGAAGTGGAATAGCCGCTTTACAGCTGGCTGTACAATTAAATAATGAATTGAATGTGAGAATTCTCACAAAGGGGAAATTACGAACGGCGAATTCGTATCTGGCCCAAGGTGGAATTGCGGCAGCGGTGGGTGCTAATGACCATCCTTCTAAACATATTGTCGATACGCTTGAAGCGGGAAGATTTCACAACAATCGAGATGCTGTTCAGCAAGTCATTAATGCCGCACCAGATCTGATCAAGAACATTGCTTGTCAAGGGGATATATTTGATAAAGATCAATCGGGGGAATTGTTTCTTGGGATGGAAGGGGCTCACAGCGAAAAGAGAATTGTACATGGCGGTGGCGATGCCACTGGCAAAAACGTCATGGAGTTTCTGATTAGTCAGCTTAAGCGTAAGAAAAATATCACGGTCGAAGAGAATGTCTTCGCCTATGAATTACTGCTAAATTCCGAACAGAAACGTTGTATAGGTGTTAAAGCCAAAACATCAACAGGTGCGATTCAAAGGTTTTACGGTAATCATGTCATTATCGCGACAGGCGGCTGCGGACAATTATATACCTACACTTCCAACGCTAAAACAGTCAGCGGCGATGGAATTGCGATGGCTTATTTAGCCGGTGCTGATATCGTTGATATGGAATTTATTCAATTTCACCCTACGCTTTTATCTATAAACGGTGAAACAAAGGGGTTAATTTCTGAAGCCGTTAGGGGAGAAGGGGCGACCCTAGTTACCGAGGATGGTACTCCTATTATGGAGGGTGTCCACCCCTTAAAAGATCTTGGCCCGAGGCATGTGGTCTCGCAAAAGATCTATGAATTTATAAAAAAAGGCAAACAAATTTATTTAGATATAAGCAAAATTGAAGAATTTAGTAAAAGATTTCCTTCGATTACCTCTATTTGTGAGGACAATGGAATCCGTATCTCGGATGGGAAAATCCCTGTCGCACCCGGAAGTCATTTTCTAATGGGAGGAATTAAAACCGATTTAATTGGACGATCTTCGATTGATGGGCTTTATGCGATCGGTGAGGCCTCCTGCACCGGATTGCACGGTGCAAATCGTTTAGCTAGTAATTCATTATTAGAGGGATTATTTCAAGGGGAACAGTTGTCGAAATGGATCAATGAAGCGGGTAAAGAAACACAAGGTTTCGTGCAGGATTATTTTTATTATCCAACGAAGGAAGAAAAAATGAATTTGCCAACCATTGAAAAAATTAAAGGATTAATGATGGAACGGGTTGGAATTGTCCGAAATAAAGCAAATCTGAAAAAGCAGCAAGCTTGGGTTTCTCAATATAAGGCCGAAAAGATCCATTTAGATACTTGTTCAACACAAGACATGACCAAGGTTTTTATGCTGATCATCGCCAATCTAATCACAGAATCTGCATTGAAGCGGACAGAGAGTCGGGGCGGTCACTTCAGAAGTGATTATCCGAAAGAAGAAAATCACAGTTGGTTAAGGAAATCAATTATTCATAACTATAATCAGGGAATGGAGAAGTCCAATGAACACATTGAAACTGCGCTCGCAACTTGAGAAATTTTTTATGGAAGATATCGGGGAACAGGATATTACGACCGATCTAATATTTGGTGATAGCACAAATGGGGAAATTGTTTTTCTTTCAAAAGATGATGGTGTTTTTTGTGGAGAAGAAATTATCAAAACTGGATTTCAGCTGTTAAATAACGAAATTTCAACTCAAGTGTTTGTGAAGGATGGTCAGTTAATCAAATACGGCGACAAGTTAGCACATGTCTCTGGAAAAATAGCTGACTTATTAAAAGGGGAAAGAGTCATCCTTAATCTTATTCAAAGGATGAGCGGGATTGCTACCTTAACGCGTCAAACAGTTCACACCCTTGATAGTGGACATACAAAAGTTTGTGATACACGGAAAACTACGCCAGGACTCCGGATGCTTGAAAAATACGCTGTTCGCACTGGGGGCGGTTTTAATCACCGTTTTGGATTATACGATGGGGTCATGATTAAAGACAACCACATTTCGTTTGCCGGCTCGATTACCAAGGCGGTAGAAGCGATTCGCAAAAATGCCGGTCATATGGTGAAGGTCGAAGTGGAAACGGAGACGGAAGCACAGGTGATTGAAGCCGTAAATGCAGGGGCGGATGTCATCATGTTTGATAATCGGACCCCTGATGAAATTAAGGAATTGATAAAATTAGTCCCGGCTAACATCATTACCGAAGCCTCAGGCGGAATCCAATTAGCCAATATTGCTGATTTTCGGGATACAGGTGTAGATTATATCTCACTTGGGTACTTAACTCATTCATATAAAGCACTCGACATCAGTGTAAAAGTACTTTGGAATAAGGGAGATGAGTAAAATGAATATTTTGGCTACATTACAAAAAAATATCATGATTCCTGAAAAATACAAACAAATGACGAGAGAAGAACTTGAAAACCGTGTGACGGAGGTAAAGAAACAGCTCGGTTCACGTCTGTTTATTCCAGGTCATCATTATCAAAAGGACGAGGTCGTTCAGTTTGCTGATGCAACAGGTGATTCCCTGCAACTTGCACAATTATCAGCTGAAAATACAGAAGCTGAATTTATTGTTTTCTGTGGTGTACATTTCATGGCAGAAACGGCAGATATTTTAACAAGTGAAAAGCAAAAGGTGATCTTGCCTGATATGCGCGCAGGTTGTTCGATGGCTGATATGGCGGATATCCAGCAAACAGAAAGAGCATGGGAAACGCTCCAGGAAATATTCGGAGACACGATTCTTCCATTAACATATGTCAATTCAACCGCAGCAATTAAATCATTTGTCGGTGCACATGGCGGGGCTACGGTCACTTCATCCAATGCCGAGACGATGGTTAAGTGGGCATTTGAAATGAAGGAAAGAATATTATTTTTACCAGATCAGCATTTAGGCAGAAATACTGCCGCTGATTTAGGCGTAGGTTTAGACGATATGGCGATTTGGAATCCAATTAATCATGTCCTGGAATACGAAGGTGATTTTTCAAAAATTAAAGTAATCCTTTGGAAAGGGCATTGCTCGGTTCATGAGAATTTCACTGTCCAAAATGTTAGCGATACACGCAGTCAATATCCTGATATGAAAATTATCGTTCATCCGGAATGCCGCCGAGAGGTAGTGGAGCTAGCGGATATGGCCGGATCAACAAGTTATATTATCAAAGCGATTGAAAGTGCTGAGCCCGGAACAGCTTGGGCGATTGGAACGGAGATGAATCTTGTCAATCGGTTAATAAAAAATCACCCTGATAAAAAGATCATTTCGTTAAATCCGCATATGTGTCCGTGTCTAACCATGAACCGAATCGATCTGCCGCATTTAGTTTGGAGCCTAGATACACTAGAAGAGACAAATAATATCATTAAAGTAAGTCCTGAGATTGCTGAAAATGCAAAACTTGCGCTTGAACGGATGTTATTAAATTCATAATTAATATTAAAAAAGATGCAATTTACCAGATTGCATCTTTTTTATATTTTAGGGGGGATTCATATTCTTTTGAAAAATAGCATAAGTTTTTGTGAAGAAGGATAGCACTTTGCCCATTTTCACATAGACTATATGGACTTATGCCATAGGAGGGGAAATCAGAGTGAAGATCCATATCGTACAGAAAGGGGATACTCTTTGGAAGATTGCCAAGAAGTACGGCGTGAATTTTGAAGAGCTGAAAAAGATGAATTCACAGCTCAGCAACCCTGATATGATTATGCCCGGTATGAAAATAAAAGTCCCAACTTCAGGTGGAACGATAAAAAAAGAAGCACCTATGGGGACCAAACCTGGTACTACAATCAACTTAGGAGTTAAGAAAGAAAAGCCGCTTGCTGAGCAACCGTTAGTCAAAGAGAAACCCGTAAAAGAAGCACCGATTAAGGAAGCGCCAATCAAAGAAGCACCGATTAAAGAGGCTCCAATCAAGGAGGCACCGATAAAAGAAGCACCAATAAAAGAAGCGCCAATCAAGGAGGCACCGATCAAGGAAGCTCCAATTAAGGAAGCACCAAAAGCACCTTATACTCCAAAAATGCCTCTACAAATAGTCCCAGAAATAGATATCAACAATTATTACATGATGAACATGCAAAATATGACTGTTCAACAGCCGCCTAAACCTGCCAATATACTTCCTGAGATAAAAGAAGTACCAAAAAAAGAAGTACCAATTAAAGAGGTACCAATTAAAGAAGTACCAATCAAAGAAGTACCAATAAAAGAGACTCCAATAAAAGAGAATATTGTTTATGCTCCACCACCAGTCATGGAAGCACCTGTAGAAGTGGCACCGCAACAAGATTTTTGTGTACCTGTTACGCCAGTTATGCCTGGCCCTGGATTCTGTCCACCATTTGGAGTTGGTTTCCCGATGGAAATGAACCCGAACCCATTCATGCCTTACCCGCAAATGCAAGGTGGGGGTATGCCGATGCCAATACCTTACCCGCAAATGCAAGATGGTGGTATGTCGATGCCAATGCCTTATCATCAAATGCAAGATGGTGGTATGCCGATGCCAATGCCTTATCAACAAATGCAAGATGGTAGTATGTCGATGCCAATGCAGCCAAGTGGGTATCCTGGTAATGCTCCGTCAGTTGCAGGTGCATCGTTTGTAGCGCCGCATTTCGATGATGAATCATCATCCTTTATGCCGCAGCTACCTGTTATGAACCCAGCGTATAATCCTAGTGCTGTAATGGGTGCGCAATCACCACAGCAGCCAATCGGTTACCCTTCAATGGCCCCAGCAGCTTTTGGTCAAATGCCACAAGGTGGCCAACAAATGCCAGCAGGACATGGTCAAATGCCAGGAGGATATGGTCAAATGCCAGCGGGCTATGAGCAGCAAATGCCAGCAGGGTATGGCCAACAAGTGCCAGGAGGATATGGTCAAATGCCAGCGGGCACTGGTCAGCAAATGCCAGGAGGATATGGTCAAATGCCAGGAGGATATGGCCAAATGCCAGCGGGCTATGACCAGCAAATGCCAGGAGGATATGGTCAAATGCCAACAGGTTATCCAATGGAAAGCCCTTCAGGATTCGAGACACTACACAACCCAACTGACTTTGCTCCATATCCAGTAATGCCTGGAAACCCGTTCGGAAATCCAGCAATGGCTAATCCGTATGGAATGGGTGCACCATATGGCCAAATGCCATACGGATACCCGCATATGGGTGGTCCAATGAGTGCACCTGCAGGCTTTGGAACACCAGAAATGGAGGGACCAGGTCCATTCATGCAGCAGCCAAATCCAACACAGGGGTTACCAGTAGGAACCGGAGCGATGGGGGATTGCGGCTGTGGAGCTGCACCAGCTGGAATGCCTGGACCGGAAGCCACACCGCAGCCAGCAGCCATGCCAACAAACTTTGTACCGCCAACGCCGCCAATCTATAGCGCACCATATACAGGACCTGTTAATGCTGCACAGCCTCCTTATATGAATCCATATGGTATGGGTCCGGTTGGAACAAGTCCTTACGGTATGCCGGGTTACCAAGATGAGAGCCTTTAATACAGCAAATAATAAAAAGGGAGACGATGATTATTTTGATCGTCTCCTCTCTTATTTTCAATCAAAGTTCTATGATAGAATCCTTCAGATGATTCCGATTCGAAAATCCGTTATTTTTTTAAGAACGAATAAAAATGATTATGTCATAAAAGGGTATCATACCAACAGTAGACTTAGACTCCAAGAAGCCTTTACAGCAACATTGAAAAAAGAAGGGTTTAAAAAGACATATTTGTTTTTAACATCCCCAGTGAGAGACCAGCTTTTTTTTGAGGGAACTTACTTCGGGTGTATGGAGTACATTCCGCCGAATAAAAACGTATTTTCTTTTCATACTCATAAAAATCGCCAAGAAGGAATGGAGTTATTAGAGCAATTTCACCAAACCACAGCTTCGTTTGAATCACGCTATCGAACCTTACTGCCAAAAGGGCACCTTATTGAAAAATGGACAGAAAGGTTAAATGTTTTCTCCAATAATCTTCCCTATCTTGGGTATTTTATCAATGAGCTCTTCATCTCGGAAATGTTGTCTTGGGCAAAATGGTCACTTGAAGGTATGGAAAATAATCGTGTCTTTTTTCAAAAAGAACCAACCGTAATATTGCATGGGGATGTAGCCCATCATAACTTTTTAAGGGATACAGAGGGGCAGTTACATCTCATTGATTTTGATTTAATTAGTATCGGACCCGCATCATTTGATTATTTACAATATGCAAACCGAATTTTGCCTTTTATCGATTGGTCATTTGACAGACTGTCGAGCCTTAAACAAATTAAAAAATACTTACACGAAGAGGCTTTTTTATTTGCCTTAGCCTATCCCGCCGATATTTTTCGGGAATGGAATCGAATGATCCGTGAAAAATCGTACACAGATCATACAAAATATAAACAGGTAATGGACTTAACCATTAGTCAGTTTTATGCAAGAAAAAAGTTTATTGACCACCTAAGGGAGTTATTGGACTGAGCAGCTTTGGAATTTTCCGTCTGAATGAAATCCCCCCGAAAATAACACCCTATTAATGAGCATGTTAAGCTCATGCTCAGGATGTTAATGGAGGGGGTTTTTCGCTTGAACAAGAAGCAGTGGATGATTCCTCTTTCAGCCGCATTAATGTTGGGGCTGGCTGGATGCGCAAATGATAATAATCGTGCGGGTGTTAATAAAAACAATAACAACTCGTTAAGCCCGGTTGGATATTATTCCAATGAAAACCACCCAACTTCAGATAACGATTTATTTAGGGATGATGACGGGGCAATAACGGAAATGATGGACCATTCTCTTGGGGATGAGGATCAAGTTACAAATGAAAACAGAAGAAGGCAGCTTCAATCACGAGACGAAAATGGAAATCCAAAAAATCCATCATTACCTTTAGCTTCCAAAGACCGTAATTTTTTCCAACGCGATAATCGTTTTAGTACAAGCGATATGAACTATCATGGTCATCTGAATGTAAAAAATGGAAATGCCGGGGTTGTTACGGATCCTGACTTCCAGGATAATTTTACTAATAAAGTCAGAAACAAAGTAGAAGCGATTCCGAATGTACAGACCGTAAGATCCGTCGCTTATGGAAATACTGTCATTGTTTCAGTAGTGTTAAATGATCAAGATAAAGCCGCTGCTACAAAAAGTGCAATTAAGAGAGCTGTGAGGCCCTACGCAAACGGAAGAACGGTAAAGGTCATAACCGATGAAGGAACCCTTGGCCGCGACCGCAATTTCAACAAAGATAATCAGCACGAAAAGGGCGGAAGGTAATTCCTTCCGCGGTAGAGGGCAAAGCTTACGGGCTTTGCCCTTTTAATATTGCATGAAGGATAAAAAGGCAAAATAAGGCTAAACTAGTACTGGATAGATTGTTCAATTTTTAACAATAAGAGGTGAGTAGCATGAGGTATAAGTGGATGGCATGGTATCGGAATAGTCTCGCCGGATTCGCTGTTCTTCTCTTCATGTTTATTTTTAATGCCAAAGGAATGACCATTATCGCCACTGCTTCACAAATGGATACCCATAAAAAGACTGAACCTTTACATGTAACCGTTATTTTGGAAAGGGTCTATTTAGATGGGGAAATAAGTCAAGAAGTAGTCCACGAGACTTGCTGGTCTGCCGAGAATTTCTGGGCAAAATATGACCAATGGCAGCTGGCTGATATCGATGATTCGACCATGGTATTTCGGAGACAGGTCAATGACATATCACCATTGCTTAAAGCGAATGGCTTTTTTGGGATAACAGAAGATGGTGTTTTGAGCATTTTTAATGGAAGACCGGACCAATTGAGAATTATTCAATCATTTTTTCAAATAGATATTAAGAAGTTGGAAAGTACGAAGCAGGAAGAACTTCTTCAAGGTATACCAATCAAAACAAAAGATCGATTTGTTGAAGTTTTAGAGACATTTAAGCCTTATTCTTTAAAAAAAGAATAGTAATATCACCGAATCAGACTGATGCCGCCACTTCAGCCTGGTTTTTTTTTTGAATTCTCTTTGTTCGAGTCGTAATTTTGTGAATCTTAATGATTTATTAGCGGAAAATAGAGTTTAATGGGCGAATTTTGAGGTTTAATGAGCGAATTTCGTCATTCAATGAGCGAATCCAACTCTATCAGCGAATCCCAAACTTCAATCAGCGAATTTCTCAGTTCTATCAGCGAATCCCGAATTCCGAATAGTTTGATGTTTCGTCTACCAGCCTATTTTCTACAACTAACCTAAAATTGTATGATAGAATGAAATACAGTGAAAAACTAGGGGAGAGAATGTAGTGTACGAATTTATAAAAGGGACCGTCGATTTTGTCGGACCAGAATATATAGTTGTTGAGAACAGCGGCATTGGCTACCAAATATCTACACCCAATCCGTTTATTTATGCTAGTAAAATGGAAACAATGGTAACAGTCTATACCTACCACTACGTTCGTGAGGATGTAATGGCCCTGTACGGCTTCGAAACAAGAGAAGAGAAAAAGCTTTTTACAAAATTACTAAATGTATCTGGAATCGGTCCAAAAGGGGCGTTGGCCATCCTTGCTTCCGGTGAAGTACAACAGGTGGTTACTGCCGTTGAAAATGAAGATGAAAGCTTCCTAGTCAAATTCCCCGGGGTCGGCAAAAAAACAGCCCGGCAAATGATATTGGACTTAAAAGGAAAATTGCAGGATATCGTTCCCGACTATTTCCCCAATTTATTTAATACCGACCAACTTCACTTACATACACAAGCAACCAACTCGAACTTGGAAGAAGCAATTCTTGCTCTGAAAGCATTGGGTTATTCCGAAAAGGAAATCAAAAAGATTTCACCTGAGTTAAGAAAAGAACAAATGTCAACGGACCAATACATTAAGAAAGCCCTTCAGCGGCTTTTAAAATAGGTGATGATTCATGGATGACCGAATTATTTCGAGTGAAGTCAATGAAAGTGAAATCAGCATAGAACAAAGCCTTAGGCCGCAAACCTTAAGACAATACATCGGACAGGATCAAGTAAAGGAAAATCTTGATATTTATATTAAGGCCGCAAAAATGCGTAAGGAAACGTTAGACCATGTGCTCCTTTATGGTCCGCCCGGATTAGGGAAAACAACACTCGCTGTGATTATCGCCAATGAAATGGGTGTGAACATTCGCACCACATCAGGACCTGCGATTGAAAGGCCTGGTGATTTAGCTGCGATTCTTACTGCACTCGAACCTGGGGACGTTTTATTTATTGATGAAATTCATCGCCTGCAAAGGACGATTGAAGAGGTACTTTACCCAGCGATGGAAGATTTTTGTCTTGATATTGTCATTGGTAAAGGCCCAAGTGCGAGATCAGTCCGCCTCGACCTCCCACCCTTTACGCTTGTTGGAGCGACTACGAGGGCAGGTTCCCTATCAGCTCCTTTAAGAGACCGGTTTGGAGTTTTAAGCAGACTCGAGTATTATAAGGAAGATCAATTAAAAAATATTGTCCTGCGAACAGCGGAAGTGTTCGGTACCGAAATCGATGACCTTTCAGCGCAAGAAATAGCCAGGAGATCAAGAGGGACCCCGAGAATTGCGAATCGTCTTCTTCGCCGGGTTAGAGATTTTGCCCAAGTAAGAGGGAATGGGACGATTGAGCTGGCCCTAGCACGAGAAGCACTCGAACTCCTCCAAGTAGATCGACTTGGTTTAGACCATATCGACCATAAACTGCTGAAGGGTATTATCGAAAGATTCCGCGGCGGCCCTGTCGGCCTTGATACGATTGCCGCATCGATTGGGGAAGAAGCCGAAACGATTGAAGATGTGTATGAACCATATTTATTACAAATTGGCTTTTTGCAAAGAACTCCACGGGGCAGGGTGGTAACCTCATTGGTCTATCACCATTTTGGGATGGATTCGCCTGCCACTGATTGATTATTAAATTTAGATTAGGGTGTCATAATATGAAGGTAGATTTGTTTGATTTTCATTTGCCTGAGGAATTAATTGCACAGGTTCCGCTTCAAAATCGGACGGACAGCAGATTAATGGTTCTAGATAAGGAATCAGGCGAAATAAAGCATGAAGTGTTTAAAAATGTTATCGACTATTTGCGTGAAGGAGATTGCCTTGTTTTAAATGATACCAAGGTACTTCCTGCACGTCTTTTTGGCGTCAAAAAAGATACAGGTGCAAAAATAGAAGTCTTACTCTTGAAGCAGCTGGAAGGCGATCAATGGGAGACCCTTATCAAGCCTGCAAAGAGAGTAAAGGAAGGTACGGAAATAGATTTCGGTGATGGCCTTCTTACGGCCGTTTGCACTGGGACCTCGGACCATGGCGGGAGAATATTAGATTTTAAATATGAAGGTATTTTTTATGAGGTGCTTGACCAATTAGGTGAAATGCCGCTTCCTCCCTACATAAAAGAGCAGCTCGAGGACCGGGATAGGTATCAGACCGTGTTTGCCCGTGAACCTGGTTCAGCCGCGGCACCAACGGCAGGGCTTCATTTTACAGACAGCTTATTAGAAGCGATTAAAGAAAAAGGTGTTCATATCGCGTTTATTACCCTTCATGTAGGGCTCGGAACCTTCCGTCCTGTAAGTGTAGATGATGTATTGGAACACGATATGCACTCTGAATTTTATATCGTCACAGAGGGGACAGCACGTCTGCTTAACGAGGTACGGAACAATGGGGGCAGAATTATTACCGTAGGGACTACCTCAACACGAACCCTTGAAACAATTGCCTCCGCAAATGATGGCCGTTTTATCGAGGGCAGCGGCTGGACCAATATTTTTATTTACCCAGGGTACGAATTTAAAGCCATTGATGGCATGATAACGAACTTTCATTTGCCAAAATCAACCCTGATTATGCTCGTCAGTGCGTTAGCAGGCAGAGAACATGTTTTACATGCTTATCAAACTGCCGTTACAGAGCGGTATCGTTTTTTTAGCTTTGGCGATGCAATGTTCATCATCTAAGAGGTACATAAGGAAGGAGAAAAAAATTTGACTGCGATTCGTTATGAATTAATCAAGACATGTAAACAAACAGGGGCCAGGCTTGGCAGAGTCCATACTCCTCACGGTTCGTTTGATACCCCTGCATTTATGCCGGTAGGAACGCTGGCAACTGTGAAAACAATGTCTCCCGAAGATTTAAAAGAAATGGGAGCGGGGATCATTTTAAGTAATACCTATCACCTGTGGCTCAGGCCGGGACACGAAATCATCAGAGAAGCAGGCGGACTACATAAATTTATGAACTGGGACCGAGCCATCCTAACAGATTCGGGTGGATTCCAAGTTTTTAGTTTAAGTGAATTCCGTAAAATTGAGGAAGAAGGAGTTCATTTTCGTAACCATATGAGCGGTGAAAAATTATTTTTATCACCAGAAAAGGCGATGGAAATTCAAAATGCCCTTGGTTCCGATATTATGATGGCCTTTGATGAATGCCCTCCATACCCTGCAACATATGAGTACATGCAGAAGTCTGTCGAGAGAACATCACGATGGGCGGAGCGCTGTTTAAATGCACATGGACGCCCCAATGACCAAGGCTTATTTGGAATCGTCCAAGGGGGAGAATATGAGGAGCTTCGCAAGCAGAGTGCGAAAGATCTTGTTTCGTTAGATTTCCCTGGCTATGCAGTTGGCGGTTTGTCAGTGGGTGAACCAAAGGACATTATGAATCGCGTGCTTGAACACACGACACCACTTTTACCTACAAATAAACCAAGGTATTTAATGGGTGTAGGATCACCTGATTCATTAATTGATGGCTCGATTCGCGGAATTGATATGTTCGACTGTGTGCTGCCTACACGAATTGCCAGAAATGGTACATTGATGACAAGCACTGGTCGACTTGTTGTAAAAAATGCACAATTTACGAGAGATTTTGGCCCGCTGGATGAAAATTGCGATTGCTATACCTGCCGAAATTATAGCCGTGCATACATTCGTCACTTAATTAAATGTGACGAAACATTTGGAATTCGTTTAACGTCTTACCATAATCTCTATTTTCTGTTAAGATTAATGGAGAAAGTCAGACAAGCCATCATGGAAGACCGGCTTGGTGATTTTAGAGAAGAATTTTTTGAGCAATATGGTTTTAACAAACCGAATGCGAAAAATTTCTAATAGATAATTTTTGAAAGGAGGGAAACAAGATGTCAGGAGGAATTGGTACCATTGTTCCATTAATATTAATGTTTGTGTTATTTTATTTCCTATTAATTCGCCCGCAGCAAAAGCGCCAGAAAGCGGTTCAGAGAATGCAAAGTGATTTAAAAAAGGGTGATAAAGTAGTCACGATTGGTGGATTACATGGTTTTATAGATTCAATTGATGAGAATAAAGCCGTAATTAAATGTGGTGACGGAAGCCGTCTTACATTTGACCGTAATGCCATTCGTGAAGTCACAGCGGATGCAAGTGAAGGAAGCGTCAATCTAACAAAATAAGAACAAACGAAAAGGAAGCCGTCCTGTATGGCTTCCTTTAATTTATTAATTGTCTAGCTCCAGCGCCCAGCAGCCCCAGCCCTTCCTCTTTTCGATGTTAAGCGGATCTCCGTGAATTGTTGGTAGAAATGTTTACCCCTAGAATTCCACCCATCATCGCAATTAAGGTATAGCAAGTATGATAAATTACTTGTTCGGCGTTAAACAGGCGATCATATCCTAAGTATTGGAATAAAAAGACAACGATCGAGTAGATAAGTCCAGTTAGTCCACCAATAAGCCAACCCTTTTCTTTTCTTTTCCCGCCAGATAGAAAACCGCCTCCGAATAGCCCGATGAATGATAATGCCGTGACGACATATTGTAGTGATACTTCACGAGCAGACGTAAATTTGAGAATAAACGCAAAAATAATGCTGCATATCACGGCAAATACAAGAATAAAAATTAATCCGTACAGAATTGAAGTACCAAAGCTTTTCGATTCGATTTTAACTCTCCCCCTTCAGTCGCATTCAGGCCGGCAAATAGGCCTAAATGTAAAGTACCGCCAGACCCTAGATACATGTTTCACTCCTAGTACAAGCGTATTCGTAGAAGGCGGAAAGTAGAATAAGTTTCCGTAAATTTTTCAAATGTAAGAGCGGGTTGGTATTTTATTCCGCTAATTTTTTGTCCATTTCTGCAAATAATACCGTTGAACGTAAAAAAAGGGGCGACGGTTGTGGAGGATTATTTAACGATTGTATTTCGAACGCTTTTATTTTATGCAGTTATCCTAGTCATTTTTCGAGTCATGGGGAAAAGGGAAATTGGGGAATTAAGCATTTTAGATCTAGTTGTTTTTATTATGATTGGTGAGATGGCAGTTGTGGCCATCGAAAGAATTCATACACCTTTGTTCCATACGGTGGTTCCAATGGTGTTGCTCATGTTGATTCAAATAACCTTAGCCATCTTTTCGTTGAAAAGTAAAAAATTTCGTAATCTGATTGATGGGCAGCCAAGCATTATTATTAATAGGGGGAAAATAGATGAGAACGCAATGCGGAAGCAGCGGTACAATTTTGATGATTTAATGACCCAGCTCCGAGAAAAGAACATTCGCAGTATTGCAGACGTGGAGTTTGCAATATTAGAATCCTCCGGAAGTTTGTCTGTCATTGAAAAATTAAAGAATAATAATAATGAATCTGAACTAGGCGATATTACCATCCCTTTAATCCTAGATGGAAACATTGAAGAAGAAAGTTTAAAAAGAATTAACAAAACAAATCTCTGGCTTCGGCAGGAATTGAAAAAACAGGGCTATCGCGATGTAAAGAAGATTTCTTTTTGCAGTTATGAAAATGGGAAATTCTTTATTGATCTACAAGATGAATGAACAAAAGACACGCTAAGAATGCGTGTCTTATTATTTAGAAAGTAATTAGGCAAACAAGTTTCGAAGCCAGGGAATACGTTTTAGCTCTTCCTTTTTAATAAGACCTAACAAAATAATCATGATCAAATAGGAAATGGACATGGCCATTAACGAAAATATTACCTTAATGGTTAACGGTTCAGTTAGGAAGGTGTTCTCAAATAACCAATAGCCTAACCAACCTGTAGTTCCCATGACTAGAAGTCCCTTCAGATAATCGCGAACGTAAAATGAGAAGGAAATCTTTTTTAATACCGTTGCAAAATGAAGAACAGTGACTAATACAAAGCCAACGATAATTCCTAATGCCACCCCGTTAATTCCAAATGAGGCTTGCGAAGCCAGTAAAAAAATCACAGCTGTCTTAACGATGGCACCAATAAGACTATTAATCATCGCTGCTCGTGCAAGATTTAATGCTTGTAACACAGCTTGTAACGGTCCTTGATAGTAATAAAATAAAAAGAAGGGAGCCATCAATCTAATAAAATAAGAGCCCTTTGCTGAGCCATACATGAGTTCCATCAATGGGTTAGCCAGCACATATAGAACGACAACGGCCAGTCCACCCGATAAAAAGGCAAAGCGCAATGCTTGCTGTAACCGGTATTCAATCAATTTTTTGTTGTTCTGCGTATTGGCTTCGCTAATCGCAGGCACAAGTGATGTAGCTAAAGAAAAGGTGATGAAAGACGGTAACATTAACAGTGGCATCGCAAAACCCGTTAAGGCACCGTATTGTTTGGTAGCTTCTACAGTGATGACACCAGCAAGGGCTAAGCTATGGACGACAACTATGGGTTCAAAGAACCATGCCACAGATCCAATCATTCTGCTCCCCATTGTCGGTAAAGCGATATCCATGAGTTCTTTGAAGGTTTGTTTCCCGCTGTGGACAAATTGAAAGAAATTTTTCCTAAGCCTAAAACGTTTTTTTAATTTAAAGGCAGTCATTAAGTAAATGAGTGAGACAAGTTCGCCGATTACAGAAGAAACCATTGCTGCTGCAGCGGCATATTCAATTCCATAAGGAAGGAACGCTTTTGTCATCACAGCAATCAAAGTTATTCGCACAAATTGTTCTAAAATTTGTGAGATTGCCGAGGGACGCATGTTTTGTCTGCCTTGAAAGTAGCCCCGAAGCACAGAGGAAATCGCAATTACTGGAACCACAGGAGCTATTGCAATTAAAGGATAAAAGGTTCTTGGGTCAGTAAACAATGTTTTTGATAGAATCGGTGCAAGTAAAATTAGCGCTGGCGTAAATATAAGTGATAAAGAAATAGTCGTCGCTAGGGATACAACAAGAATTTTTTTAATCTCTGCAAAATTTCCTTTTGCTTCTGCCTCCGCGATATTTTTTGAAATAGCAACAGGGAGCCCTAACTGAGTAAGCGTCACTACTAGGATGAATGTAGGAAACGCCATCATGTATAAGCCAACACCTTCTTCCCCAATACTCCTTGCTATTACAATCCGATTAATAAAACCAAGGACTCTTGTAACAAGACCTGCGATTAATAGGATAAAAGTCCCCTTTAAAAACTTCGACATGCAGATTCCCACCTTCTCAAATAAGAAGAATTCATATACAATTATCTATATGCCTAATGGTGGACAAAGCATGACAAGTAGTAAAAGCTTTTTGAAAAGTTCAATTCAGTTGGGAGAGCTCCCAAGGAGGCAGTCATAATGGATAATAGTCACAGATTCGAACATTTTCGCACCCAGGTCCAACCAGCAGTAGCAAGTAAACTCACGGAGTTTCAATTGCTAGGGATTGATTCTGTAACGGAGAAGGAACTTTGGGATTTTTTAATTAAGAAAAAGTGGAAAAAGGTAAAGGAAGAAATGAAACTGTACGAAATTATCCAAGAAATCCTGTCTGTTAAGGCGAGCGATTATCTCAGTTTCGCGACGATTGAGGCATATAAAACGACCGAATTCTCATTAGATGATGAAGATGAATTGAAAGAGCTTTTAAAATAAAAATGCCTTATGAATTCATATTATTGTAAATTGACAGCCAATCTAACTTCTTTCATAATGAAGGAAGTGACTTTTTGGTAATTTATATAAGGATTATACGGAACAGTGCTAATGCACAAGCACTAAGGAGGAACAATACATAATGGTAAAGCGCAGTAGAATTGTTGCTTTTTTTCTTGTCGTCCTAATTATAGGAAGCACAATGGGAGCAACAACTAAGAACATCTTAAACAATATGAAGCTAGGACTAGACCTTCAAGGTGGATTTGAGGTTTTGTACGATGTTAAGGAAGCGAAAAAAGGTCAAAAGATTGACAAAGAGGTTTTGGCAAGTACCGCTGAGGCACTCGACAAGCGGATCAATGTCCTTGGGGTGAGTGAACCTAGTATTCAAATTGAAGGAAAGAACCGGATTCGTGTGCAGCTTGCTGGGGTAACAGACCAGAATAAAGCTCGCGAAATCTTATCTACTCAAGCAAATCTAACCTTCCGTGATGCTAATGACCGTCTGATGATGGATGGTTCTGACCTAAAACAAGGCGGAGCTAAGCAAACTTTTGATGAAAATGGTGCACCAAGCGTTTCTTTAACATTAAAAAGTGCCGATAAATTCCGCAAGGTGTCCGAAGAAATTATGAAAATGGCACCAAACAATGTTCTAGTTATTTGGCTGGATTTTGAAGAAGGAAAAGACTCTTTTAAAAAGGAAGTAACAAAAGCGAACCCTAAATTTTTATCAGCCCCAACAGTAAAGCAAATATTTAATCAAAATACAGTTTCGATTGTAGGCAGTTTTACTGCAAAAGAATCTCAAACCTTGGCTTCGCTTTTAAATGCAGGCTCCTTACCGGTTAAGTTAAAAGAGGTGTATTCAACTTCCGTCGGAGCTAAGTTCGGGGAACAGGCATTGCATGATACGGTCTTAGCCGGAATCATTGGTGTTGTAATTATATATCTTTTCATGCTTTTCTATTACCGTTTTCCAGGTTTCATTGCTACTGTTACGTTATCAATTTATATATTTCTCGTCTTATTAATTTTCGATTGGATGAATGGGGTTCTGACCTTGCCGGGAATTGCCGCGATCATTCTCGGAATCGGAATGGCTGTCGACGCCAACATTATTACTTATGAACGGATTAGAGAAGAACTAAAGGTAGGTAGAAGCATTAAATCAGCGTTCCAAGCTGGTGAGCAGCATGCTTTTACAGCTATTCTTGACGCAAACTTAACAACAATCTTAACAGCTTGTGTATTATTCTTTTACGGGACAAGCTCTGTAAAAGGGTTTGCGACAATGTTAATAGTGAGTGTCCTGATGAGCTTCCTCACAAATGTTTACGGTGCAAGGTTATTACTGGGGCTATGGGTCCAAAGCGGTTTATTAAATAATAAACCTGGTTGGTTTTCAGTACGCAAGTCCCAAATTAAATCTATTAACGATAATGTAGATACAATCGATCTTCCTACTCGATTTGATAAAATTGATTTTGTTAGACTTAGGAATAAAGTATTCATCCTATCCGGTGTTCTTCTAGTTGCGGGTGTAATCATTCTCGCTATTTTCCGTATGAATTTAGGAATTGATTTTTCAAGCGGAACGCGTGTAGAGGTTCAATCAAAAACACCTTTAACCACTACCCAGGTGGAAAATGCTTTTAACAAACTTCATTTAACTCCAGATGATGTCGTCATTTCTGGTGATAAAAAGCAAATTGGTGCCGTCCGAATGATTGGGGTACTGTCAAAAGATGAGATTTCAACTTTAAAAGCAGATTTTAAAAAGCAATTTGGCTATGAGCCGAATGTTAGTACCGTTTCTCCGACGATTGGAAAAGAACTAGCGAAAAATGCCTTTTTTGCCGTCTTGATTGCCTCAATTGGTATCATTCTCTACGTTTCGATTCGATTTGAAGCTTATATGGCAATCGCCGCGATTGCTGCGATCCTTCATGATGCATTTTTCATGATTGCTATTTTTAGTATTACAAGACTTGAAGTAGATTTAAACTTTATCGCCGCGATTTTGACCATTATTGGTTACTCAAACCATGATACGATTGTTACTTTCGATAGGGTTCGCGAGAATATGCAAAAGAAAAAACGGCTTAAAACAGTTCAGGATATTGCTGAAGTGGTAAATGTTAGTATTCGCCAAACTTTAACACGGTCGTTTAACACCGTTTTAACAGTGCTCATTACGACAGTATGCTTAATGATTTTTGGAAGCCCGGCGATTCGCAATTTCTCTATCGCTTTATTCGTTGGATTAATTATTGGGGTATATTCCTCCGTCTTTGTCGCAGGTTCTTTATGGTATGTGATGAAATGTAAAGAGCTGAAGAAGAAGGGTGTTATTAAAACGGTAAAAGAGAAAAGAAAGTACTCTGATCAACCACAAGTATAAATTTAGTTGAAAACCGCAGATATCCTGCGGTTTTTCTTTTGATTGAAAGCTGTATCCTACTCCTGTATAATAAGAAGGTCTGAGGGGTGAACATACACATGTTAAGTTCGAAAACAAGATGGATTGTTCGGAAATCCGATGAACAACTGATCAAAAAGCTAGAAACTGAATTGAAAATAACGCCTCTTGTCGCTTCACTGCTTGTCAACCGTGGCTTTAATACCGTTGAGTCTGCACGGTATTTTTTATTTGGAAACGAAGAATTCCACGATCCCTTTCTCCTAACAGGAATGGATATTGCAGTTACGAGAATTCGTGAAGCTATCGAAAACCAAGAGCCAATCCTCATATTCGGCGATTATGACGCTGATGGAGTAAGCAGCACATCAGTATTAATGATCACGCTTCGTGACCTTGGTGCAAATGTTCAATTTTACATCCCTAATCGTTTTACTGAAGGATATGGCCCGAATGAGGCCGCTTTCCGGAGTGCAGCAGAAAATGGAATAAATTTAATTATTACTGTGGATACTGGAATATCAGCTACCTATGAGGCATCCGTTGCAAAAGAGCTAGGCATGGATCTCATCATTACCGATCACCATGAGCCTGGGCCGGTATTACCTGAGGCGCTTGCGATTATTCATCCCAAGCTTCCTGATAGTACCTATCCGTTTCGTGAACTGGCAGGAGTGGGTGTAGCCTTTAAACTTGCCCATGCCCTTTACGGAGTGGTTCCAGAGCATTTGTTAGAAATAGCTGTGATTGGGACGATTGCGGATTTAGTCTCGTTAAAGGATGAGAATCGCCTGATCGCTAAAAAAGGACTTGAAAAACTAAAAACAACGAATAATATTGGCCTTAGAGCCATTTTAAAGCTGGCAGGGGTCGATCCCATGTCGATAAATGAAGAAACAATTGGCTTTACCCTCGCGCCAAGGATTAATGCCGTGGGGCGTTTAGAAGATGCTGACTTAGCCGTTCAGCTGATCTTAACCGATGATCCACTTGAAGCAGAAAGCCTAGCATCAGAAATGGATGCTCTCAATAAGTCAAGACAGTCGATTGTTAATTCGATTACGACTGAGGCGATGGAAGAGGTTGAAAAGAATTTCCCGATTGAGTCTAATAAAGTTCTAGTCATCGGTAAGGAAGGCTGGAATGCCGGAGTCATCGGAATTGTTGCCTCAAGACTCGTTGAAAAGTATTACCGGCCAACGATTGTACTGAATTTTGACCCGGATAAGGGAGTGGCAAAGGGTTCGGCCCGCAGTATTGCAGGTTTTGACCTATTTAAAAATTTATCAACCTGCCGTGATATTTTGCCGCATTTTGGCGGTCACCCCATGGCAGCAGGGATGACCTTAAACCTAGAGAATGTTGCGGAACTCCGCACAAGGTTAAATTTACTGGCAGAAGAACAACTGACTCCTGAGGATTTAATTCCAGTAACATTTCTCGATGAGGAAATTAAACTTCAACATGTGAATCTATCATCATTAGATGAAATGAGTCTACTTGCTCCTTTTGGAATGGACAATCCCAAACCAAAGGTTTTAATAAACAATGTCGATATTACAAATATCAGAAAAATTGGGAGTGAGCAAAACCACTTAAAGGTATTAGTGAATGAAAGTGGTGCTAATCTGGATGGGGTAGGCTTTGGTTTAGGACCCTTAGTGGATCATATTTCACCTGCATCAAAAATTTCGTTAATTGGAGAATTATCTGTTAACGAATGGAACAATATACGTAAACCACAAATTTTCATCCACGATATTGCCGTGGAGTCATGGCAATTATTTGATTATCGTGGACAAAAGCGAATCAACAGCCTTTCAAATGCTGTCCCTGCTGATAACAGGAAATTTATTATTTTTAATCAAGAACACCTTGAAAAAATAAATCCTAATATAATCGATGAGACCATTTTTATTAAAGATGTGGAAGATGCAAAATCGTTCGATGGGAACAAGGCAAATATTGTTCTGGTTGACTTTCCATCATCAAAAGAAATCCTAAAGTTTTTATTTAAAGGGAAACAACCAGCTAGGATTTATGCTTATTTTTATAAAGAATCCAGTGATTTCTTTAGTACTGTCCCGACCCGTGACCATTTTAAATGGTTTTATGCTTTTCTGTTAAAAAAGGGTCCGATCGATCTTAAACGACATGGGGGTGACCTCGCAAAGCATCGCGGTTGGTCGCAGGAAACGATAAACTTTATGTCAAAGGTGTTTTCTGACCTGGATTTTGTTACAATAAACAATGGATTTATAACTTTAAACACCGGAGCGCAAAAGCGTGACCTAACTGACTCTCGAACCTACCAAATAAAACAAGCACAATATGAACTTGAAAGAGAACTATTGTTTTCATCCTTCCAGGATTTAAAAGCCTGGTTCGATCAAGTTATTAAAGAGTCGGTTGAAACTGAGGAGGTAATTGAAGAATGGACTTAAAAGAATTTATTACAATCGTACCTGACTGGCCAAAAGAAGGAATTAAATTTAAAGATATCACCCCTTTAATGAATGATGGTGAGGCCTATAAATATGCAACAGACCAAATCGTTGCTTATGCAAAAGAAAGACAAATTGATCTGATTGTTGGACCTGAAGCCCGAGGATTTATTATTGGCTGTCCGGTTGCATATGCCTTAGGCATAGGCTTTGCCCCAGTCCGTAAAGAAGGTAAACTTCCACGGGAAACGATTAAAGTTGGTTACGGGCTTGAATATGGTAAAGATGTTCTAACCATCCATAAAGATGCCATCCAACCAGGCCAACGTGTCTTAATCACGGATGATTTATTGGCTACAGGCGGAACAATCGATGCGACGATTCAATTAGTGGAGCAACTTGGCGGCGTGGTTGCAGGAATTGCTTTCTTAGTTGAGTTAAGTTATTTAGAAGGTAGAAAAAAACTTGATGGTTATGATGTTTTAACATTGATGCATTATTAAACCATTAAAGAGGGCACTCAGGGCGAGTGCTCTCTTTATATAAAAAAGCGGAAGCGCGCGTTTAGCACAATTTTTTCTGAATAGTGTGGAAAAAGACTCTCAATCTCTTTACATCTTGGCTTTTTTTTTCGATAATAATAACAATCATTCCTATTTAGAACAAATTTTTAGAGAATGACATTTATATAAATAAAATGAGACGAAAATAAAGGTGATTTCATGGCGAATGATCTAGTGTTAACAGCCGACCAAGTCATCGACAAGACTCGGAATTATTTAAATGATGAACATGTTAAATTTTTGGAAAAAGCATACGAATTTGCAAAACATGCTCATCGTGAACAATATAGAAAATCGGGCGAACCGTACATTATTCATCCGATCCAGGTTGCTGGCATTCTAGCTGACTTGGAGATGGATCCTGCCACGGTTGCAGCTGGTTTTCTTCATGACGTCGTTGAAGATACGAGTATATCTTTAAAAGATATTGAGTCTTCTTTTAATGACGAAGTGGCCATGCTTGTCGACGGCGTAACCAAATTAGGGAAAATTAAATATAAATCTCACGAGGAACAGCAGGCAGAGAACCACAGAAAAATGTTTGTGGCAATGGCCCAGGATATCCGGGTCATCCTAATTAAGCTTGCCGACCGTTTGCATAATATGCGGACACTTAAACATCTTCCTTTAGAAAAGCAGCGTCGGATTTCAAATGAAACACTTGAAATTTTTGCGCCTTTGGCACATCGTCTTGGTATTTCTAAGATTAAATGGGAACTGGAAGATACAGCCTTAAGGTATTTAAATCCGCAGCAATATTATCGAATTGTTAACTTAATGAAAAAGAAGCGCGCTGAACGTGAGCAATATTTAGTGGATGTCATTGAAGAAGTAAAGAACCGAATGGGTGAAGTGTCCATTAAAGCAGAGCTTTCTGGCCGTCCGAAGCATATTTATAGCATTTATCGGAAAATGGCTTTGCAAAACAAGCAGTTCAGTGAAATTTATGATTTGCTAGCTGTTCGAATCGTCGTAAACAGTATTAAAGATTGCTATGCTGTTTTAGGGATTATTCACACTTGCTGGAAACCAATGCCCGGCCGTTTCAAGGATTATATCGCGATGCCGAAGCCTAATATGTATCAATCCTTGCATACTACCGTAATCGGCCCAAAAGGAGATCCGCTTGAGGTTCAAATTAGAACGTATGAGATGCATCGGATTGCTGAATTCGGGGTGGCAGCACACTGGGCTTATAAAGAGGGCAAAGAAGCACTTAACGAGAGCACTTCGTTTGAACAGAAATTAACCTGGTTCAGAGAAATACTGGAGTTCCAAAATGATACCGCCAATGCGGAAGAGTTTATGGAGTCATTGAAAATTGACTTATTTTCGGATATGGTTTTTGTGTTTACACCAAAAGGTGATGTCATGGAGTTGCCGTCTGGTTCTGTTCCTATTGATTTTGCTTATCGAATTCACTCCGAAATTGGCAATAAGACGATAGGCGCAAAAGTGAATGGCAAAATGGTGACGCTGGACTACCGGCTTAAGACTGGTGATATCATCGAAATCCTTACATCGAAACATTCATACGGTCCAAGTCAGGATTGGTTGAAGCTGGCGCAAACATCGCAAGCGAAAAATAAGATCCGGGCCTTCTTTAAGAAGCAGCGCCGCGATGAAAATGTCGATAAAGGCAAAGAGATGGTTGAAAAAGAAATTCGTAATATGGAGTTCGATATCAAAGAAATATTGACCTCTGACAATCTGAAAAAGGTTGCTGAAAAGTTTAATTTTTCCAGTGAAGAAGATATGTATGCAGCGGTTGGTTATAATGGTGTAACGGCTTTACAGGTCGCCAACCGATTAACCGAGAAATGGCGCAAAAAGAGGGATCAGGAGCAGAGTTCGAATATTACTAATGCCATAACGGACCTAAAAACCTTCCCATCTTCCAAAAAACGTGAATCCGGTGTCCGAGTTTCCGGGATTGATAATTTACTGATTCGGTTATCAAGATGCTGTAATCCGGTTCCAGGCGATGAAATTGTTGGTTTTATTACAAAAGGCCGCGGGGTCTCTGTACATCGTTCGGACTGTACGAACATTGATTCTAATGATGCTCAGTCAAGGTTAATCCCGGTAGAGTGGGAATCATCCTTAAATGATCGGAAAGAATATAATGTTGATATTGAAATTAACGGTTATGACCGTAGAGGGCTTCTGAATGAAGTACTTCAAGCTGTAAATGAAACGAAAACAAATATCTCTGCCGTTTCAGGCAAATCGGATCGGAATAAAATGGCGACGATTAGCATGTCGATTGCCATACACAATGTGAACCATTTGCAAAAGGTGGTTGAACGAATTAAACAGATCCACGATATTTATTCCGTCCGTCGAATGATGAATTAAGGAGTTTCAAAAAATGCGTGTAGTTGTTCAACGAAGTAAAGGTGCCAACGTAACTGTTGGCGGGGAAGTAACTGGTCAAATAACAAAGGGGCTTGTCTTACTTGTCGGTATCACCCATGCTGACAAGGAAGAGGATGCCATCTACCTAGCCGATAAAATTGCCAACCTCCGTATTTTTGAGGATGCCGATGAAAAGATGAATCTATCTTTATTAGATGTTGGCGGTGAAATTCTTTCTGTTTCGCAATTTACTCTTTACGGTGATTGCCGAAAGGGGAGAAGGCCAAACTTCATGGATGCGGCCCGGCCAGACCAAGCTGTTCAACTATATGAGTTACTTAACAGCTTGCTGCGAGAAAAAGGGATTCGTGTTGAAACCGGCATATTCGGTGCGATGATGGATGTCGAACTCATCAATGACGGTCCCGTGACGTTGATACTTGAAAGTAAATCATAAAAAAGGCTTGGCACTTTCGATTAGGTGCTAAGTCTTTTTTGTTTTTGTATACGAAAAGCCCTTTCAATTGAAGGCCGGGAAATCATTATTTCAAATTACAACACTCAAGTAGAAAAAAATGAAGAAACAATATGAGACCATATGAATCACAAATCGTTCGTCTTTAATTTGAGTACCATTAATTTTGGTTTTACTTCTTACTTCCATTGTAAAAAATAACCGGACGAATCGATTGATTTGTCCGGTTAATAAAAGCTTTATTTATCCTGTTTAACAAAATAATGGCTCTTTCTGTAAACCATCGCTTCCATTGTTGCGATTAGTTCATTTTCACTTTGGACATCGATTTTGTACCAAGCGAGTTTGTGATTTTTCTTTATTTCTTTTGCATTTGCAGTTAAAGTCCTGCCACGTGTGCCAGCTGATATAAAGTTAACATTGGTTGTGACACCCACAGCTGTTTTACCATATGAGTTGCTCGCTGCGGCAAATACGTAATCTGCAAGTGAAAAGATAATGGCACCGTGAACTGTTCCATGTGCATTAAGCATCCGGTCGTCAGGAATTAATTCCGCTTCCGCTGTGCCGGGTCCGAGATTTGTCAGCTTCATGCCAAGAAAAGATGCAAATGGTTCGTCTTTTAGAACTTGCTTAATTTCATCGTAATGTAAATCGTGAATTGCCTGATCATCTAATTGAATTGTCATGGAATTTTCCTCTCCTTAATGATCTTTTGCTGAGCTAATGCCATACCCAGTGTTTGATTTAAACAATACTTCTGCGAATTTATTTTCGTCTTCTTTTGTTTTAGACAACATTGTACCTATATAGGCACCTATAAAGCCAAGAGGCACGGTGAAAATGGTCGGGTTGCTCATTGTGAAAATAGGGTCTCCTGTGAAAATACCCATTCCAGGTTGGGGATTCCATACATTCGGACTAAGCAAAACTAAAACTAGAGAGCTGATTAACCCAAACAGCATGCCGGTGATCGCTCCGATTGCATTAAATCGTTTCCAGTAAATTGTGCAAAGAATAACCGGCAAGTTGGCGCTTGCTGCAATACCTAATGCAAGTACCGAAAGGAAAGCAACATTCAGTGACTGTGCGAACAAGGCTAGCACGATTGAAATAGACGCAACACTAATTGCCGAGATACGTGCTACAAGAACTTGCTGCTTTTCAGTCATTTTTCCGTCTTTAATAATTTCTCCATAAATGTCATGTGCAAAGGCGGATGCTGACGTTAAAACAAGGCCGGATACTACCGCCAAAATAGTGGCAAATGCGACAGCTGAGACGAATGCAAACAAGAATTCACCGCCTACGGTTAATGCGAGAAGCGGCGCGGCCATGTTTCCAGCAGGGTTAGCCTCAACAATACGGTCAAAACCGACGAATGAAGCAGCACCGAACCCTAGGAAAATCGTCATAATAAAAAATACGCCAATAAACCATGTTGAATATACAACAGATTTTCGTGCCGTCGCCGCATCCTTTACAGTAAAGAAGCGGACAAGTAAATGCGGAAGTCCTGCTGCGCCGAGGACAAGTGACATATTAAATGAAATCATATCAAGTCCATTCGTGTATTTATTACCTGGATTTAAAAAGTCATTACCAAGGGGTGTTGCTGTCTTAACATGGTGGAACATTTCTGAGATGTTAAAGTTATATCGGGAAAATACAATAAACGTCAAAACGGAAGAACCGCCCAGCAAAAGCGCGGCTTTTGTTATTTGTACCCAGCTTGTCGCCCGCATCCCACCGAAAATAACATAAATTGTCATTAATACACCAACGAGAAGAACGGAAAGACCGTAATCGATCCCAAGAAGAAGTTTAATCAATCCACCCGCACCAACAAGTTGAGCAATCATATAAAAAATAGAAATGACAAGAGTGTTCGCTGCAGCGATCCCACGTACCTTTTTGGACTTAAACCGAGCAGAAATCATATCGGCTAACGTGTATTTTCCAAGATTACGAAGCGGCTCCGAAACAAAGTATAATAAGACAAGGAACGCGACAAGATTGCCAATGCTCATATAAAATCCATCGAAACCAATCAGAGCGATAGCCCCTGTAATACCTAGAAAAGAAGCGGCAGACATAAAGTCACCAGCTACAGCCAATCCATTTTGCCATGCAGTCAACCCGCCGCCAGCTGTATAAAAATCGCTCGCGTTTTTCGTTTTCTTAGAAGAATAATAGGTTATTGTAAGCGTTAACAAGATAATTCCTAAAAAAAGTATAAGAGATAATGTACTCATCAGCCAAGCTCCTTCCGGTATTTAGTTAAAATATTTTGGGCCATTTTGTCATACTTCTCTGATTTCTTAAGGTAGACAATACCACCGATCCAAACCACAACGAACTGAAGAAGTGCATAAACCCATGCCCATGTTATACCGAGAAAAGCTTCTCCTTTTAATAGATATGTATAAGCAGCTAACACAGGTAGAACAAAATAGAACGTCAGGAAGAAAGTGGTGACAGGGATAATAAATGCTTTTTTCTTTTGAAGTAAATCCTTAAAATCTTCGGTTTCAACCAATAGATAATAGGGCTTCTTTTCGACATGTTCTTCGGTTAAGTAGCTTTTTTTTACTGGTGATTCCATAATAACCCCTCCTTGAATAGAACGATTTTAAAACGGTAATGATAAAAAGTGATATATGTCACTCTCGTTTTAAAGCTATCATAATTAGAATATTAAGTAAATTAAAATATTTAATAAAATTTTATATTTTCTATTAAAATTCAAAGTTAACACTATTGACAACGTGGAAATGTCGTATTAATCTGAAAAAGTATATTACTAGATTTTTTATTTTCGTTTTAATTTCGTTATGTAATTTCAGGAACAATGAAAAGCAAATGAGGGGGACTGACAAAATGTACAATCCAGAAATTGAAACTGCTACCCGTATTGAAATGGAAAGTTTGCAGCTGGCACGACTTCAAAAGACGGTTAGAAATGTATTTAAGAATGTACCATTTTACAAAGAGAAATTTGATGAACTGGGTATTACGCCAGAAGATATTCAGCAGTTAAGCGATGTGACAAAGCTTCCATTTACCAAAAAACAGAATTTTCGTGAGCAATACCCATTCGGTCTATTTGCAGTTCCCATGGATGAGGTTGTCCGCGTTCATGGATCATCTGGAACGAGCGGAAAGCCGACAATTGTAGGATATACAAAAAATGATATTGAAAACTGGTCAGTAATGGTTGCCCGTGCTATTGTCACTGCAGGCGGTCGGAAATCAGATATTTTTCATAATGCCTATGGCTATGGATTGTTTACAGGCGGGCTTGGTCTTCATTACGGAGCAGAAAAGCTAGGCGCTGCAACATTACCAATTTCGGGGGGAAACACAGATCGGCAAATTACACTTATTAATGATTTGAAACCGAGAGGTATTTGCGGAACGCCATCTTATATTCTAAATATGGCTGAAAAGATGGAAGAAATGGGGATAGACCCTGCTGATAATGGAATTGAATATGGTATTTTTGGCGCTGAGCCTTGGTCGGAAGAAATGAGAGCGACACTTGAAAAGAAACTAAAATTGAAAGCGGTTGATATTTACGGCCTAAGTGAAGTTATGGGACCGGGTGTTGCGATAGAATGTCATGAAGCACAGGATGGACTTCATATCGCAGATGATCACTTCCTGATTGAAGTGATTAATCCAGATACACTCGAACCGGTAGCAGATGGAGAAGTTGGAGAACTTGTTTTTACTAGCTTAACGAAGGAAGCCCTACCAATTATTCGTTATCGAACTGGGGATCTTGCCGCTATTACCCGAGAAAAATGTAAATGTGGACGTACGACAACGAGAATGTCCAGGGTAAAAGGCAGAACAGATGACATGCTCATTGTCAGAGGTGTAAACGTTTTCCCTTCTGAAATTGAACGGGCATTGTTGCAAGTGAAGGGACTCGTTCCTCATTATCAGATTCACCTTGTTAAGAAAGGTGCAATGGACAGTGTTGAATTACATGTTGAAATTGAAAGCGATTTCTATACTGGAATTGATGGAGACTTAACACATGCCAATGTTCAGAAATTGAAGAAGACGGTCCAGCACCATATGAAAAACACATGTCTAGTGACGATGGATATCGTCGTCAACATTCCAAAAGGCATCCCGCGTTCTGAAGGAAAGGCCATTCGTATTGTTGATAAGCGAAAAAGTGCTATGATCAGCGTATAATGAATCTGTCATTATCCCAGCAGGGAATGATGCATGCTGTTCCTTCATTTTCGTCAAGAAGAACAAATGCCATTCCCTTGTCATTGTAATCAAAAATTTCTGGTGCCCGTGCACCGCATCCACGATTTAGCGAAGATAAAGTAGGTCGTCACGGTTCAAAGTATCGTTGAAATAAAGGAGAGTATCGCCCATTCTTTTATTTTAAAAAAATGACGCAATATTCTTGCTTTTTATATAACAATAAAATATAATTACGTTAAATAAACGTTATATTGCTTTTGAGAAAAGGGGGATTTGAAATGAGCGTTCTTTTAAATGAAATAACAGAACAGGAAAAGCTGGAGCAATTTATAGCTAGGATCGAAGCTGGAGATAAAATTGAAGCAGATGATTGGATGCCAGAGGAATATCGGAATACATTAATCAAATTAATTTCCATGCATGGTATGAGCGAAATAATGGGAGCACTTCCTGAAAAGGAATGGGTACCAAAAGCTCCTACTTTGCATAGAAAACTTGGGATTATGGCGAAGGTACAAGACGAAATGGGACACGGACAATTATTGCTTCGTGTGGCGGAAGATTTATTGAAACCATATGGAAAAAAGCGGGACGATCTGATGCAGGATCTTTTTACTGGAGATTTAAAGTTCCATAATGTTTTCCATATGGAAGCTAAATCATGGGGAGATGCAGGGCTGATTGGCTGGTTAGTTGACGGAGCGGCCATTATCACCCAAACGGATATGCTTGGTGCATCTTACGGTCCATATGCCCGTGCCTTACACAGAATTTGTGCAGAAGAGGTTTTCCACGCTCAACACGGAGAAGCCATTATTATGGCTTTAGCTGAAGGGACAGAAGAACAGAGACAAATGGTGCAAGATGCCCTTAATTATTGGTGGGAATCTTTGCTGCTTTTCTTCGGACCGCCAAGCAAGAATGAAATGGGTGCATCAAAACAAGATGTTACCTTAAAGTATAGAATCAGAACGGGCACGAATGAAGGACTTCGTCAATCTTTCTTTAGCAAGTATATTAAGCGGATTCATTCACTTGGTTTTACCATTCCGGATGAAACGCTGCGTTTTGATGAAGAAACAGGAAAATGGATTTATAAACAGCCTGACTGGAATAAATTGAAGAAGATTGCTAGAAATGAAGGACCTCGTTCACAAGAGCGCTTGAATCTTAGAAGAATTTCTTACAAAAATAACCAATGGGTACGTGAAGCATTGTCACCAAAGACTGTCTAAGGGAGGGGAAGGAACATGGAAACTAGGCAAGAATCATATTTTGAAGAGTTTGAAGTATTTAGCCGCAAGACCCCAACTGCACCAGTACAATATCATTTTAGCTTGCTCGCACCAAATGAGGATATTGCGATCCTCATGGCACAGGAAAACTTTATGCGACGTGAAGCAGTGGATGATATCTGGGTTGTGAAACGTCAGAATATACGTAAAATGACTTCGGAAGAAAAGAAAACGCTTCAACGTTTAGATAATAAAGAATACCGCACAACAAAAGGGTATGGCTATTTAAAAAAAAAATGGCGGAAATATGAACAAGAAATGCTTGATGAGAAGGAAATTTTGTCTTGGGCAGGAGGCGTAAAAAATGGCAAATAATTCATCAGTAGAGAATACGGCAATTAAAGAGTTGCTATTTCAACTAGCAGACGATGATTTTATCCATTCCTATCGTGGATCTGAATGGCTGGGTCTCGCTCCTCACATTGAAGAAGACGTAGCAACTTCATCCATCACCCAAGATACAATGGGTCATGCGGCCATATTCTATCAATTGTTAGAAGAACTCGGTGAAGGGAATGCAAATCAGCTGGCCCATGACCGTCCAGCGAATGCAAGGCGCAATGCGATTATCCTGGAACTCGTGAATGGACCTGGCTATTATATGGAAGAACCGGATTATGATTGGGCTTTTGCAGTTGTACGAAATTACTTTTATACCCAAGCTAAAATGATTAAGATTCAATCACTACATTCAAGTTCATATGAGCCGCTGGCTGAAGTTGCCGCAAAGGTGCAAATGGAACTTTACTATCATTTAATGCACTGGAAAACATGGTTCGTTCAACTTTTAGGTTCAGGTCATGAAGAAGCTGTTTCCCGAATGAAAGCAGCTATTGAAAAAACGTTTCAAGATTTTCAAGGTGTTTTCTCTCTTGGAGAACATCGAAATAAAATTGTGCAACAAGGTTTAATTGAAAGCGAAGCGGTTTTACTGAATAAGTGGAATCAGGCCGTTGCACCTGTATTGAAAAGTGTTGGGCTCCAAGAACCCATTGAAGTAGGAATGGCTCAAGGAGATGGACGAAATGGGGAGCACACAGAGGATTTAGTGAAGGCACTCGAAACTTTAAGTGAAGTATACGCTAGTAATAAAGCAGCTTCCTGGTAATACAAGAGGAAAAGGGGGAGGGGGACTATGTCTACCGTGTTATTAACATCAGAAGAAATATATAAACTACTGGAAAACGTAAAAGATCCTGAAATTAATACAGTCAGCATTCTAGATTTAGGAATGGTGGAGAATGTGGAGATATCAGGATCAGATGTTTCAGTAAAAATACTGCCTACCTTTCTAGGATGTCCAGCTTTGTCTATCATTCAAAAAAATGTTGAAACAGCCGTTAAGCAACTGCCAAGCGTTGATGGAGTGAGCGTAGAATTCCTACGTTCCCCATCCTGGACATCTGACCGGATTACGGAAAAGGGGAAAGCGGGGCTAAAGGTATTCGGAATCTCCCCTCCCCCTCGACAAATGAAAGAAGATGGATCGTGGCATATAGATTGTCCGTATTGTGAATCCACGTATGTCACGATGGAAAACATATTCGGACCAACAGCGTGCCGCAGCATTTTATATTGCAAATCATGTAAAAACCCATTTGAAGCAATGAAACCAATGATTAAATTTATGTAAAATACGGAGGGAATAAAATGGTAAAGTTAATTGCTCTATATAAGCAGCCGGAAAATAAAGAAGAATTTGATGAACATTATTTCAGTGTTCACGGTCCTATCACAGAAAAAATCCCAGGTCTTCAAAAAATGGTCGTTACGAAAATAGTCGGAACACCAATGGGGAAAGACTCTGAATATCACATTCTATGCGAAATGTATTATGAAAATCATGAAGCACTTCAACAAGGTATGCGTTCCCCTGAAGGAAAAGCATCAGGAAAAGACTTGATGGGTTTTGCTGGGAAACTCGTAACCATGATGATCGGTGAGGAAGTATAAAATGAACCAGTTTCAATTTATTGAGACATCAATTGGGGATGGGATAGGCTTTATCACTTTGAACCGACCGAAACAATTGAATGCGCTGAACCGGACTATGGTCGGTGAAATTGTTTCTGCAGCAGAAGAATTCGACCGTGATACCCAAGTGAAAGTAATCTTATTATCCGGTCATGGAAAAGCATTTTCTGCTGGAGCGGATATTGATGAGATGGCCAATGACAATCCTGTTAGATTGGAATTGTTGAATCAATTTGCTGATTGGGACCGGTTAAGTTTCGTTAAAAAGCCTATCATTGGTGCAGTCAAAAGCTTTGTATTCGGCGGTGGCTTTGAGCTTGCCTTATCATGTGACTTACTTATAGCTGCTGGAGATACACTGTTTTCCTTTCCAGAAGTAACACTTGGAGTTATGCCTGGAGCAGGAGGGACACAAAGACTGACGAAGCTAGTGGGTAAAACAAAGGCACTTGAATGGATCTTGACCGCCGAAAGAATCAATGCAGAAACAGCCTTAAAATATGGCATTATTAATAAAATTGTCGCACCTGAATTATTGATGGAGGAAGCAATTGGCTTCGCAAGAAAGATTGCGGCACAGCCGCCTTTAGCAGTCAGAATAATCAAAGACTCTGTTAATAAGGCAGTGGATTACTCCTTATATGAAGGAATGCAATATGAAAGAAAGAATTTCTACTTGCTCTTTGCTTCTGAAGATCAAAAGGAAGGCATGGAAGCGTTTGTAGAAAAACGAAAGCCTAATTTTACAGGCAGATAAGGAGTTATGCTATGTACGAAACAATTACTTTTCGGATTGAAAACGGGGTAGCTTGGCTCAGTCTAAACCGACCTGATAAACTGAATGCTTTTACATCACAAATGAATAAAGAAATCCAAAAGGCAATTAAACACTCGTCAAAGTCTCATGAGGTGCGTGCGATTGTCATTACCGGAGAAGGAAGGGCCTTTTGTTCCGGTCAAGACTTAGCAGATGTGGATGACAGCATGAATTTAGGGCAAATGCTCCGTGACGATTACGGTCCGATGATGAAGGAAATCGTCAGTTGTGAAAAACCAATTATTGCAGCAGTAAACGGTGTGGCTGCAGGGGCAGGCTTCAGTCTGGCATTAGCCTGCGATTTCCGTCTTATCTCTGAGAAAGCAAGCTTTCTAAATGCCTTTGTCAATATTGGGTTAATTCCTGATTCGGGTAATCTGTATTTCCTTTCACGAATTGTGGGTCATGCAAAGGCATTAGAGCTATCTGTATTGGGAGAAAAAGTACCTGCTGCTGAGGCAGAAAAAATGGGTCTTGCTACAAAAGTAATCGGAGTAGAGGACTGGAACGAACAAGTGACAGCCTTTGCAGAAAATATTGCCAGCAGACCAACGAAAGCAATCGGCTTAATCAAAAGATATTTAGAAGCCTCCTACCATATTTCTTTTGAAGAATATTTGAAAGAAGAAGCGGAAGGACAACGAATTGCCGGCTTAACGAAAGATTATGTTGAAGGGGTAACGGCATTTACAGAGAAACGCAAAGCTCAATTTATTGGTGAGTAACATAAAAAAGGGAGTGGGATGAAATGGTAAAAGTACAAGAAGCAGCAACTTTTGAAAAAGTAGAAATGAAGCGTGATTATTACCATCTAGTTATTAATGGTGAAAGAGTGGAAAGTTCTAATGGAGCCACTATTGATGCTTACAATCCTGCCACTGGTGAAATCATTGCCAGGGTTGCAAAGGCTACACAAGAAGATGCTGAAAGAGCAGTACAAGCAGCTCTTGGAGCTTTCGAAAACGGGAAATGGAAAAAATCACCTGTTAATAAACGCTCTCGAATTTTAAATAAAATTGCGGCAATTATGCGTTCCCGTTTTAATGAATTAGTTGAATTAGAAGTCTTAAATAGTGGTAAATCCATTTCAGCGGCACAAGGTCAAGTTATGCAAGCTGTTGAAGTTTTTGAATTTTATGCAGGTGCCATTGTAGGACATAGTGGCTCCGTAAATAATATGGCAGGTCAATTCCATAACTATACAGAGAAAGAACCTGTGGGTGTATGTGCACAAATTATTCCTTGGAACTACCCATTGATGATGGCGGCGTGGAAGATTGCACCTGCAATCGCGGTTGGATGTTCTGTCATTGTGAAACCAGCTTCATTAACTCCGTTAACTGCCATTGTTTTAGGGGAAATTTGTATTGAAGCAGGAGTTCCTGCGGGAGTTGTTAATATTATTCCTGGTTCTGGTTCTGACGTTGGAAATTATCTTGTTGAACATCCGAATGTAAATAAAGTCGCTTTCACAGGTTCTACACCAATTGGTAGAGATATCATGGGTAAGGCTTCTAAAACATTAAAGCGTGTAACATTGGAGCTTGGCGGGAAATCTCCGAATATCGTGTTCGAGGATGCTGATATTGAAGCGGCTATAGATGGGTCACTATTCGGTATTTTCTATAATACAGGACAATCTTGTGAGGCGAGATCTCGCTTATACGTGCACGAGGATATCTATGATGAATTTGTTACTAGATTCGTAGAAAAAACGAAAAAGCTTAAATTAGGAAATCCATTAGATAAAGAAACACATGTTGGATCAGTTATCGATCAAGGTCAATTAGATGTTGTTGATAGTTATGTTCAATCAGCTATTGCAGATGGAGCTGAAATCTTAGTGGGTGGAAAGCCGGCAGTAGTTGAAGGATTCGAAGGCGGTTATTGGTATGAGCCGACGGTCATTGGTAATGTAAATCACAATATGAAAGTAGTGAAAGAAGAAATCTTTGGACCAGTTGTTGTAATCATGAAATTCAAAGATGAAAAAGAGGCAATTAAACTAGCAAATGACACAGAGTTCGGCCTTGGTTCAGCCCTTTGGACGAAAGATGGTGCCCGTGCAACTCGTGTGGGTAACCAAATCCAAGCAGGGATTGTCATGGTAAACTGCCCATTCTCAGCTTTCCCAGGAACACCTTTCGGCGGTTATAAACAATCAGGCTTCGGACGGGAGCTTTGTATTGAGACATTAGATCTTTATACTGAAACGAAAAGTTTTATTTCCTATTATGGAAGCCGCCCATTAAATCCTTTCGGCATTTAATAAGTTGAGACTTCTATCAGGGTCCTGCCGTTGATGGATATTAAACCGAGATACAAAATAGTGAATAAAGGCTGGCTGAAACATATTTCAGAAAAATCATTCGGGTATAGCTGGATGCAAATCTGATTCTATCGCAGTCAGCCTCTATTATGTGGAAGGAGAAAGTTAGATGATTACAAACATAGTAGTCGTAGGCTCTGGAGTAATGGGCAGAGGGATCGCCTATGTAGGAGCAACTGGAGGATTTGACATAACATTAGTAGATGTGAATCCATCTGCATTAGATAGCGCGAAAAAAGAGATTGATATTATTTTTGAAAAAGGTGTACGTTACGGAAAAATCACTTCTGAAGAAGCGGATGCAGGAAAAAGTCGATTATTATATTCTTCCAATTTAAAAGAAGCTGCTATTAAAGCTGATTTAATTATAGAGGCCGTTCCAGAGCGTGCAGAAGTTAAAAAAGCTGTTTTCGAAACAATAGAAGAACATGCACAGGATCACTGCTATTTTGCTACTAATACTTCCACTATGAGCCCGACAGAAATTGGTTCTTATGGAAAGCGTCCTGAAAAAACGATTGCGATGCATTTCTTCAATCCTGTACAGAAAATGCCGCTAGTCGAAATTGTACGCGGCCTCGAAACGAGTGATGAAACAGCAGCAGTCATAAAACAGGTTGCTGAGAAGATGGGGAAAGAGACAGTGGTCATTAACGAATTTCCTGGTTTTGTAACAAGCCGGATCAGCTGCCTGGTTGGGAATGAAGCATTCTATATGCTTCAAGAAGGGTTAGGAACACCTGAAGAAATTGATAAAGCAATCAAGCTAGGATTGAATTATCCGATGGGCCCATTTGAGCTGGGGGATTTAGTAGGACTAGATGCCCGTTTAAATAATTTAAAATATTTACATGAAAAACTTGGTGAAAAATACCGTCCAGCACCACTGCTTGAACAGTATGTAAAAGCGGGAAGGCTGGGCCGTAAGTCTGGTAAAGGTGTGTACGACTATACAAAAATTGAAGAGCTGGTGGGAAAATGAGGGACGTTGTCATTGTTGATGCGGTAAGAACACCTATCGGGAAGTATAAAGGAGCATTAAAAAGTGTACGTCCAGATGATCTCGGAGCAATTGTCATTAAAGCGCTGACAGAGCGGAATCCAGGGCTGCCGCCGGAACAAATTGAAGATGTCATCTTCGGAAATGCGAATCAGGCAGGAGAGGATAACCGAGATGTAGCGAGAATGTCCGCACTTTTAGCTGGTCTTCCAGTGAACGTTGGTGGAACTACTATTAATCGTTTGTGCGGATCAGGACTTGATGCGGTTATGTATGCTGCACGATCTATAGCTGTAGGGGAAGGCGATATTTACATCGCAGGGGGAACGGAAAGTATGACAAGAGCACCATATGTCATGGCAAAACCTGAGAGTGACTTCCCTCGGGGATCGATGGAGCTTCAGGATACAACGATTGGATGGCGATTTACGAATAAAAAGCTAGAAGAGATGTATGGAGCAGATTCCATGCCTCAGACAGCTGAAAATGTGGCGCAACGCTGCTCAATTTCACGGGAAGAACAGGATCAGTTTGCACTTCAAAGCCAGCAGCGGGCAAAAAAAGCAATGGAATCCAATCGTTTTGCGGAAGAAATTGTACCCGTTCGTTTTCATGATCGGAAAGGAAACGAGGTTGTCTTTGATCAAGACGAGCATCCACGTCCAGATACAACGATTGAAAAACTTGCTAAACTGCGTCCGATTTTTGGAGGCGGCACAGTAACAGCTGGTAATGCATCCGGAGTAAATGACGGTGCATCCGCTTTGTTATTAATGAGTGCGGATAAAGCAAAAGAACTTGGTTTGAAGCCCCTTGCAAAATATGTGGTTGGAGCGGTTGCCGGTCTTGAGCCTGCGGTTATGGGCCTTGGTCCAATTTATGCAACGAGAAAAGCGCTTGATCGGGCAAAATTATCGGTAAACGATATCGGTCTTGTAGAACTAAATGAAGCCTTTGCCTCACAGTCGCTGGAATGCATACGCCAGCTTGAGTTTGATCAGGAAAAGGTCAATGTAAACGGCGGTGCTATTGCGTTTGGACATCCACTTGGTGCAAGTGGAGCCCGTATTTTGACGACGCTTTTATATGAAATGAAAAAACAAAATGTTCAATATGGACTGGCGACAATGTGTGTAGGAGTCGGTCAGGGGATAGCGGCGATTATTGAAAATATAGACTAGAACTAAAGAGGCTGTCTCGAATATGTGAGATGGCCTTTATTTAAAAAAAGAGAGGGAATGGCCATGGGAAACGTATTATATGAAGTGAAAAGTCATATCGGATATGTAACAGTAAACCGACCGGACGTATTGAATTGTTTTAACTATGATACAATTCGTGAACTGCAGGAGGCTGTTGATTCCATTCATGTAAATCCTGAGGTACGCGTTGTTATTTTTACAGGAGCCGGCCCAAAAGCATTCAGTGCCGGCGCTGATTTGAAAGAAAGAAAAACCTTAAATGAGTCAGAGGTAAGAAGAAATGTGAAAGCGATTCGTGATTTGTTTAATAGTATTGCCAGCTTGCCGCAGCCGACAATCGCAGCGGTTAATGGTTACGCGCTGGGCGGAGGATTTGAGTGGCTACTGTCGTGTGACTTTGCGATTGCGGCACAAGGTGTATCCATGGGGTTGACCGAAACGAGCTGGGCAATCATTCCGGGTGCAGGCGGAACACAGCGCCTTCCACGACTGATTGGTGAAATGAAGGCCAAAGAATTAATTTTAACGGCGAAAAAAATCTCAGCTGAGGAGGCGCTCGACCTTGGTATTGTATTAAAAGTGGTGCCGCGTGATGTGCTTTCTAAAGAGTGTCAACAATTTGCGGCAAACATGATGAAAAATGGGCCTGTTGCATTAAAACAGGCGAAATATGCGATTACTCAGGGAATGAACACAGATTTACAGACGGGGCTTGCAATTGAAGCGAAAGCGTATGAACTGACGATTCCAACAGAAGACCGAATCGAGGCGCTCGATGCATTTAGTGAGCGGAGAATACCTCAATTTTCAGGGAGATGATATTGACGTTTATGATATAATAGAAAAAAACGTCTCGTTCAAAATTAGTAATGGACAGGGGAAAAGAAAGAGTGAAGAGGTTATGGGTGCAAACACACAATCGATGATTTTCACCATTTATGGAGATTATTTACGTCACTATGGAAATAAAATTTGGATTGGCAGCTTGGTTCGTTTATTGAAAGAGTTTGGGCATAATGAACAGGGCGTTCGTGTCGCTGTTTCGCGAATGGTGAAGCAAGGATGGATTCAGTCAGAAAAGCAGGGAAACAAAAGTTTTTACTTTTTGACTGAACGAGGTGTTTCCCGGATGGATGAGGCCGCCAACCGAATTTTTAAACTGAACCCGCATAAATGGGACAGAAAATGGCGTATTTTAATGTATTCGATTCCGGAAGAAAAACGGCAGATTCGTGATGAGCTTCGACAGGAACTATTGTGGAGTGGATTTGGCAGTTTCTCTAATGCCTGCTGGATTTCACCGAATAACCTTGAAAAAGAAGTGAATCTTTTAATCGAAAAGTATGATACTAGTGAATACGTTGATTTCTTCGTCTCTGACTATAAAGGGCCAAAAGATAGTCAATCCCTTGTGGAAAAAAGCTGGCCGCTTGAGGAAATAGAGAGTAAGTATGAGGAGTTTATCTCAAAGTACAGTAAGCAATTCATTGTACATCAAAGTGTGCTAAGCAAAGGAGAAATGTCCGACTCAGAGTGCTTTGTGGAGAGAACAAATCTTGTTCATGAATACAGAAAATTTCTGTTCATTGATCCAGGTCTGCCAAAGGAACTTTTACCGCCAATGTGGAGTGGTAATCATGCGGCACTGCTGTTTAGTCAGTATTATCAACTTTTAGCGGAACCAGCTAGCAGGTTTTTTGAAAATGTCTTTGAAGCGGATAATGATTTGCGCAGAAAGGATCATTCCTATGACGCGAAAAATCATCCTTTAATTATTCATTCAAAAAAATAAAAGCTGCCCCAAAAGTCTTTAATGGAAGACTTTCGGGGCAGCTTTTTTGTTCCGCAGCTCCGTGTTGTCTAGCTTCAGCGCCAAGGGGCTTCCGCCTTTTGTTCTTAAAATCTTTAATTATCTATTTAAGGATCTCTTTAAATTCCCGTCCTTTTTGTACATATGAATCAGTAGAGAGGCGAATAAGTTCTAGGTCTTTATGGGTTAATTCCCTGACGACTTTTCCCGGTGATCCAACGACAAGTGAGCGAGGCGGTATCTTTTTGCCCGCGGCAATCAGTGTATTCGCACCAATAATGCATTCTTCGCCGATTTCTACGTTGTCTAATATGGTAGAGCCCATACCTATAATTGAACGTTTACCCACTTTGCAGCCGTGCAGAATAACGTTGTGCCCGACTGTAACCTCGTCTTCAATGATAACGGACATCCTTCGAATAAATGAATGGTAGAGTTATCTTGAATACTGCACCTTGCGCCAATAATAATCGAATCCTCATCCCCTCGTAACACAGCATTAAACCAGATGGAAGATTCTTCTTTAATCGTAATATCGCCAATTAAGTGAGCACCAGGTGCCACGAAAACTGTTTTATGAATGGAAGGGGTTATGCCATTGAATGGGATGATCATTTCTTTCGCTCCTTTTAAAAAAATCAGAATTGTTTTTCTATTGATTATAGTATAACATGAAATTAATAGGGGGTTGAAAAAATGAAATATATTTGCGAACTTTTTTCTATTCAATATCCAATCATTCAGGGGGGAATGGGGAATATAAGCAATGCTCAACTTACGGCTGCTGTATCTGAAGCTGGAGGTCTTGGTACGATAGGATGTGGAACGATGTCCCTTGAGCAGGTCGAAGCCATTATTCTTGAAACGAAAGATAAAACGAATAACAGTTTTGCATTGAATATACCAATTAATGTTAGTCCTTATACAAAAGAAATGATTCAACTTGTGTTTAAGCATGAAATACCAATTGTTTCATTATCGGCTGGCAATCCTGCTCCTTTTATTCCACTCCTGCATGAAAAAGGAATAAAAGTAATTGCGGTTGTCGCGTCAGTCAAACAAGCTCAAAAGGCAGAGGCTGCAGGGGCAGATGTATTGGTGGCAGAAGGGTTTGAAGCAGCTGGTATTAATTCAAGTATGGAATTAACCACATTTACGCTCATTCCACAAATAAGCCGCCATGTCACAATCCCGGTTGTGGCAGCGGGTGGAATTGGAAATGGTCAAGGTCTGGCAGCGGCTTTGATGCTCGGAGCAGCTGGTGTACAGTTAGGTACCCGCTTGATAGCAACGAAAGAAGCACCATTTCATTCAACCTATAAACAAAGGCTTCTTGATGCTGGGGATAACGAAACCGTTATTTTAGGCCGGTCAGTCGGACAAGTAAGACGCGTTTTAAAAGCACCATATGCTGATAGCATTATCGAATCGGAACGAAGTGGAGTGGCTTCAGAACAATACCTCAAAATGACGTCAGAGGACCATCACATTGCTGGTGCGATCCAGGGAGATGCTGAGAATGGTTTCATGAATAGCGGGCAGGTGGCCGGACTCATTGAACATATTCCAACCGTGAAAGAACTGCTCGACGGCATGATGAATGATGCTAAAAAACAAATGGAAGATCGATTAAGCACCTTTACTGTGATGTTATAATTACATTCTAATTGTTTTACGAACCTGGGTAATGGAGCCTATAGGCGATCCAAATTATGGGTGGAGAGCAGCCTCGGTAGCCCACAACAAAACAAGCACACGTTATTGTCGTGTGCTTGTTTGTTTTCTTATACTATTTTTTTTCAGTTTAAAGTAACAGTTAGCAAAGGGTGCCTTACATTGATTTGGAAATATTTATCTTTTTGCTCCTAGGAGTACCTATAATTTTGGCGTTTGCTAGTTCGAGGAATTTGTAGAAACCTGCCAGGGTCCTTATTCATTCTCTTTAAAATATCTGGCTAATCCAATAAACAAACCAGAAGCGGCATTTTCTTGGAATCCACTGGATTTTATCGTCATTTCTTCTTCCGGGTTACTTAAATAGCCAAGTTCTATTAAAACGGCTTTTTGACTATTCTCACGGATCACATGGAAATCGCCAAAACGCACCCCACGGTTTATCAATTTTGTTTGTCCAATGGTTGATGTAAAAATGGATTCAGCCAGGGCTTTTTGATAGGAATGATAATAAAAGCCAGTCATTCCTCGAACACTGCGATCTAAATTACTATCGTAATGAAGGCTGATAAAAGCATCCGCCTTGTAATTACTTGCCATATTCACTCGAGCAGCGAGTTGTAAGTAAGAATCATTTTTTCTCGTTACGTAAACATTGGCTCCTGCGGCTTTTAATTTATTAGATAAAAGCTGGGAAGTCCTAAGTGTAAGCTCTTTTTCATATGTTCCGCTCGCTCCAGTAGCCCCTTTATCCACTCCTCCATGTCCTGGGTCCAGAACAATGGTTTTATTTTTAAGATATAATTCGGCTCCGGGCTTTTCAATCTGTTGTTTCGTTCCGTTAATGGAAACAAGCCAGCCAGCAACATACCCTGCATTTCCGTTCTTCAGCTTAATCTCATACCAGTCATTAATTACCCTTTTAACGGGATAATTGCTGCCCTTGTTTGCACGCTCGAGGACACCTGATTGCACATTTGGTTCTTTTCGGATATTTGTCCCGTTATGTATTATCGTAATGATACTTTCCTTCACAGCTTGTCCAGATTGGGATTTCACTGTTTTTTTATCAAGATACCATCCGGCAACCCATCCGAAACTACCAGTCTTGTATTCTATTTTTGCCCAGTTATTCTTCTCTTCTACTATCTTATAACTTAAACCATAGGTTACAGTTCCAATGAGGTTTGAATTTAATGTGGCCGCTGAGCGAACACTAAGACTATTCGCTGTTACGGTTCCGGTGACGGTACTGGCAGTCTTTTCGTTTTGAGTCGTGCCATTTTGAGCACTCGATGATTGGCTGTCAATAAACTCAGAAATGACCCATCCCCTGAAATTAGAAAAGCCAACCTCTAACCAATTATTTTGTTTAGAATAAATGGTTACGCTTGTCCCACCTGTTAATTTCCCAATAACGGGACTCGATGTGGAGGGTTCACGTCTTATGTTTAATGTATCACCATTGACGATCCCTGTATTATTTTTCGTAGCAGTACTTTCTGGTTTACTTTCTTGTTGGAAATCGTTATCTTTTGCGACTAGCCAATTAACTAACCAGCCAGTTTTACCAAATGATAATTGGATTTGAATCCAATCACCTTGCTCCTTTACAATTTGATACTTCTCGCCCCGATTGGCTATTTTTACAAGGGGATAACTCAAGCCTGGGCCGCCGCGGACATTGACTAAATCGGTGGAAATAGTAATGGAACCTGAAGCTGCTACACTTTTCCCTTGAGGCAGGAAGGCTCCAAAAATAAGAATAAAAGATAATAGCAATAAACTATGCTTCTTGACCATAACACCCTCCTTTTCTATTAATTCAATTTTAACGTATTAAAAGCTGAAAATCATTCCTAAATTGCAAATATAATCCAATAACATTGAGAAATACTTATTGATTATGCAAGTTTTTCACGAATGGTGGAAATAATATCAGTATTGAAGAAAGGGCAGAGGTGATTAAGTAATGAGAGCAAGTGAAAAAGGAATGAACATCCAGTCAATGGATGGACGACTTTTCGGCGTTGATTTTCATGATTTTATTCAAAAGGAACAGAATACTACCTCGTTTGAACTGGCATCTGAATTTGGATTAACGATCGGTGATGTCAGAAAGTTAAAAAAACATTTAGAAAGATCTTAAAACACTATTGACATTACCTTCGATGCTCCGTAATATAAATAAAATAAAATGACATATTGCGACATAACCAATGATGGAGCATAGTAATTAAGCACAGTCATGAAAAGAGAGGAAATGCCCTAGGCTGAAAGCATTTCTACATGGAACTTAATGAAGGAACACTCCGTAGGCTTCTCTCTGAAAAAGGATCAACTCTAGTAGGAGAAGAACGTAGCAGGCGTTAACTGTTAAAGAGGAAGTGCATGAAGTCTATGCCTTCAACTAGGGTGGCACCGCGGGATTATTATAACTCTCGTCCCTTGTATTCATACAAGGGATGGGAGTTTTTTGTTGTTTAAAAGAAAAGCGGAAGCGTCCGTTTAGCGAAGTTCATTAGACGCTGGACGATCTTCAGAAAAGCTAACGGTTTTCTTTCGTGCGAGGTATCGATTTCGAAGATTACTCTAATGGAGCAAAACACAATACTTACATAACTGATTAAATGAGGAGGTTTTCCACGATGTCAATAAGCATTCCACGGGGAACGCAAGACATTTTACCCGGAGAGGTTGAAAAGTGGCAGCTGATTGAAGAAAAAGCGAGAGAACTTTGTGAGAAATATCAATACAAGGAGATTCGCACCCCAATTTTTGAACATACCGATCTTTTTTCAAGAGGCGTTGGCGATAGCACCGATATTGTTCAAAAGGAAATGTACACATTTGAAGACAGGGGCAAAAGGAGTCTCACACTTAGACCAGAAGGAACTGCAGCGGTAGTTCGTTCCTATGTTGAGAAAAAAATGTTTGGGCTGCCTAATCAGCCTGTAAAGCTTTATTATATGGGGCCCATGTTTAGATATGAACGCCCACAAGCAGGACGGTTTCGCCAGTTTGTCCAGTTTGGAATTGAAGCCTTAGGCAGTAATGACCCTGCCATCGATGCAGAAGTTATTTCGCTCGCGATGAACTTGTATAAAGAAATGGGCTTAAAAAAGCTGAAGCTGATTATCAATAGTTTGGGTGATAAGGAAAGTCGGAACGCCCACCGTGATGCGTTAGTCAATCACTTTAAACCAAGAATTGGCGAGTTTTGTCATGATTGTCAAAATCGTCTCGAAAAAAATCCGCTCCGTATTCTGGATTGTAAAGTGGACCGTGAGCATGAATTAATGGAAACAGCGCCATCGATTCTTGAGTTTCTGAATGATTTTTCAAAGAATTATTTTGAAAAATTACAGCGCTACTTAACCCAACTTGATATTCCCTTTGAAGTGGATGCCAACTTAGTACGCGGGTTGGATTATTATAACCACACCGCATTCGAAATTATGAGTAATGCGGAAGGCTTTGGTGCAATTACCACGCTTTGTGGAGGCGGCCGTTATAACGGGTTAGCAGAAGAAATTGGCGGTCCTGAAACGCCTGGAATCGGCTTTGCCTTAAGTATCGAACGTTTTATTGCTGCTCTTAATGCAGAAGGAATCGAGCTGGAGATTAACGAAAGCATTGATTGCTATCTCGCTGCACTAGGGGAAGAAGCTAAGGATTACACGGTCGGACTTTTGCAGCAGCTGCGCAGGGCGGGCTTTTCAGCAGAAAGAGATTATTTAAATCGAAAAATTAAAGCTCAATTTAAAGCAGCCGATCGTCTAAAAGCAAAATATGTGGCGGTTCTTGGTGATGAGGAGCTTAAAAATAATAAGATTAATGTGAAAAATATGGCGACTGGTGAGCAAGTAGAAATCGATTTAGCAACTTTTATTAAACAATTCCAAGAGTTGCAGGAATAAGGGGAGGATATTTTATGTTTGGCAGATCATATTTTTGTGGGGAAATACCTGAATCAGCAGTTGGTGAAAAAGTAACCTTGAAAGGCTGGGTCCAAAAAAGACGCGACCTAGGCGGATTAATTTTTATCGACCTTCGCGACCGTTCAGGAGTTGTTCAAGTAGTGTTTAACCCTGATTTATCTAAAGAAGCGTTGCAAATTGCTGAAAAGATCCGTAACGAATTTGTTTTAGATATTGTGGGTACTGTGGTAGCCCGCGATGAGGCAACCTTCAATGATAATTTGAAAACAGGTAAAATTGAAGTGCAAGCGGAAAAAGTAACGATCATTAATGAAGCGAAAACACCGCCATTCATGATTTCTGACAAAACCGATGCCTCAGAGGATGTTCGGTTAAAATACCGTTACCTAGACTTCCGCCGTCCGGTGATTTTTGAAACCTTAAAAATGCGTCACCAAGTAACAAAGCAGATCAGGGATTTCCTGGACGGTGAAGGCTTTTTAGATATTGAAACACCCATTTTGACAAAAAGTACGCCTGAGGGTGCACGTGATTATTTAGTGCCAAGCCGTGTTCATCCGGGAGAATTCTATGCGTTACCACAATCACCCCAACTTTTTAAACAGTTACTTATGGTGGGGGGAATTGAACGCTATTATCAAATTGCGCGCTGTTTCCGTGATGAGGACTTACGTGCCGACCGTCAGCCGGAATTCACACAAATCGATATTGAAACCAGCTTTTTAAGCCAAGAAGATATCATGGGTATGATGGAAAAAATGATGACGAAGTTAATGAAAGAAGTAAAAGGAGTAGACGTACCTGCTGCCTTCCCACGCATGACTTACGACGAAGCAATGAGCCGGTTTGGATCGGATAAACCTGATACTCGTTTTGGACTAGAGCTTGTCGATCTTTCAGAAATCGTCAAGGACTCAGGCTTTAAAGTATTCGCTTCGGCAGTGGCAAATGGCGGTCAAGTAAAAGCGATCAATGTAAAAGGTGCGGCTGAGAAATACTCTCGTAAAGACATTGATGCCTTAACAGACTTCGTTGCTGTGTATGGCGCGAAGGGGCTTGCTTGGCTTAAAGTGGACGAAGATGGGCTTAAGGGTCCGATTGCAAAATTCTTCTCTGAAGAAGACACAAAGGCACTTACGAGTACGCTTGAAGCTTCTGCTGGAGATTTGCTACTTTTTGTTGCTGATAAGAAGAAGGTTGTCGCCGATGCTTTAGGTGCACTTCGACAAAAGCTAGCTAGAGATTTAGATTTAATTGATCCAAGTTTGTTCAATTTCTTATGGGTCACGGACTGGCCGCTTCTTGAGTATGATGAAGAGGATGGCCGTTATTACGCTGCCCATCATCCGTTTACGATGCCGTTTAGAGAAGATCTAGAGTATTTAGATTCAGATCCTTCAAAAGTACGTGCCCAAGCGTATGATATTGTCTTAAACGGGTATGAACTAGGCGGAGGGTCACTCCGGATTTTTGAACGTGATATCCAAGAAAAGATGTTCAGCGTACTTGGGTTTACATCTGAAGAAGCAAAGGAACAATTTGGTTTCTTGTTAAATGCGTTTGAATATGGGACACCTCCACACGGCGGTATCGCGCTCGGTCTTGATAGATTAGTCATGCTGCTTGCTGGCAGTACGAATCTAAGGGACACGATTGCTTTTCCAAAAACCGCAAGTGCAAGCTGCTTGTTAACGAACGCTCCTGGTGAAGTTTCTGAGGCGCAATTAAAGGAATTAAATTTGTCACTAAATGTCAAAAAATAGCAGGAAATCGCTTTCATGAAACCTTGAATACCGATTTTTAATATGCTATTATAAAAGCATCAAAGAAGAGTCCTGAAATGTACGTTGCGTTGCCTGAAGTTTTGACCGAACATTATTTATACGGGAGTCTAGAGTTTCCTGATTGCGTAAATGCCTCACCCTTATACGGGTAAGGGGACTTACAATTTCGGGAACAGGACACCCACCTGCTGAGGGCGGGATCAAAACTAAGGAATTAAGAGTGACGGCATAATTGGGACTCTTTTCTATTTGCTTAAAATCAACCTCCTGAACGTTGCGGGAGGTTTTATTTTGCTTTCCAACTTTATTATTCCTATCAAGATACTTGTTTTTAATGGAGTGTATGATATATTTTTAATCGGGAAAAAGAAACTTAACGAATTTAATATATTGGAGTGAACATAATGCTGCATCAATTTTCACGTAATGAACTTGCCATCGGCAAAGAAGGCCTTGATATTATGAAAAATAGCACGGTTGCTGTTTTAGGTATCGGCGGGGTAGGCTCCTTTGCTGCTGAAGCCCTGGCCCGTTCTGGCGTTGGCCGGTTAATTTTAATAGATAAAGACGATGTTGATATTACCAACATCAACCGACAGCTGATTGCTTTGCTTTCAACTGTTGGTCGACCTAAAGTAGAGATTATGGAAGAGCGGATCAAAGATATCAATCCAGATTGTGAAGTCATTTCATTAAAAATGTTTTATACAGAAGAGACATATGAACAGATTTTTAGCCATAATTTGGATTTTGTCGTCGATGCTTCTGACACGATTGTCTATAAAATTCATTTAATGAAGGAATGCTTGAAGAGAAATATCCCAATTATTTCAAGTATGGGAGCAGCCAATAAAATGGACCCAACCCGTTTTAAGATTGCTGATATTTCGAAAACTCATACGGATCCGATTGCAAAAGTCATCCGCACGAAGCTGCGCAAGGAAAGAATCCATAAAGGGATTCCGGTTGTTTTTTCCGATGAAAGTCCGATAGTTATTCGTGAGGATATTAAAAAGGAAGTCGGCAATGAAAATGCACCTATCCGCAAAGCACAGATGCCTCCAGCGTCCAATGCCTTTGTTCCATCTGCAGCAGGTCTGATCATGGCAAGCTATGTGGTAAGACAATTATTAAGCAGCATAAAAATCCAACGAGTATCTGATGAGAAATAAGCGTTATAGTGGGGCCCTAAACTTTTATTCGTTTAGGGTTATTTTTTTTACGAAGTAGGTACAAGGCTTACTTAAACTCGGGATAAATGGAAAAAGCAACGTAGGAAGGTTCTACGAGACCGAAATGGTTCAAAGATGGATGAGAGGGTAACGTAGAAGGGTTCTACGTGACCGGAACCCTTCCAAAAAGGATGAGAGGGTAACGTAGGAGGGTTCTACGTGACCGAACCCGTTCCAAAAAGGATGAGAGGGTAACGTAGGAAGGGTCTACGTGACCGGAACCATTCAAAAAAGGATGAGAGGGTAACGTAGGAAGGTTCTACGTGACCGAACCCGTTCCAAAAAGGATGAGAGGGTAACGTAGGAAGGGTCTACGTGACCGAACCCGTTCCAAAAAGGATGAGAGGGTAACGTAGGAAGGGTTCTACGTGACCGAACCCGTTCCAAAAAGGATGAGAGGGTAACGTAGGAGGGCTCTATGTGACCGGAACCATTCATAAAAGGATGTTAGGGAACCGTCTACGTGACCGAACCCGTGAAAAGAACGATGGGATGGCAACATCTTATGTTTTATGTGACTGTAAATATGAAGAGCAAAAGAAAATGGTCACTTAGGATCCACTAAGTGACCAAACTTATTAATAAAAGAAGGAAAGGGTATTTATGATAAATGTTTTTCTCAATTTAAGATACAATCCACACTTCATTCATAATAGAACCATCGACCATACCCTATTGCTTTATAATTTTCCATTAGTACCCTTCTAATCATCTTTTTAGACTTTACTACGTGACACCATTCATAAACCAAAACAGTAGTAATTTTTATATCTGGGAAAAGGAACTTTAGTTCCACGACACTACGTAGTACTGCTGATTCAACCGTTTCTACATACCTACATTTTTTACACACAACAATAATATTATCCTCACCAGAAATCATCAATGAGTCGCACTTTTTACAAGCCATACCTTTCTTAAGTTTTCGATATTCATAAGTAGGTAATCGGGTTGCATAGGGTGATTCGTTCGAATGTAAAGATATTAATCGGTCCGCTAACTTTTTGTGTCTGTCATTTAGTTTTGACGGTGTCCCATCAAACTTTTTCATAAAACAATCAATCTGAGTTGGATAAATAATCGGCTGGTTAAGAGGCGCTTGATATAAGGTAAACTCGGGGTTAATAAAAATGATGGTTGGTTCAACGGGTATATTATAGCCAAGATTTTGAAGCAACTGGAGGAGTAATAATTTACTGCGTCTTATCTGGTCTAATGGATTAGTTATAACTGTCCCGAATATTTTATGGAACCCTTCAGTGTCGTAATAATAATCTCCGGAGTAGTTTTTTACCTCAAATGGATAGATCCTATCTTGAGCAATGATTAAAGTATCAATTTGAAACACAGTGTCGTTAATTTCAAGGCACAAGTCGTTTATTACTAACATATCACCTTGAAGCTTTTCGGTTAACAGATCAAACATAAATTCACCTTGGTATCCTTTTTCAAGCTTAAAAAAGTACTTCTTTTCTGTTGGAGATAAATTACTTCGTATGTTTAAAGATCTCATAATTTTTAATTCCTTCGACTCACAACGAGACTTTAATGCCATAGTCCACTTCCTCTCATTTTAATAGAACCTAATCTTATTTTACAAAAAAGAGGGTACTTTTAGTGGAAAGTATATGAATATTTTGTTAAAATTTGCCGAAATCATTTTTGGTAATAACCCTATTATGAGGTAAATACTTCTGCAATAAGATAAACTAGGTGAGGATACTTGAGAGGAGTGAGAGGTTGGAAAAAATCGTTGAGTTAAAAAATGTTACAAAAGTAATTAAAGGAAGAACAATAATAGATAATATTAGCTTTCAAGTAAATAAAGGAGAGGTATTTGGTTTTTTAGGTCCAAATGGAGCAGGGAAAACTACAACTATTCGAATGATAGTTGGTTTAATGGGTATAACAGCAGGTGATATCAGTGTTGGCGGTTCAAGTATTAAAAGTGATTTTGAAGATGCGGTGCGGCATATTGGTGCGATTGTTGAAAATCCGGAAATGTATAAATTTCTAACTGGCTATCAAAATCTGGTCCACTATGCAAGAATGTCAAAAGGAATTTCCAAGGAGAAGATTGCCGAAACAGTGGAACTTGTGGGATTAACTGACCGCATAAATGACAAGGTAAAAACCTACTCCCTGGGTATGAGACAAAGATTAGGGTTAGCGCAGTGTCTATTGCATGATCCACAGGTGTTAATCCTTGATGAACCAACCAACGGTTTAGACCCTGCTGGAATAAGGGAAATTCGTGACTATGTCCGCCTCCTGGCACGTGAAAAAAACCTAGCCGTGATCGTGTCAAGTCATTTGCTTTCAGAAATGGAAATGATGTGTGACCGGATTGGGATTATTCAAAATGGGCGCTTGATCGATGTGCAGCTTGTTCACGAGCTAGTCAACGGTGAAACTAAAATGACCTATGAACTCGAAGTGGCCCCTAGTGATAAGGCTTTGGCTCTTTTGGAGACCCACTATCCCAATGTTCGAGCAAACCGTTCAAGGAATGGTATAAATGTGGAGCTTCCAAAAGAAGAAATTCCGAATCTAGTGAAAACATTTGTTTCAGAGGATATTCAAGTTTTTGCGATCAAAGAAGTAGCCAAGACTTTAGAAGATCGCTTCCTTGAACTGACCACCGAAAAGGGGGCGCCAAGTCGTGGTTAATTTAATTAAAAATGAATGGATGAAAATTTTTAGACGCCCTGGAACGTATGTAATGATTTCAATCCTGGTTGTTATCATTTCTATTTTTGGTATTTTTCACAAATACCAGGAACAGGATTTCAACCTCGATAAAAACTGGGAACAAACTTTACAGCAGGAAAATGATGCACTAAAGAAGCAGTTGGAGCAAAGCAATTCGAAGCTGGAGAAGCAGTTTTATAAGGAAGAAATTGCTATTAATGACTACCGGATAAAGCATCATATTCCCTATAATGAAAAATATAATGTCTGGACGTTCGTGAAAGACGCTTCACAACTGATTATCCTAGCAGGATTATTTACGATAATTATTTCGGCAGGGATTGTTGCGAGTGAATTCAACTGGGGTACCATCAAGCTATTATTAATCCGGCCGATAAATCGCAGCAAAATCTTAGCATCCAAATATCTTACCGTTATGTTGTTTGCGTTGCTGATGTTGGCCATCCTATTTGCATTCTCTACTTTACTTGGTTCCATCCTGTTTGGAACGCCTGACCATCCTATGCCATATTTGAATTATTCCAATGGGCAGGTAACGGAGCAAAATATCATTGTTTATCTAATGAATTATTATGGGTTTAGATCCATTGACACGATAATGCTTGCAACGATGGCGTTTATGATTTCATCAGTTTTCCGGAACAGTTCTCTAGCAATTGGCTTATCATTATTTTTGTTATTCACAGGGGCTCAATTTACAGTATTGCTTTCGATAAAATTTAGCTGGGCTAAATACATCTTGTTTGCCAACACCGACTTAATGCAATATGTGGACGGTACACCCATGATGGAAGGAATGTCGATGTCATTTTCAGTCATCATGCTCCTCATCTACTTTGTAATATTCCAATTATTAGCCTTTCTTGTCTTTAAAAAACGAGACGTGGCTGCCTAGATAAAGAAAAGGGTGTCAGGCACCATGTGAATTTTTCACATGGTGCCTGACACCCTTATTATTATTTCTTCCTTGATAGTTTCTCATAGACAATTGCAAGTGCCTGCTCGAATTTTCCGGTTTTCTTTGGTTGGTAGTATTGTTTGTGTTTTAATTTGTTGGGTAAATATTGTTGCGGTACCCAGCCGTTTTCATAGTCATGTGGGTATTTGTAGTCAATTCCTCTGCCAAGCTCTTTTGCCCCTTTATAATGGGCATCCTTTAGATGGTCAGGTACTTCGCCGACGATGCCTTTTTGAATATCTTCGAGCGCGGCCTGAATGGCTAAGACAGCCGAGTTAGATTTTGGTGATAAACATAGTTCAATCACGGCATTTGCAAGTGGAATTCTTGCCTCTGGAAAACCAATTCTTTCGGCGGTTTCAATCGCCGCTAACGTGCGCGCGCCGGCTTGTGGGCTGGCTAGTCCGATATCTTCATAGGCGATGACAATCAATCTGCGGCTGATACTCGGCAGGTCACCGGCCTCAATTAATCGGCCTAGATAATGAAGAGCAGCATTGACGTCGCTGCCCCGAATCGACTTTTGAAAGGCTGACAAGACATCATAGTGGCCATCCCCGTCTTTATCGGCAACAAGGCTTTTCTTTTGCAAACATTCTTCGGCGGTTTCGACATTGATAAGGATGATATCAGATTCATCCTTATCTGTTGAAAGGATTGCTAATTCTAGTGCGTTCAAAGAACTCCTTACATCACCATTCGAACCTTGTGCAAAATGCATTAACGCGGCATCCTCAATTTCAACCCTTAATTTACCAAAACCGCGTTCGTCATCCTCAAGAGCACGAATCAAGGCCTGCTTGACTTCATCCGGAGTTAGCGGCTTTAACTCAAAAATCTGACAGCGGCTCCGGATCGCAGGATTGATGGCATGGTAGGGATTACTAGTCGTAGCACCGATTAATACAATCATTCCATTTTCTAAATAAGGTAATAAAAAGTCTTGCTTTGCTTTATCTAAACGATGGACTTCGTCGAGGAGCAGAATAACTTTTCCTGACATTTTTGCTTCAGCAGCAACAATTTCCATATCTTTTTTATTATTCGTCACCGCGTTCAGTGTTCGAAAGGCGTACTTTGTGCTGCCGGCAATCGCACTGGCAATCGAAGTTTTGCCAATACCCGGAGGTCCATACAAGATCATCGAGGTCAGCTGTTTGGCCTTCACCATTCTTGAAATTATTTTTCCTGCACCTACCAGATGCTCCTGTCCGACAACTTCATCAATCGTTCGAGGCCGCATCCGAAAGGCTAAAGGCTTTTGCTGCATGTTACATCTCTCCAAAAAAAGGTTTTTCTATTGTCATTTAGATTATGTATAGCTTTACATTATCATTTTTCCTTGAAAAAGCATATTAAAGAAGAATATGATATAATTTTAATGCCTATCAAATTACTAAGGATTTTTATTTTTAATATAGATATGAATAGAGGTGCGGTATGAAAATCTCAACAAAGGGTCGCTATGGTCTGACGATCATGATTGAACTTGCTAAAAAACATGGTGAGGGCCCGACTTCATTAAAAACGATTGCGCAAGCAAATGATTTATCGGAACATTATTTGGAACAATTAATTGCCCCATTGCGTAATGCAGGTTTAGTAAAAAGCATTAGGGGTGCATACGGTGGCTATATCTTAACAGACATTCCATCTAAAATTACGGCAGGGGATGTCATTCGTGTCCTAGAAGGACCGATCACACCTGTTGAAGGTATTGAAGATGAAGAACCGGCCAAACGGGAGCTGTGGATTCGGATTCGGGATGCTATTAAAGATGTTTTGGAAAACACTACGTTAGAAGATTTAGCAAATCATAGTAATGATGAAGAGCCGGATGGTTATATGTTTTATATTTAGGGTAAAAAGTAACATTGGAGAATTATTTTGATAGAAGGTGTAAATGTGGAACGAATCTATCTCGACCATGCTGCTACATCTCCCATGTATCCAAGGGTTATTGAAAAAATGCTCGAGGTGATGAAATCTACTTTCGGAAATCCCTCAAGCATCCATTCTTTTGGCAGGGAAGCACGGCACTCGATTGACTTAGCTCGCGCGGTGCTAGCGGACAGCATTGGTGCAAAGGAAAACGAGATTATTTTTACAAGTGGAGGAACCGAAGCAGATAATATGGCGTTATTTGGGGTTGCGGAAACCTATCAGCAAAATGGCAGGCATATTATTACCTCCGCAGCGGAGCATCATGCGGTTCTTCATGCGTGCAAAAAGTTAGAAAAAATGGACTTTGAAGTCACGTATTTACCTGTGGATGAAACAGGGCGAATATCAATGACTGAACTTCGTGCTGCCTTAAGGGAAGATACCATTTTGGTGTCGATTATGTATGGTAATAATGAAGTAGGCACACTCCAACCAATTACCGAGATTGGACAGTTATTAAAAGATCATCAAGCGATATTCCATACCGATGCCGTTCAGGCTTACGGCGTCGAAAACATTGATGTCAATGAAAGCCAGATTGATTTATTATCTGTCTCTGCCCATAAAATAAACGGGCCTAAAGGAGCAGGATTTCTTTATTCCAGGTCCAATGTGAAGCTGTCTCCTCGTTCCTTCGGCGGTGAGCAAGAAAGAAAAAGACGTGCTGGGACGGAAAATATTGCGGCGATTGTTGGATTTCATGAAGCTGTGTTGATTGCAAATGAAGATCGTACAGCTAAGCGTAATAGATTCTTTGATTTGAAAAAGACCTTGATGGAAAGGCTCCGTCAGTTAGATGTAGAATTTGACAGAAACGGATCGCTTGAATATTCATTACCACATGTATTAAACTTAAGCTTTCCTGGAACAAGTGTGGAAGCGATGCTAGTGAATCTCGACTTAGCGGGAATTGCTGTTTCGAGCGGTTCAGCATGCACTGCGGGTTCAATTGAACCTTCCCACGTGCTTGTTGCCATGTTTGGGAAACAATCAGAACGATTAACTAATTCGATTCGTTTCAGCTTTGGCTTTAATACGACTACCGAGGAAGTAATCAAGGCGGCTGAGGAAACAGCTAAAGTTGTTACTCGTCTGAAAAAATAAATCTTCGACGACTTTGCAGCATAAGAGAGGTGAAAATCAATGGAAAGAAAAGATCCAAAAAACACAAGGGTTGTTGTTGGAATGTCAGGGGGAGTAGATTCTTCTGTGGCAGCACTTTTGTTGAAGCAGCAAGGCTACGATGTCATCGGAATTTTTATGAAAAACTGGGATGACACGGATGATACCGGTTTTTGTACGGCAACCGAAGACTATGAGGATGTCATTCGCGTTTGTAATCAAATCGGGATCCCCTATTATGCGGTAAATTTTGAAAAACAATATTGGGACAAGGTATTTACCTATTTCCTTGAAGAATATAAAGCAGGCAGGACACCTAATCCGGATGTAATGTGTAACAAGGAAATTAAATTTAAAGCCTTTTTAGAGCATGCAATGAAATTAGGTGCGGACTATCTGGCTACTGGTCATTATGCACAAGTTGAATATCGTGATGGAGAATATAAGATGCTCCGCGGTCTTGACGAAAATAAGGACCAAACCTATTTCTTGAACCAGTTGACGCAGGAGCAGCTTAGTAAAGTTATGTTCCCGATAGGTAATCTTGAAAAACCAAAAGTTCGTGAAATTGCCAAAGTAGCGAATCTTGCCACTGCTACAAAGAAAGATAGCACAGGGATTTGTTTCATCGGGGAACGAAATTTTAAAGATTTCCTAGGTCAATATCTGCCGGCTCAGCCAGGAAACATGGAGACGTTCGATGGTGAGGTCAAGGGCAAGCACGAGGGGTTAATGTATCATACGATCGGTCAAAGACATGGCTTAGGAATTGGTGGAGCGGGTGAACCGTGGTTTGCCATCGGTAAGGACTTAGAAAGAAATGTTCTTTATGTGGGCCAAGGTTTTCATCATGAAAAACTATATTCAGATTCCATTACTGCTGTCGGAGTAAGCTGGGTATCGGACCGAGAAAAGCCAGCTGAATTTACGTGCACGGCAAAATTCCGCTATCGTCAGGAAGACCATAAAGTGACCGTGCGTCTTTTAGAAGATGCTCAAGTTGAGGTCGTTTTTGATGAGCCGATTCGTGCCATCACTCCAGGACAAGCCGTTGTTTTTTACAATGGCGATGAATGTCTGGGCGGAGGGACAATTGACCACGTCTTTAAAAATCGTGAACGATTAACATATGTTGGCTAATGAAGACCCTGATTCCTTTTCTGAACTATAACCCGAATATTGG